>JANOIV010000181.1:0-38567 GCA_031407875.1 Desulfobulbaceae bacterium | reverse complement strand
TATGTGACCATAATTTGCCAGCAAGTGGATCATCTCTTTTTTGATATCAGACATCCTGATCTCCACTCTTTTGCAATGCCATTATCGGTTCTAATATAACAGGGTTTGGTATCATGCCTCCCTGTCAAAGTCAATCGATTTTTCACGCATCGAGCAATTTTTTGAATGACCATTCAGTCATTTTCGCTGCCGTTTCGAGCTCTTTTTCAGAATGTGCTGCCGAGAGGAAGGCTACTTCAAACTGGGAAGGGGCGAGATAAATCCCCTTCTCCAGCATTTGCCGATAATGCCGAGCATAGCGCGTCGTATCTGCCTGCATCGCCGATTCAAAATCAAGCACCGGTCCTGCTGTAAAAAAGGCCGTCATGAGCGAACAGACCCTGTTTAACTGCACCTCAATTCCGAGATTATTTCTTATTTCATTAAGCAGTTCCGCAAAGGAAGCCGCCTTGGCATTAAGTTCCGCATAAAATCCAGGCCGTTGCAGCTCCTTGAGTGTGGCTATTCCTGCCGCCATGGCCAGGGGATTCCCGGACAGCGTTCCCGCCTGATATACTGGCCCGTCCGGAGCGATACAGTCCATAATCTCTGCCTTGCCGCCATAGGCACCGACCGGCAAGCCGCCGCCGACAATTTTCCCAAGGCAGGTCAGGTCGGGCAGGATGCCGTAATATTCCTGGGCACCGCCGTAGGCCAACCTGAACCCAGTTATGACCTCATCAAATATCAAGACAATACCCAACTCCTTTGTTATCCGCCGAACTCCCTCAAGAAACCCCTGGGCAGGAGGGACACATCCCATATTGGCCGCAACGGGTTCGATGATGACACAGGCAATATTCGAGGCCTTTTCCCGCAGAGTTTTTTCAAAGATCTCCAAATTATTATAGGGCAAGGATAGGGTGTTTTTGATAATATCCTCGGGAACTCCTGGACTCCCAGAAATTCCGAGAGTCAGAAGTCCAGATCCCGCCTTGACGAGGAAGGAATCAGCGTGCCCATGGTAGCAGCCATCAAATTTGACGACAATATTTCGCCCGGTATAGCCCCTGGCCAGTCGTATAGCACTCATCGTCGCCTCGGTGCCGGAGTTGACGAAACGAACTTTTTCAATTGACGGCAGGGCCTCCACCACCATGGCTGCCAGTTCTACCTCGGATGGCGTGGGTGCCCCAAAACTGGTACCGTCCGCAGCAGTCGTTGTAATGGTCCTGATGACAGCCGGATGGGCATGTCCAAGAATCATCGGCCCCCAGGAACAGACGAAATCAATATATTCATTACCATCGACATCAAACACCGATGCCCCCTTGGCTCGTTTAATGAAAACCGGGTCACAGCCCACCGACCTACAGGCCCTGACCGGGCTGTTTACACCACCAGGAATCACCTTTTTGGCCTGTCTGAACATCTCCTCTGATATATCTCTTTTCATTTTATTCCTTTTTGGGTTCTACGAGGCAAAAATTGGAAAAATTCTGGGCGCCAATGAAACTCTCCGACAGTATTACAGTCAACAGTCAAGCTACAGCCCGGTAAACTACGACCAGCCAGATGGCTTGTAAATATAGCATGCCAAGGGAAATACTGTCAAACACGTTTCCCCTTGATTTCTCCCGTCTCCATGCACAAGGTTGTGGGGCCTGCTTGTGCATTTATCGCTGTTTTGCTTCGACAATATTTTGCTTGTCAGGTAAAAGAGCAGCAGGTAAACTAATTACAAATCTCTTCATTCACGGTACATCCGTCACCGGTGAATGAGGTTGACAAAACAATACCCGCTTTCAAAGGAGACATGCGCAATGGCAAATGATAAGGTCCAACACGTTAATGATGCAGATTTCAGTGCAATGATCAGTTCAGGACAGCCATCTCTAGTAGACTTCTGGGCCCCCTGGTGCGGGCCATGCAAGGCCATTGGCCCAGTCGTTGAAGACCTCGCCGAGGAATATTCCGGCAAAGTGACCATTGCCAAAATGAATGTTGACGAAAATCCCGTCACACCCGGCAAGTACGGCATTCGGGCAATCCCGACACTTATCCTGTTCAAGGATGGGGACGTGGTCGATCAGATTACCGGGGCTGTTGGCAAAGCACAGATTATAGATCTCATAAAGAAAGCTCTCTAATTTTCCCTGTGCTGTCTGTTCCTTCCGGGTCTTTTTCTCTTTCCCCAATACAACAGACAGCGTTTCCATTTTTTCGGTTCATCTTCTTCATCCATGCAAAAGAAACACTATGAACTGGTGATCTTAGGAGGCGGCCCCGCTGGCCTCTCCGCCGGCCTCTATGCCGCCCGTTCCCGTCTCGACCATGTTCTGATTGAAAAAGGAGCAACTGGAGGCCAGGTCCTTCTCACTGATTGGGTCGATAATTATCCGGGTTTCCCCGAAGGGATTTCAGGATTTGACCTTGTCGATAAAATGACGGCTCATGCAAAGCGCTTTGACCTGAATACCCTCATGGCCCATGTGAGCCGAGTCGATCTCAGCGACTATAAGCACAAACGCCTGATTTTTGACGACGGGTCGGAGATGAGTTGTGACACACTCATCATCTGCACCGGGGCAAGCGCCAATACCCTCAATGTTCCTGGAGAACTTGAACTCCGCGGCAAGGGGGTCTCGTATTGCGGCACATGCGACGCCCCTTTTTACCGCAATATGCATGTTGCCGTCATCGGTGGCGGCAATACCGCCATCCAAGAGGCGGAATATTTGACCAAGTTTGCCAGCAGGGTCACTGTAATCCATCGCCGGGACGAACTTCGAGCTACCAAAATCCTCCAGGAGATGGTCTTTGCCAACAGCAAGATTGATTTCATCTGGAATTCTCGGGTCACTTCCATCGAAGGCAAGAAAGGGGTTGAAGGTGTGAATCTTATCGATACTGCCGACAAGACATCAACTCTGGCCGTGGAAGGAGCCTTTGTGCTGATTGGTGTAACTCCCAATAACGAGGCACTGCCTCTCGATCTCCTCCAAGCCGACAAATGGGGTTTCATTCCCACTGACTCGGAAACCCGGACCTCGATTCCCGGGTGCATGGCCGCTGGGGATATCCGCAGCAAGGCTGTGCGCCAGATTATCAATGCCGCAGGAGAAGGTGCAACCGCTGTTCTTGCCGCTGAAGCCTACCTGCAAAGCCTCAAATAACTACCCTTTGGGAGAACTATGCACTCATCCAACTCCTCTTCGATCACCCGTTTTTCGCTTGTACTCGCGCAGCTTTGTGTGCTCATTCTCCTCTTCAACCTGACCGGCTGTGCGAAGATGAAGTCTATGCTCGATTTTTCAGGAAAGGAGGTGGTGGATGTGCACCTCCCCGCCAAGACCTTGGCGGCAAATGGCATGGATGACTATGCAGTAGGGAAATACTTCACGGCTCTCGAATATTTTCAGGAAATTCTTGATCGTTATCCCTTTACTCCGGAGGCAACTCTGGCAGAACTCAAGGCAGCGGACTGCAATTATTTTCTTGAACACTACTCTGAAGCACTCGTTCTGTACCAGCAATTTGAAGACAGACATCCGACCAACGAGGCCATGCCCTATGTGATGTACCAGAAGGCCATGTGCAATTACAAGCGGATCGACCGGATTGACCGTGATATCTCAGGGGCTGAACAGGCCATTCAGCTCTTCGGTCAACTGATTAGGGCCTATCCTGAATCCCCTTACACCGATGAAGCCCAAGCACGAATCAAGGCTGCCCGGGAGTTTCTTGCCAATCATGAATACTTTATCGTTGAGTTTTATCTGAGAACAGAAAAACTCAAGGAAGCCGAGACCCGGCTCAAGCATATACTTGCCATGTATCCCGATTCCGGCATAACTCCCCGGGCCAAAGATCTTCTTGCCAACATTCAGGCAGGAAAGGCACCGAAATCAAACCTTTCTTCATGGTTCCCCAAGATGTCACTGCCGGATTGGTCAATCTTCACGTCATCTAAAAAAGAACCATCAGCGAATGAGTGAGCGGATCAAATCCTACTCAGGCCTTTTCCTGTCCGATCTCCTTATGGGATCGGACAGATGTTTTCCGTCATTTTCCTGACACAGGAAACCGCCTCTTAGCTGATCTCAGACGATCAGTTCTTCAGGCAAAACCCACTCCTCGGCCAAGGACACCTCCATCGCTCTTACCGGACATACTGGCACACATAGGCTACAACCTGTGCACCTCTGCGGATCAAAAAGCACCTCCATTGAAGGGCGCCGGATATAAAGGGCACCGGTTGGGCAGATGCCGGTGCAGGCCCCGCACTGAAAACATTTTTCGTCGTCCCGATGAATCCTGGCGGCCAACCGCTCGACCTGTACGCCTAGTCCCTTGAGGTAATCCAGCCCGGCCTTGACATTATGCTTGCTGCTCCCCTTAAGTTCCAGAATCATCACCCCTTCCCTCTGCAGCAGGATATCCGCCTTGAGGATATTGAACTCGATATCATATTCCTTGACCAATTGATAAATAAATGGCCTGTCACTTGTTTCTTTTGGAAATCGCAATATATAGATTTGTGTATACACGTTTAATGCCCTCACTGGCCGGATCTGCAACTGACTGATCCTCTAGATATTATTATTCTTCTCCCCAGCAACACCTTTCTGTCTTTCTCCTGCCGGAAGAAGAGAAACAGACGCCCTCCCCCATAGCACACACCTCCCTCTCCAGAAGCTGCAACAACTCCGGCAAGGCCCTGTTTGTCTCAAGGGTCACAAGACGTCCTGCTTCTTCCAGTTCAGCAGGCATTGCAAAATCCTTTTTCTGTTTCAGGTAGATATCCCATCGTCCATCGGATACCGCGTGAGGATCATTTGCCCGGAATGCCAGTCTCTCTTTGACGATCTCTTCCGGACAGGTGCAATGGACAAAAATTACTTGGCATTTCCCCTCCAGACACGCCCGAACAAGGTCGCGCTCCGGGCGTGACAGGTAAGAGGCGTCAAGGACAACACAAGAGGTTGTACCTTCAAGAAGGGCTTGTTCTGCCCGGCGGATCAACTCATCATAGGTCCGGCGGGTGAATTCCGGAGCATATATTCCTGCATTGATCGCAGCCTTCTGGCTGCTCCCCGGATCTCTGCCGGCAAGCTCTTTGCGGACGATATCCGAATTGAGATACCTACACCCCCATCTTTTTGCCCATGCCTGAGCCACATAGCTCTTGCCTGTCGCAGTTACGCCGAAAAACACCATGGCAAGTTTCATTACGTCCCTCCTCTTTATCATGAAGTTGGGATGTAACTCTCTGCCAGGGCGAAGCATTGTTTTGCCCGTGTCCTGTATCGTAAGGCCAATGCAGCGTCAAGCGCGGGGTCGATGGCAGTCAATAGGTTTATCTTGCCCCGGACACAGGCCCTGTAGCATTTATAGAAATCGAGCATGATCAAGAGTCCGGGGTCTTCTGAACAGTCGATGAACTGCTCTATAAAATACCCGGACAGTTGCGCCAGACCATGCAGATCGAGATCCATTGCGAGAAAGGCCACATCCGCTGCAACATCGCCGCACCGTAACCGATCACTGAATTCAATGCAGTCAAAAATGCACACCTCATCTGTCAAACAAATATTGCCGGAATGGAGGTCGCCGTGACAATCACGGACTCTTCCTTTATCCATCCGCAGAGCGAAGAGCTCCTCGCCTCCTAAAAAGCTCGTCGAGAAATTCAGGATCCTCTTAAACTGCTCTCGTCTGAGGATATCATTGTCGATGAAAGGCTCCGTTTGGTTGAGGTTCTGAAAGACATTTTCAGCAACAACATTTGCGCTACCAAATCTTTTCACCGCCTCAAACTTCTCAGCCCTTGCATAAAACAGAACGAGTTTGGCGACAATCCGATCAATGTCGCTTTGGCAAAGCAGTCCCCGCTCCATCATGAGGCCCATCATCCTGTCTTCAGGTAGTCGGGCCATCTGCACCCCGTATTCCACAATCTCACCAGTGCCATTGAGACAGAATGAGCCGCTCTGCCGAGCTATGCATACAACATCAAGATACACTTCCGGGCAGAGTCGGCGATTGAGGACTAGCTCCTGTTCGCAAAAATATTTCCTTTTTCCCAGGGTGGAAAAATCAAGAAACCCCAAGTTGACCGGTTTTTTCCATTTATAAACATAGTCTCCAGCAAGGACAACAAAGGAAATATGGGTTTGCAGGAGCTGTACCTCGTCAGCTGGGTGAGGATAACTGCCTGCATCCATAAGATATTGAATATAACCGGGGAGATTCTCCTGGCCCATATCGAACCCTGCTGTCAGCTATACCATCGAGAAAGCAAAAGTCTTGAGATGTGTCTCACACGTTCCTCTTTTTTACACAATATAAGATACCAGAATCATCGGTGACCGTAAACCACGACAATTTCTTTACCTTCAGTGCAGACCATGATAGTGTGCCTGACTTGAGTCAGTCAAGAATACAGTCCTATCCAACCGCCTTTTCACACGTCATTCATCATAGTATGGATCAGTCAACCCTCAGGCAACTTCTTTTCCTCGTGCAAAGTGGTAGTTGTTCGATCAATGAGGCGATAACACGGCTCAGGCATTTTCCGGCGGAACATGTTCCTGATGGCTGCATAGATCATCAGCGTTCCCTGCGTACAGGGATAGCTGAAGTCATCTATGGTGCCTCCAAATCGGCAGAACAAATCATCACCATCGCCAAGGCCCTCATGCCGCATACCCAACCCGTTCTGGTCACCAGGGTTGATCAGGAAAAAGCGACAGCTGTCACCGAATCGCTTCCTGATTTTTCCTATGACAAGGCAGCCGGCATGCTGATAGCAAGGCATCGGAAAATAGAAATGCAGAACTGCCGGGGAACCGTCCTCGTAGCCTGCGCCGGCACCTCTGATATCCCCGTAGCTGAAGAGGCTTTACTGACCGCAGAAAGCATGGGAAACCCGGTGGCAAGGACCTATGATATCGGCGTTGCCGGACTCCATCGTCTCCTTGCCCACCAGGCTCTTTTTGACCAGGCCTCAGTCATCATCGCTGTGGCCGGCATGGAAGGAGCCCTCCCCGGCGTCATCGCCGGCTTGGTACAATGTCCAGTTATCGGGGTGCCAACCTCGATCGGCTACGGTGCCAGTTTTGGTGGAGTGGCAGCCCTTCTCGGTATGCTCAACAGTTGCGCCCCGGGCCTTGCGGTAGTCAATATCGATAACGGTTTCGGTGCGGCCTGCATGGCCCATGCAATAAATATGAGAAAACCAGATCCTGCATCAAGCTGACACTATTTTTCTTTACGGCTACTCCCCACCATTGCAGCCCTGAACCCGATATTTTCCTCCTTTCTGTCACCCAGTACCTTGCAAGATTCAAGTATTGCGTTATACTCTCGGGGTTTGGCAGTTCGCAGCCTGCCATAATTTCTTTTCATACTTATAGAAACCTTCGGGGTAGCAATGAATACATCACTCAAACTCAAGCTGGGCCTGCTCGTTTTTTTAATAGTCATGTCGGTAGTCACGATTGTTCCATCTTTCTACTCTGGTACGCCGGACTGGTGGAAGAAATACATGGCGCCTGGTGGCTTGCGCCTTGGCCTTGACCTGCAGGGCGGAATGCATCTGGTCCTCAAGGTTGATCTCAAGAAGGCCGAAGAAAACTCACTTGAGCTTGCTGCCAATGACCTCAAAGATACTCTCTCCGAACAATCGGTCAGTGCCATCCGCATACCTTCCTCTTCGCCGGACACTGTCATTTTCACATTGCCCAACACCGGCAGCCTGGAGCAGGTAAAAAAGTTGATATCGGAAGATTTTCCGGATATCGACACGAAAATCGAATCCCAGGAGGGCAGTTTTCCCCGCATCGTCCTGACCCTGAAAAATTCAAGAAAAGACTATATAAAAACACATTCGGTTGAGCAGTCTCTTGAGATCATCCGCAACAGGATTGACCAGTTCGGTGTAGCGGAACCGGTCATAGTCCGCCAGGGGGCCGATGAAATCGTTATCCAACTGCCAGGTGTCAAGGACCCGAAACGGGCCATGAAACTACTGGGCGATACCGCCCAACTCGAGTTCAAGCTCGTTGCCGAACCGGCCGGACTCAATCTCAACGAACTTGTTGAGAACGCAAAGAAATCAGGGCAATGGAAAAATGGCGAAGAGCTGAAAAAGCTCAACCGCGCCCTGCAAAATCGGCTGCCCGGCGATACCACGATCTCCTTTGAAAAAGATGTTGATCCCCAGACGAAACAAGAGCGGTTCACCCCCATTCTCCTGGAAAACAAGATCCTCATGACAGGAGAGATGGTGAAGGACGCCCAGGTCAGAATCGGTGGGAGTTTTAACGAGCCCTATGTCAGCCTTGATCTGACCGGTAGAGGCGGCAAGATTTTCGGGCATCTAACGGAGAAAAACGTCGGCAAGCGGATGGCTATCGTACTCGATAACAATGTCCGTTCAGCCCCGGTCATCCGTGAGCGGATCCTCGGCGGATCCGCGCAGATCTCAGGAAGCTTCACCCATGAAGAGGCATCAGATCTCGCCATTGTCCTGAGGGTAGGTGCCCTGCCGGCCCCCGTTGATATCATTCAGAATATGACTGTCGGGGCCAGCCTGGGGCAGGATTCCATTAACAAGGGCGTGACCTCGGGGCTATTCGGGACTATTATGGTTATTGGTTTCATGCTTATTTTCTATCGAACCTCCGGTGTCATTGCCAACAGCGCTTTATTTTTGAATATCCTCTTTCTTTTCGCTGGATTGGCTATACTGAATGCGACACTTACCTTGCCCGGTATTGCCGGTATCGTCCTTTCTATCGGTATGGCCGTTGATTCAAACGTGCTCATCTTTGAACGCATCCGTGAAGAGCTGGCAATGGGGAAATCTGTCCGGTCAAGTATTGACGGTGGATTTGATAAAGCCTTTCTCTCTATCATGGATTCTCAGGTCACAACCTTGATAACCGCTGTGGCCCTTTTCATGTTCGGCACCGGCCCGATCAAGGGCTTTGCCATCACCCTCTCTCTGGGTATCCTCTTTAATCTTTTTACCGCACTTACATGCTCAGAAATGATGTTCAATGTGCTCAACTACTTCCGCCCCATCAAGAAGATCAGATACCTGACCCTCATTAAAAAACCAAATTTTGACTATCTGAAGATAAAGAATATCACTTTCATCGTCTCCGCGGTCACAGCCGCCATCGGCGTTATTGCCATGATTCAAATCGCCAGAGGACAAGCCAATATGGGTGTCGATTTCTCCGGCGGTTCACTGCTCAATTACCAGGCCAGTATACCGTTCAACCTGAGCGAGGTCCGCAAAGCCCTCGACCGCAACAATTTTGAGGGTATTGATCTGCAGGAGGTTGAAAATGAATCCCGCCTTATGGTCAAGGTCAAAAAGAGCGAAGAAGTCCTGTCGGGAGTCAGCGATAAAATCACCAATATTCTCACCAAAGAACTTCCTGAACAGAAATTCGTTCTTGAAGGCCAATCCGAAATCGGCTCCTCAGTCAGCTCAACGCTGCGCGACAAGGCTCTTCTTGCCATCGTCCTTTCCCTTGGCGGGATTGTCCTCTATCTCGCCGTTCGCTTCGACCTCAGGTTTGGTCTTGCGGGAATGGTCGCCACCTTGCATGACGTCTTCTGCGTCATTGGCATATGCTGGCTGTTGAATTTGGAAATGAATCTGCTCATTGTCACTGCCCTGCTGACCCTGGCCGGCTACTCAATCAATGACTCCGTCGTCGTGTTTGACCGTATCCGTGAAAACATCCATAAATATCAGGAAAAACCGCTTGATGAGGTAATCAATCTCAGTGTCAATGAGGTGTTGAGCCGTACCGTTGTCACCGGTACGACCACAATCCTGGTCCTACTCGCGCTTTACTTCATGGGGGGATCCGTCATTCATGATTTTTCGCTCGTCCTGCTTGTCGGTATAATCATTGGCACCTACTCATCGGTCTTTGTCGCCAGCCCCATCCTGACCCTCATGCCGGAAAAAAAGATATAAAATGGCTGGAGACGGAATAACGGCAGGGCACTTTCCGGACTTTGTCCAACGCCTGGAAAGTGGAACAACCTTCAGCTTCGCCTGTCATAAGGGGGTGGGCTGTTTTACCGAGTGCTGCAGGCTCCTTGAGTTGGCTCTCACACCTTACGACCTCCTGCGGCTGCGCAGGGCGACAGGCCTCAGCTCCAGTGACTTTCTCGAGAGATACGTCATCGTCGAACAGGAGGAGCGCGAGGCCTTCCCCCGACTCTATCTTACCATGATCGATGACGGGAGAGGCAGCTGCACCTTTGTCTCTCCGTATGGTTGCACAGTCTATGAACACCGTCCAGGGGCCTGTCGAGCCTATCCCATCGGCCGGGCGGCCATACGAATGGCATCTGGCACAATTGATGAACACTTTGTCCTGGTCAAGGAAGAGCACTGCCGGGGTTACATGGAAGCTGGGACTCAGACAGCCGAACAGTACTGTACCGATCAGGGCATGACAGACTACAACATGTTTAATGATGCTGTGATATTAGTCCTGCAGCACGAAAAAGTGCGTCGTGGATTCATCCCCACACCGGCCGAACAGGAGCTTTTTCTCCTTATGCTTTTTGATCTCGACAGGTTAAGGGCTATGCTCATGAAAGGAGAACTCAATTCTATTGACACTGAGACTGCCCAGGTCAAGGGACAGGAAACCGACGAGGAACTGTTGCTTTTTGCCATCAAATGGCTTGGGGAAAGACTTTTTGGCTGAGGGCGGACATACCCTCTTGCTGTTCAGTTAGGATTATGATGCTTAAACTTATTGTCTTTGATTGTGACGGAGTTATGTTTGACTCCAAGAATTCCAATTGCCTTTTTTACAACCACCTGCTCCAGCACTTTGGCAAGCCGCCAATGACCGAGGCAGAGCTGGATTTTGTCCATATACATAACACTACCAATTCCATCGCCCACATATTTCGCCATTACCCGGAGCAGGACCTGCAAAAAATTGACCGCTATCGGATGTCATGTGATTACACACCTTTTCTGCGAATGCTTAAAATGGAGAAAGATCTGATCCCCTTCCTCAACATTACCCGGCCACTCTACCATCTGGCCATATCCACCAATCGTACCAACACCATGGAGCCGCTCCTCAAGAGCTTTGATCTGCACCATTATTTCAGCAAGATCATGACGGCCCAAAACGCCAGCCGACCCAAACCTGCCCCGGATGCGCTCGAGGAAATCCTCGGCCATTTTGGCTGCCGGGCGGAAGAGGCCATCTATATCGGAGATTCAGTCATTGACCAGCAACACGCTGGAGCCTGCGGTGTACCCTTTATTGCCTTTAAGAATAGCCTCCTGCAGGCAGACTACCATGTACACAGCTTCATGGAAATCCTCCTACTTCCGCCTTTTGCATCACCCCTGCCCTTGGCCGGAACCTGAATTTTCAACCGATCTGCTCCTCGTCAATGCGCTTGACACCTTCCATCAGGAGCATCATGAAATCACCGATCTCGGCAGCTTTCATCTCTTGGGGTGTCAGACCAACGGTAAACCTGAACACCCCCTTCTTTTCAGCCAGAATGGCAAAAATGGCGGCCTGGTGCACCCTCTTCCCATAGCTCGCATTTATAATACAGCCTTCTCGGAAGGAGACCTTCCCCTCTCCTTCCTGAAGATGAAATGTCAGAACCCCGGTTTTCTGATGCATGTGGAAAATCTGAAAAAGCTCTGCCGGAACAACCTCATCAAGCTTTCCAGATATACATGATTCGAATTCCTTTGCCCTCGCGGCATTGGTTTTCTGCAATCTCGAAGCAAGAAGCTGAGCCATAAAAACCTGAACGGAAGCGGTATTGCCGAGCAATCTGCTAAAATCCTTACCACTTATGGCAAGCACCGCACTCTTCTTCTTCGCCCTGACGGTGGACCCCGCCACTCCGCTGCCCAGATAGCTCATCTCACCGCAGATCTCTCCTTCTCTTAAGGTGGCGATGATCACATGAGCGTCTTCAACCAGGAGCTCACCTTCGAGGATAACATAGAGATTATGGTTGGACTCACCTTTATGGATAAGAATCCCTCCTTGTTCAATCACTACTTCTTTGCAGGCGCCAAGAAAGATTTCAATATTTTTATCCGGTAAGGCCCGAAGAAAAGGACTATCGAGAATCCGGCCGTATAAAGGCTTCTCCGTAGACTGTATCTGGGCAAGAGCACCTTTTCCCGATACCAGAGCGGCAGCAGTTTGCAGTCGGCGGAATTTGATAAGTCCAGTACAGCCACTGCAGTTAAAAAACCGATTTTTCTGAGAGTCTTGGTTTTCAGAGGGCTTTTCCTTCAACAACACAAAAAGCAGTTCCGTCATTTCCCGTACCAGTATCAGACAGACCTCTTTATTTTCCGGACAGACGATGGCCCTGTCGGTGAGGGTGAAACTTTCTCCAATCTCGTAAAGAGGACAATTATTCTGTTCAACTATCTCAAAAACTGCCTTAAACGGTTTCATATTCACCATATATCCAAGGCGAAGCTAACCCTTTCTCAGCCCAAATGTTGTTCGATTGAACTTTAAATGTCAAAAAAGAGTAAAAATAACCCATACCCGTTGTCCGAAGTGAGACCTCGCGCCTCAGGGGCCACAATAAAATATTTTGTCTATATTTCAAATTCATACGATTTTTTTTGAGTTACTCATAGAAGCTGATATAATAGTTTGCAATATGTCGTATAATATTCATAACTTCATCCGAGACAACATATGGGCGTAGAATCACAGCAACTTGCGGATATTTTCCAGGAAGTGAGAGAAGTTTTCGCGCAACATCCCTCAATAACCGTCACACCGACCAAGGGCGATCCTCCAGAACAGTATGAGGTGCACTATCATATCAACGGGGTGTACAAAGATGACTCCGGTAAGATTCAGCAGTCTTCAGACCATACTGTAACAATAACCATTTCCTTTGGTTTTCCACACTTTCCTCCGAGTTGCAAGCCCAAAACTTCGCTCTTCCATCCTGACTTCGATCCTGCGGCCATCTGCCTTGGTGATTTCTGGGAGCATGAGCGCTCTCTCCCAGATCTCATTCACTACATAGGAAAGATGATTGCGGGTGAGATCTATTCCAAAGAAAACACCTTTAATGAAGAAGCTGCCGTCTGGTACCGGGAAAACACTGAAAAGCTTCCCTTTGCTGAGCTCTCATCTCTCGATTCTACAAAAAAACAAAGCATTACATCACCGTTTTCCTCATCACTGGCCGAGACAATTGCGATTGACACCCTGGAAGATTCGGACTTCTCCTCAGATTTCAATTATCTCGGAATCGAACGAGAAGTTCAAAAAGAGCAGAAGCCTGCAGAATCACCCGTCACCCCTCCTCAGGTACATAAAGGGGAGCCTGACATCGATGTAGAAACAATATGGCTTTTATCCCGCCAGAAACGATTTCATCAGCTGAAAGGAATCCTCAAAGATCTTCCGGCAGGAACCGACTTCGAGGGAAAGGACGAACTTTCTGAGCGAATAGAAACCGTCTTCGCAGAAGCCCGGCAAATCTATTCCCAGGGTGAGTCCCTCGAACATCAGGGACTTCCGGGAAAGGCTCTGGAAAAATATATCGCCGCTGAAGAACTGGTAAACGATTACCCAAAAATCCATGACGATATCCGCCGCACTGAACAGTCCAAGGATCTCCTTGGCGACTGGGTACAGGGCGATGGAGAAAAAAGCAAAGAAACCTCCAAGGGCGGAGGAAAAGAAAAGAAAACCAAACAGAAGAAAGATAAAGAGAAAAACCCACAGGCTGAGAAACCCAACAACGCCGGTCAGCTCACCTTCTATACCGAAAAAAGCAAACGTCACTTCAATAGTTTCCCTTTAGTCATTATCAGCTGCGTGCTGCTCATTGCCGGCCCCCTCGTCTACTTCTACCGTTCTCTTACAAGTCAATACGAACAGGCGGAACACCTCCTTGCCGAATGTTCGAACCAACTGCAGGCCAAACAGTTCGAGGCCGCCTCAAAATCATGCGGTTCTGCTCTAAACATTTCAAAAGACATTATCTTTCTTAAAAAACAGGCACGAACTGCTCTCAATGAAAAAATCGAATCCATACTGAGTTCGGAAGAACTACGTCAGGGACTCACAGGATTTGTCCTGCTGGATGGCAAGTATGTTTTGAAAACTACAGCAGATTTACTCAAGAACTCAAAAAAAATTGTGGCAGAAGGCGATAAGCTGATGTCCGAATCCGATTGGCAAAAGGCCATTGAAGTCTATACGGAGGGTCTGAATTCTGTCCAACAGAATACAAAGATGGACAGTCCCTATCGGATGGAGCTTGAGAAAAAGATACATCTAGCCAGGACCCGTCTGTTCATGCGAACGGGTACTCGGCAAATGGCCAAGAAGCTATGGCAACCGGCCCGACAGAATTTTGATCAGGCCATGGCTGAGATGAAAAATCTTGACGCCGATGTCCAGCAGCGCCTCTCCGCTGAAATCCGGCCTCAACTGGACAAATGCTCTTTTCTCCTCCTCAAAGAGCAAGGGGATAAACTGTTTGCCAACTCTGACTGGACCGGCGCCTTCTCTCTCTTCCAGAAAGCCATTGCCTTAGGTTCCAATTTGGAACAATCAGAAACCCAGGTTTTGTCCTCCCTTCAGGGAGATATCATCAGGGCTGAACTGTACGCTACCATCAATGAGGGGAAAGCAGCCTTCTCCAGCGGCCAATGGGACGAAGCAATAAAAAAATATGCCAAGGCCAGCAAAATTCTTATGGATAATCAAGGCCTGCTCAAACAGGCAGATTTAGACCAGAACCGGCAGAAATTGGCCCGAATCATGCTTCAGGCCTCAATTATCAGAGATCGCCAAGAGGCGGACAGGAATATTGAGGGGAGAAACCGGAGGGAGGCGGAAAAACGTCTTGAACTGGTTATCGAAACCATCGGCAAAAGTCCTGTGGGCAAGGAGAAAGAATTTCAAACCACCCTTACCGAATCGAGGAAAACAATAGTAGAACTCAAAGAAAAACAGCATATTGCCGACAAGGTCAAGTATCTCGAAGACAATTTCCAAACCCTTTTTTCAGAAAACTACCCGGTTGCCGGTCCGGATACCCTTACATCTCCAGTTATTACCTATATCAAACAGATCGAGGACAAACTGCTCTTCAAGCTCCAGTGTACGGAAACCGGCAGGGGTAGACCATTTACGCTGGTCATGTTCTACACTTACTCCGAACTCACGAAAAAATGGGCCTTCGACAGTAATTCCAAACAATAAACCACAAAAGGCAGAGAGGCTTCGCGTGCAACTTCCTCCCCCAGCTCTTTCTACAACAGAAAACGGAACTCTCCCTTTCCCAAGAGGTTATGAAGATGAAGGATTCCGGAGAGTCTTTTGTCCTTATCCACAATAGGTATGACTGTAATTTCATACCTCTGCATTATACTCAAGGCATCGGCTGCCAACATGTCAGGATCTATGCAGATAGGATCCGGAGTCATCAGACCGCTGACACCTGTATCTGACAATTCTGCACTATCGGCTATATATCGACGGACGTCACCATCAGTTACAATACCTACCACATAATCCTTCCCATTTACGACAAGCACTGCACCAAGATTTTTTTCGTTGAGTATTCGCACAGCTTCACGCGTTGAAGTTTCCGGGGAAATTACCGGTATTTTTTCACCAGTCAGCATAACCTCGCGGACCTTAACTTTCAAGCGCTCGCCAAGGCTACCACCGGGATGGTTGTAGCGAAAATCCTCGGCCTGGAACTTCTTCCTGTTCAGCAAAACAACTGACAAGGCATCACCCATGGCCAGAGTTGCCGTAGTGCTGGCTGTAGGTGCAAGCCCGAGCGGGCAGGCCTCTCGTGGTACAGCAATATCGAGAACAACATCGGCGGCCAGGGCAAGAGATGAGTTGAGACCTCCAGTCATAGCGATTACTGAAATTTCACGCTTTTTCAGACTGGCCATCAATACGTTCAACTCAACAGTCTCACCTGAGTAGGAGATGGCCAGAACCACATCGGTGGGACTAACCATCCCGAGATCACCATGCATGGCTTCGACCGGGTGCAAAAAAAATGAAGGTGTTCCGGTGCTGTTCAGTGTTGCGGCAATCTTCTGTCCGATTATACCAGATTTTCCGATCCCTGTTATAACAAGACGCGTTGGACAGGCGAGGACAAGTTCAACCGCCCGTATAAATTCTTCACCTATTCGCTCACGAACGGCAGCCAAACCCTGCTCTTCAATCATCAGGACATTTTGAGCTTCTTTTATAGACATGACACTTCCGACCTCTGCCCAGAGAATATCCTCTGGTCTACCTTATATTCCCGTTTTCTGTTGGTCTCACCGCCTGCAGCTGATTCAACATCACGAATCTTATCTGCAAACAAATCCGTCTCTTCAGGCGAGTTCATATTAATCATTTCCGACAATTGTTCAAGTTATGGAATGCTCATCTGCCGTTCATGGCCTCTCCTTTGAGGCAAACAAACATAAAAACCTCTCAAAATATGCTGATTTTGCACTTCATTTTTGCCTCTCCCCGAGAAAGCCTATGTGAGATAATTTTTGTCAAGCTTTTCTCCTCATTTTAGTATAATCTACCATGCTCTTTATTAAGGCGGTAGTGTTATATCCAGCCTATATTAGAGTAGTACGTTACTGCTTTTGAAAGCCGTCTCATCAGCCATAAATCCTATATATCCGATTGGAGAAGTTTATCCATACCAACTCCTCCTTAACTAGCCCAATTGGGAGACTTACTATGTCTAATTATGTCTTTACTTCCGAGTCCGTTTCTGAAGGACATCCAGACAAGGTGGCTGATCAGATCTCTGATGCCATCCTCGATGCCATTCTTTTACAGGACCCTAAAGCCCGTGTAGCCTGTGAAACCATGGTAACCACTGGAATGGCAATTATCGCCGGTGAGATCACCACCTCCGCCTGGGTGGATATGCCGGATGTTGTCCGCCAGACCATCCGTGAGATTGGCTACAACTCTTCAGATATGGGATTTGATTGGCAGTCCTGTGCCGTTCTCACCGCGATTGATAAGCAGTCGACTGATATTGCCCAGGGAGTCGATGAAGGAACAGGACTCGATCTCGATCAGGGTGCCGGGGATCAGGGACTTATGTTTGGCTACGCCAGCAACGAAACCGAGGTCCTCATGCCCATGCCGATCACCTTTGCTCACCGTCTCACCAAAAGACAGGCTGAAGTCCGTAAAGCAGGTACTCTCCCCTGGCTGCGACCAGACGCCAAAAGTCAGGTTACAATAGAATACGTGGACGGTCTCCCCAAGCGGATTGAAGCGGTTGTTCTCTCAACCCAGCATAACGAAAGCGTCAGCTATGCTGACCTGAAAGAAGGCGTTATGGAAGAGATAATCAAGCCCATTCTTCCGATAGGTATGCTGGACGCTAAAACCAAGTATTATATCAACCCCACGGGGAGATTTGTCATCGGTGGCCCAGTCGGAGATTGCGGTGTTACGGGGCGTAAAATCATCGTTGACACGTACGGAGGAAAGGGCTCGCATGGCGGCGGGGCCTTCTCCGGCAAGGATCCGTCAAAGGTTGACCGATCCTCTTCTTATATGGGCCGCTATGTCGCCAAAAATATTGTCGCCGCAGGCATCGCGACTGAGATCGAGGTCCAAGTAGCCTATGCCATCGGTATCTCCACCCCTGTCTCGGTCAATGTCAACAGCTTTGGAACCGGAAAGATATCCGACGATGCCATAAGAAATCTCATCATAGAATTCTTCGATCTCAGGCCCAAGGCAATTGTCCAGCAATTGGATCTACTCAGGCCTATCTATCGCGCAACGGCTGCATACGGACACTTTGGCAGAGAGGAGGCGAACTTCACCTGGGAACGCACCGACAAGGCTGAACTTCTTCGACAGGCAGTAAAAATAAAATAGCCGTACAGTTTGGTCTATTGACTTAAACCTCTATCTCTTCTGAGCTCCATACACACATAGGAATAAAATGACTACTTCTCATCAGGACTTCAAAGTCGCAGATCTTTCGCTGGCCGATTGGGGGCGAAAAGAGATTGAAATCGCCGAAACCGAGATGCCTGGCCTTATGGCTCTGCGGAAAGACTATCGCGACAAACAACCTCTCAAAGGTGCCCGCATTGCCGGTTGCTTGCATATGACTATCCAAACCGCAGTGCTTATGGAAACACTCACGGCACTCGGTGCTGAAATCCGCTGGTCCAGCTGCAATATCTTTTCCACCCAGGACCACGCCGCAGCAGCCATGGCAGCTGTCGGACTCCCGACCTTTGCCTGGAAGGGTGAAACTGAAGAAGAATTCTGGTGGTGTATCAACCAGACAATATTTGGCCCCGACAACTGGAGGCCCAATATGATCCTTGATGACGGCGGCGACCTTACTCTTGTGATGCACGAGAAATACACCACGGAATTGGCTGCAATTCGCGGAATCAGTGAGGAAACCACCACGGGTGTGCATCGCCTCAATGAGATGGCCAAGGCCGGGCGGCTGAAATCTCCGGCCATAAACGTTAACGACTCTGTCACAAAATCAAAGTTTGACAATCTCTACGGCTGTCGGGAATCCCTGATAGATGGCATCAAGCGGGCTACAGACGTCATGATTGCCGGAAAAAATGCCGTGGTAGTTGGATATGGCGATGTTGGGAAGGGTTGTGCCCAAGCACTTCGCGGCATGGGTGCCTCGGTCTATGTCACCGAGATCGATCCTATCTGCGCCCTCCAAGCCGCGATGGAAGGATACAAGGTCGTGACCATGGATGAGGCCGCTTGCTATGGCAATATCTTCGTTACCTGTACCGGTAACCTGAAGGTGATCACCAGAAAGCACATGGAGAATATGCCCAATCAATCAATAGTTTGCAATATCGGACACTTTGATTCAGAGATAGATATCGCAAGTATCCGTGATCTCCAATGGGAAAACATCAAACCTCAGGTTGATCATGTTATCTTCCCCGACGGCAAAAAGATCATAGTTCTTGCCGAAGGCCGTCTCGTTAACCTCGGATGTGCGACGGGTCACCCGAGCTTTGTCATGAGCAACTCCTTCACCAACCAGGTCCTGGCCCAGATTGAACTCTGGCAGAACTCTGAAAAATATGAGCATAAGGTCTACTTTCTGCCAAAGGAACTCGATGAAATGGTGGCCCGACTGCACCTCGGCAAGATCGGGGCTGTCCTTACCCAACTGACCAAGGAGCAAGCCGACTATATCGGTGTTGCAGCAAACGGCCCGTATAAACCTGAGTATTATCGCTATTAATTGGTGACTGGCAATTTTTGTCTCATTGTAAGAGGCTGCTGAATCTCATTTTCAGCAGCCTCTTTTTTTACAGACAACCCTTTCGAGCAACTTAAACTTAAATGGTTGAAAGGGTGTCTTTTAATTTTTTCTGCTTTGGTCGCCCACTTAACAATAATTGGCGGAAAGTTACTTTATGATCCCTCCGCCCGCAGGTGGGGTGGGGCGCTTATATCAAAAGAGTCTCGAAGAAGAACATCTCCTGAGATGATCTGATGATGCACCCCTGACTCATCCTGGACCACAAGCCGGCCATCAAGGTCAGGACCTAGCGACCTACCGCATATGACCTCGCCATTCCGTTTCATCCACCTGACCACTTTACCTTGCAACATATCCTTCTTTTTCCAACGAGCAAGAATCTCTCGAAAACCTTTCTGTTCGAAGAATTCAATGTCCTTGAGGAGCTCAGTGCGGATGGCCTGAAATACTGCTTGAATATCGTTTGTTTTACCAGTTTCGAGAAAGACTGAGGTGGCAATCTTTTCAATTTCCGGAGCAAAATCCTCTGTACTGTTGTTAATATTCACGCCTATACCCACGACTGCAAAGGAACAGGATGTGCTTCCGGAAAGAGTTGATGATTGCGTAAGAATTCCACCAAGTTTCCGACCGCTCATATAGATATCATTGGGCCATTTAACAGAGGACCGGCATCCGCAGGTCCTGTCCAGGGCATGAGAGACAGAAAGGCCGGCAACCAAGGTGATTTTTGGATACGCCTCGGCACATAACTTCGGGCGGATAATAACAGAGCAGTACAACCCTTTTTTAGCTGGTGAATGCCAAAACCTGTCGAGTCGCCCTCGTCCTTTCACCTGCATTTCGGCTAGGACTGCGGTACCATGTTCAGCGCCATCAAGTGCCAGATGAAAAGCGACTTTATTCGTCGAGTCTGTTGATGTGAAGATGTGAGTTGTGTACATATGAGATCAATAAAAAAAGGTGCAGCGGCATTTCTGCCCTGCACCTTTTTTAAACTGAATGTGAAGAAAAAATCAGATACCTTCTGCACCTTCCTCGTTTTTTATGCGGCTCTTCAGTGCATACATGGTGGTGGAGCCAGAAGACCAGAACATCAACTTCCCTTCTTTCACCAGGTCATTGGCCACATTTTTCATATCGCGTGGTTTTGTTTCAGGATCACATGCATAGAAATCCTTGATATACAGCTGTGGCTTAGGAGATTTTTCAGCTTTCTCCAGAATCGCAGCTTTGAGTTCTTCTCTACTTAGGGCCATGATAAAACTCCTGTTTGGGGGTACTCAAAAGGAAAGCACCAAAGGTCTGACCGGCGGAGAAGCCGGTCAGACCAGAATAAACGCAGACTACTTGATATGACTGGTGTATTTGAACTGGGTACTTGTACGCCAGGTATCATAAGCAAGACGGTAATCATCTATGCTCTTATCGGTGAAAGGAATATCACATTTCTCAAAGAATTTCTCCCAACCGATTCTCTCTGCCCATTCACCCAGCCTCTCATACTTTTTAGCATCTTTGGCGTATGCTTCCAGTATTTTCTTGACTGCAGCCACAGTCTCAGGCCAACGTGGTGTGGTGTTCGGCAGGAAAGGAATTACCATCTTCGAGAATTTCGGCATCGACCTAGAGTTGGAAACCTTCCCACCAACGAGTATAGCAATACCGTCACCCTCTGGATCGGCCAGTGGCATGGCAGGACACATGGTGTAGCAGTTACCGCAGAACATGCACCGTTCTACGTTAACCTGCACAGTCTTGATCTCCTTACCGTCAACTGTTGCCTTCGCGGGTTTTACAGCTCCCAGAGGACAGGAGGCAATCGCCAGAGGCAATTCGCAGACACCGGTGATACGGTGATGGTCAATCATTGGGGGTTTGCGATGGACACCCAGGATAGCGATATCGGACGCATGGACCGCGCCGCACATGTTCAGACAGCAGGCCAGAGCGATACGGCACTGTGCCGGCAGAGTCATGGAAGTGAAATAATCAAACAGCTCATCCATGACGGCCTTGACGACACCAGAGGCATCAGTTGCCGGAGTATGGCAGTGTACCCAGCCCTGGGTGTGGACGATATTGGTCACACCGGCGCCGGTACCACCAACCGGGAACTTGTTGCCACGGCTGGCCAGTTCATCTAGCAGCGGCTGAACCTTGGCCTTTGCATCGACCATGAACTCGATGTTATTCCGGGTGGTGAAACGCAAGAATCCGTCGCAATGCTTATCAGCGATCTCGCAGACCTCACGAATGAACTCAACAGAAACAAGACGGGCGCCTCCAACACGCACGGTATAGACCTCAGCTCCGGTCTCTGACTTATGCATCAGAACGCCGGGCTGGGTGATCTCATGCCACAACCATTTGCCTTTGTTTTCTTTGATGACAGGTGGGAAGAATTGTTCATAGTGGGGTGGGCCCAGATCTGAGATCCGGCCTTCCATTGGTTTGGCGGGATTATAACCCATGGTAAGTCTCCTTATAATGAATATGAGAAAGTATTCAGATCAAACAGCATTAGGCAGCATGACGGGCTCGGAATTCCTCAACATTACGCTCAAACCCACCAGGCACCTCTTCATCTTTCCAGAATACGTAGGGGTTTGAACGAGGCTCTTTCACATGCTGCGGAATCGGTTCTATTCCCATGACGCTCAGGAAGTGAGGCAGACCGAGACGCTGCATGGTCTCACCAACACGCTCACGGTTCTTACCAATTTCCATCCACCAATCCCAGACCTTCTCGATGAACTCAACCAGCTCTTCGAATTCGTTATCGGCAGACATTTTCATAAACGGAATGATAAGGGTTGCAAACTGGGCACCATCAAGAATCGGGGCTTTTGCGCCGACACAGATAGTAGCACCGGTATCAACGCCAGGCCGCAGGGCGCGTGGCATGACATTGATGCAGTGCATGCAGCGGGTGCACTCCTTGTCATCAATCTTCAGCTCGCCGCCTTCCATCCACATGCACTGGGTAGGGCAAAGGTCGACAACCTCTTTCTCGATGCTGAACTTACCCCAGTCACGACCACTGTGGGCACCACCATTTGACGGATAGTTACCGGCAATATACTCTTTTACGGCAGCCTGATCGATGCGAATCTCATCTCTCCAGGTACCGATAACAGCAATATCGGAGCGGGCGATAGCGGCGACACAGTCATTCGGGCAGCCGGAGAATTTGAATTTAAACTTATACGGGAATGCAGGACGATGAATCTCATCCTGGTATTTCATGGTCAAAGAATGGCAGGCTTCTTCCGTATCATAGCAGGACCACTCACAACGTGACTGACCGAGGCAGTTGGCGGGGGTACGGAGGTTGGAACCTGATCCGCCGAGATCCTGACCCAAGTTATGGGTGAGATCCCAGAAGAAGGGCTCGAGATTCTCGGTACGGGTACCAAGGAGAATGATGTCGCCGGTAGAACCATGAAAGTTGGTCATTCCGGAACCGTACTTCTCCCAGAGATCCATGAGCTGACGCAGATTCTTGGTCGAGTAGTATTTTGATGCGGGCTGTGCAACACGCACAGTGTGAAAATGCTCTACCCCAGGAAACCTCTTGGGTAAATCCGAATACCGGCCAACGATACCACCGCCGTATCCGAAAACACCTACGATACCGCCGTGCTTCCAATGAGTGATTCTTTCTTTGTACGACAGCTCAAGCTGACCAAGGATATCCCAGCACTCTGGTTTAGTCTCGGCCTGCCGCTTGAGGTCTGTAACGAAGCTTGGCCAAGGGCCACTCTCCAGTTGGTCCAACAAGGGCGTCTCATGCTTTGCCATGAATTCCTCCTTTGAATTTCTGTTTAAACTGCTACCTTAACCAAAAATAAAAACCTATCAGCAGTTCTCGTTTTCCAGCAGATCGGCTTGAAAATAATTCTTTCGCACTAACCGCCTGTTCCATCCCCTGAACTTATACTTATGCACAACCATCAGGATGACAGGAAAAACTAAACCTTCGAACATTCATTCAGGGGTTGAGAATATCGTTGAAGATCCCTTTTGTCAACAAAAAAGCAGCCGAAAATACGCCCAGAATGAACAACCATTCACCCATGGACTCTGCAACTCAGGCCTTTTTCACGGCAGCCTGCAGGAGCCTGCGCTCGATACTGTCCCCTTTCTTATCCCTACCGGACATGCAATCGAGAAATCGCGTCGCGAGCACCTTACCCAACTGCACGCCTTCCTGATCAAATGAATTTATATTCCAAGCAAAACCCTGAAAGACGACCTTGGCTTCGTACAAGGCGAGCAGGGCCCCCATGGTTTTAGGAGTCAATCGGTCGGCAAGCAGCAGAGTGGAAGGTCTATTCCCCGAAAAATATTTATTAGGATTGGCGTTTTTCTGACCGACGGCCAGGGCTAAGGACTGGGCAAGCAGGTTGGCGACCAGTTTCTGCTGTGAGGTGCTGCCGGCGACCTCGATATCCTCTCCTCGCTGACTCTTGATGCAACCTATGAATTCAACGGGAACTATTTCCGTACCCTGATGCAGGAGTTGATAGAAGGCATGCTGGCCATTGGTGCCCGGCTCCCCCCAGATAATCGGACCGGTCTTACAAGCGACCTGCAGGCCGGCCCGGTCCACGGATTTGCCGTTACTTTCCATATCGCACTGCTGCAGATGGGCCGGAAAACGATGCAGGGCCTGACTGTACGGCAAGATAGCGAGCGTGGGATAGCCAAGATAAGTGTGATTCCAAATGCCCAGCATGGCGAGGAGCAAGGGCAGGTTCTCGCGCAGCCTGGGATTTTCCGCTGCCAAATCCATTTCGGCAGCCCCTTGCAGAAACTCGACAACTTGGCTATATCCGAGAAAAAAACCGAGCATTACGGCACCCACCATGGAGGTGGCGCTGTATCTTCCCCCTATATAGTCATATATATAAAATGAACGCAGGTACGCATCCGGGTTATCCATCGGACTACCCTCACCCGTCACGGCAATGCAGTGCCGGCAGGGATCGAGACCGGCATCCTGCAGGACTTTACGAACAATAGTTTCATTGGTCAGGGTCTCAAGGGTGGTGCCGCTTTTGGAGACGATATTGACAAGGGTGGTCGACAGATCAACCTGTGCCAGCACCGCCGAGGCATCATCTGGATCGACGTTGGAGATGAAGAAGACCTTTCTCCCGTTCTGCCCAAAGGGAAGGAGGGCCTCATAGATCGACCGCGGCCCCAGATCCGAGCCACCAATACCCACGTGGATCAGGGTCGAAAATCCTTTCCCCTCTGCATTGCAAATCCGCCCTGTTTCGAGTTCTTCAAGAAACAATGCAAGTTTTGCCAGTTCCCTGCGGGCCTGACCGGTTGCCCCGGGTTCGGCAGGACTATCGGTAAATATGTCACGGCAGGCGGTATGCAATACCTGACGGTTTTCGCTCTCGAAACCGGAGATACGGTTCATGATTCCCCCTCGCCGCATCTCTTGAAACTGGGCGACCAGCCCGCATTCTTCCGTAAGGTCCTGTAGGGAATCGAGCACCTCGTCGGTCAGCCGCTGTGGCGCATACAACAACCTTAACCCGCCAGATTGACAGACATATCTTTCAAGGCGATTATGCGCTGTCAGGGCCTCGGGCAGCGTCAAATCATAGGGCTTCTGCGCCAGAGCCTGCAGCCGTTTCCCAGCTGCCGCATCAATCATGCTTTCCCTTTTCTTTCCCATTGTTAGTCTCCTGCCGCAGGATTCACTTTTCTCTGCGTTCTTGCCCTGTTTTTGCCAATGATTTCAATTCAGCCAAACTTGCGGCATAATCATTACTGCCGTAAACTGCCGATCCCGCGACAAAGATATTGGCTCCCGCCTCTGCAACATCGGCAATGGTCTTGCTGCTGATTCCCCCATCGACTTCTATATCCACATCAAGCCCAAGGGCCTCTATACGCTGAGACAATTCCCAGATTTTTTCCAGACTCGAAGGAATAAAGGACTGCCCCCCGAAACCGGGGTTAACCGTCATCAACATGACGAGATCGAGATCTTCCAGTATATAATCCAAGGTTGAGAGCGAGGTGGCAGGATTGAGTACAACCCCGGCCTTTTTCCCCAGTTGCTTGATGCGGGAGATTGTCCGATGCAGATGATGGCAGGTCTCAACATGAACCGTAATCCAGTCGGCACCTGCCTCGGCAAATGCCTCGAGATAGGCGTCAGGGTTGGATATCATCAAATGCACGTCCAATTCCTTGCTGGTAACGGTGCGGGTCGCCCTGACAAGAAGCGGCCCCAGAGTGATGTTCGGAACGAAATGCCCGTCCATGACGTCAATATGGATTATATCAGCCCCTGCCTGATCGACCGCCCGAAGTTCTTCACCCAACCGGGTAAAATCAGCAGACAGGATCGACGGAGCGAGTTGTATTTTCCGCATATCATACTCCTTATTAGTGTTACGGCTGGGCCAAAGAGGAAATCGCAGCAGAACCGTAAGGGGCCATTTCAGGTGTTTTACCTATCTGTTGTTCTGACCGCATCACCCGGCAGCATTTCAATACATCCTTCGAGCTCGAGAAGGAAGAGCAATTCACTCACCCGAGCTGGCGAAAAACCCGATATCTGCATGAGCCTCTCACGCGGTTGCGGGTATGGCTCTATGAATCCGAGCAGAGTCGCAGCCTCCGGGTCAATATGGCTAAGCGATTTCGCTTGGCCGCAGGCCTCGCCTGAACATGGAAGTTGGCTGTCAAGCCGCAACTCTTCGAGAACATCCTCAGCGGATTGTACCAGTTTCGCGCCCTGCTTCAACAACCAATGGGTCCCCTGGCTTTTAAAAGAATCCACCTGGCCGGGAACAGCGAACACTTCCCGATCGTAATCAAGGGCCAGTTGGGCCGTAATGAGCGATCCTGACTTGCGCGCCGCCTCCACGACTATCACCCCGAGGCTCAGACCTGCAATTATCCTGTTTCGGGCCGGGAAACGAAAACCCTCCGGGGGCGTACCCAAAGGATACTCACTGATTAGAAGTCCGGATTCCCTGATTCTCTCGTAGAGACGGCGATTCTGGTATGGGTAGATCACATCCAGCCCACAACCGAGCACAGCAATGGTGCTACCTTTGACTGCAAGGGTGCCGGAGTGGGCTTCTGTATCGATTCCGAGAGCCAATCCTGAGACAATCGTCAGAGAGGGAGCAAGATTCCTGGCCAGAGAAAAGGTGGTTCGCCGCCCGTACCCGGTAGAGGCGCGGGAACCGACTACAGCTACGCAGTCGGTCCCTAGCAGTTCCTTGCGACCCGTCACATAAAGAACCGGCGGAGGATCGGCGATCTGTCTGAGGAGAGGGGGGTAGGCAGCATCACTGTAGGCTATGGCGAGGCAACCTTTAGTCTTCAAGAGATCAAGCTCATCTCTTCCCCTTTGCCGCAGCCTTTCCGGGGAAGAGAGTGCGGTGATCTGTCTGCCCTGAATTCCGGGAATCTTGTGCAAATCCTGAGGGCATGCCCCCAGAACTCGATCAGGGCTACCCATATGTTCAACCAGGCGCCAGAATCCCGCTAGTCCGAGTCCGGGAGCCAAACACAGGCTCACCCAGTCAAGGATCGCCGTCATAGGTCTCCTCAATTGTCAGTGAAGTTTATAACATGAAACAGCAGTCGTACATGCCAAAGATGGCCGCGTCGGCTGCTTGTGCAGGTTGTTCAGTCCGTCATAAACACCCGCAGTTCTTCGATCCTCGATGGATGTTTCAGCTTGGCGATGGCTTGGGCCTCTATCTGCCTGATGCGTTCCCGGGTGACCGCAAAACACCGACCGACCTCTTCCAAGGTATGGTCACAATCGGCATTAATGCCGTATCGCATCCTAAGAACCTTGGCCTCTCGAGGAGAGAGGGACGACATCACCTGGCTCAAACACTCCCTGAGACTCGAAACCATTGACAACTCTTGCGGTCCAAGCCGCTCACTATCTTCAATGAAATCACCAAGATATGTATCTCCGTCATCACCGACTGGGGTATCAAGAGAGATGGCATCCTTAGCGATTTTCAGGGCCGACTTGACCTTTGAAACCTCAGTACCAAGTTGTTCAGCCATTTCTTCCGGGGTCGGCTCGCGGTGTTCTTCAAGAAGAAAATCTTTTGACACCCGCAGCAGGCGGTTGATCGTCTCGATCATGTGGACAGGCAGACGAATGGTTCGGCCCTGATCTGCGATACCGCGGGTGATCGATTGTCGTATCCACCAAGTGGCATAGGTGCTGAACTTGTAACCACGATGGTAATCAAACTTCTCCACCGCCTTCATGAGGCCGATATTACCTTCCTGGATAAGGTCGGAAAACTGTAGCCCGCGATTGGCAAATTTTTTGGACACGGAGATAACCAGACGCAAATTTGCCCTGACCAAGGCCTCCTTAGCATACTTGGCCATGTCCCTGCCGGCCTCAATCTCATAAAGGGCAAGCTGCAGATCTTTGTGATCCATTCCGGCCTCGCCTAAAAGCTGTCGGTTCACCTGTTCTTCAATTTCCCGGGAATTGAGCGCAATCGCTGGTTCGCTGGAGACCAGATCACGGCTCCGCATCATCTCCACAAATACTTTACGAAATCTCCTGGAGAGATCCTCAAGACCACCGGCGACAGCGTTGACGCACTCGGAACAGACGATACTGTTCTGAAAAATCTCGGCAATCTCGCTGCCGATCGCACTTATTCTGCTATGAATGTCAATGGCCTTCGGAGAACCTCCCTCCAGCATACGGTAGCCCTCAAGCAGTCCGCTCCTCACCCCGTCCCGTTCGACTGCCTTTTCAACACTGGCCAGAAAGATCTTGGATTCACGGATAATAATCTCAGGCCGACCTTCAGAAATTCCATTGATAATATTGCAGATTTTGTCTTTGCTCAGCGTAAGGTCCTTGGAGACCTCAAGAAGGGCCGGAATGGCAAGAGGGGTCTTGAAAGCGGCGTTCTGAATCCGCCGTTTTCCTTCCTCCATCATCTTGGCGAGCTTCAGCTCCTCTTCGTGACTGAGAAGGGTTAAGGATCCCATTTCACGGAGATAAATATTCATCGGGTCAATGGAATGGGTCCCATCCTTGTCCGGATTCCTGGAAATTCGGCGACGATCAGTTTTCCTCCGGTCAATGAAGGTACTACTGCCACGACGATCAGTCCCCTGCGATCTTCTCTCTTCCGGGAAACTTTTACAGAGGTCAATGGGAACAGGCTCATCTTCGGCCTGATAGACCCCCGTTACTTCAAATATCGATGATTCATCTTCGTCCGAGACAAAGAAATCTTCTTCCAGCTCAAATTGGCTGGCATCTTCACACTCATGTTCGTCTGAAGCCATGAACAATCTCCCTTAGAATCCATTGCCGAGCATTCCACCGCACAATTACACCGCCCGGACGGAACAAGCCTTCCTTCCGACGTATACATAATTAAAAAAATCTTGCAATTCAACAACATCCTAGATATGGAGCGAAAAAAGTCGAATTGTCAAGAACTTTTATCCATCCAAGGTCTAATGCAGAACGAACGGCGGAACTCATTTATAGAGGAGCTCAATCCGTCAGCCCCTGAATCTGCCGATCGACACCCTGTTTTTCCAGGAGAAGCCGCTGCAGTTGATCATCATCTCCCTTCGGCTGAAGATCGGCAATCTGCAACTGCAGCTCTTCCGACAAGCGTTGCAACTGGAACCGCTGCAACCACTCGAGGAGTTCTGCCAGTTCTTCCTCAGGAGTGGCGGAAAGCGAATTGCCATCAGTCCTGTCCGGCGCCCTCAGCAGGAGCTCGGCGACGAGACTCCGTTCCGCGCCTTCCGGCAAGATGCTGAGCATTTCCTCCGGTTCAACCTCCAGTTTTGCTGCAAGTAAGGCCTGCAACTGCAGAAAGAGAATTTCCCCCATGCCACCGGCGAGACATGATCGCAGACCGCTCTCGGCCAGCCTCTGAAAATATTGCGGATAGAAGAGCATGAAGCTGACAAAATGGCGCTGGGCCTGCGTAAGCGGGCCAATACGCTCTTCGCGGAGCTTTACAGGCCCGGAAATCTGTGTTTTTTTTGACTCCGCACCACTATTGAGCAGGGTTTCCATCTGTCTCTGAGGGAGCCCGAGTTTTTCGCTGAAATGGGCGATAATCACCGAGCGTTGCAAAGGTGTGGCTGCAGATTCCACCAGAGGTTTGAGCTCTTCAACTATCTTGCTCTTGCCATCAAGGGTGAGCCCGTGTTCCTGTATCAGTTGTGCCAGGACGAATTCGGGCAGGGATTCGGCCTGGTCGAAGAGCTTCTGCAGGGCTCCAAGTCCCTCCTGCCGGACAAAGGTATCAGGATCGTGGCCGGCAGGCAGAAGGGCCACCCGGCCGGTCATCTGTTCTGCCAGGAAATGAGGCACAGCTCGTACCGCCGCCTTCATCCCCGCAGCATCTCCGTCAAAGAGCAGGACTGCCTCGGGCACAAAGCGTTTGAGCAGACGCAGCTGTTCACGGGTCAAAGCCGTTCCCAGAGGGGCCACAACGTTGCCGCAGCCTTCTTGCACCAGCGATATCAAATCAAAGTTTCCTTCAACGAGCACGGCGCGCCGCAACTGCCTGAGACTGTCCTTCTGTTGATACAGGCCGAGTAGGGATCGTCCCTTGTTGAATATCGGACTCTCCGGCGAATTCATATACTTAGGCTGGCCATCTCCGAGTATCCGCCCACCAAAACCAAGGATCTGACCACCAACGTCAAAGATCGGAAAGAGAATCCGATCACGAAAACGGTCGTAGGTTCCCCCCTTGCCTTCTTTTCTGACCAGCAAACCCAGTTCTTCAGCAAGCGGTTTTTCTTCGCTGTTGAGCTGCCGACCGAGAAAATCCCAGCCGACCGTCTCTGTTGACGGCGCATAGCCCAACAGGAATCTTTCCTGGATTTGGCCACTGACACCTCGTTTAACCAGATAGTCTCTGGCGGCAGCGGCGCCCGGCGCCTCCAGAAGAAAGCTGCGGTACACATCAGCGGCCTTCTTGTTCACCGAGTACAAGCGCTGATATTTTTTGACCCGCTCCTCATCCTCCCCGGACCGCGTTTTTTCGGGCAGAACGATCTGATATCGCCGGGCCAACTCTTTCAGGGCTGAGGGAAAATCAAGATTGTAATACTTCATCATGAAACTGAAGACATCACCCGACTCACCACAGCCGAAACAATGAAAAAACTGCTGAGCCGGATGTACGGTGAAGGACGGTGTTTTCTCACCGTGGAAGGGGCAGAGCCCGAGGAATCGGGCACCGCTCTTCTTCAGGGTGAGACATTCACCAATTATCTTGACGATATCCGCTTGGTCTTTGACCTTTGCCGCAACATCCTCTCGTGATTCTTGGTATTTCATCACTTTTCCGGTAAAATGATAGGTGAATCTCTGTGACTGAGATATTATAATACTTCTTTGTCGAGCAGCCTTGCGAAAGGCCGGCGAACTGTTGCTTTTATTAGCCAATACCCCTTTTCAGCCCTGAAGCCCATGGAAGACTTAACAAAGATACTGTCGTTCGAGGTGAAAAAAGAGATAGCCGAGCGCTATTTCGGGTTCCGCAAACGCATTGAGGACGACAAGGGTCTTTATGAGCAGCGACTCACCACCTCCTCTCTTGAACTGGAAAACAAAATCGGCTTCGATCTGATTCGAATCTACATCCTCCTGCACAGCGAAGACTTGATCCACCGATTTACCAAACTTGCCGGACTTCCTCAGGAATTCTTTTATGATCCATATTTCGTCCAGTCGCCCACTATCCGTAAACGGGCCTTCAGCGGCAAACCGCTCCGAGGGTGGACCAGACGTGGCCGATTTCGCCACATGTTCTTTGATACCTACACTTCTCTGGCCCTCCTTGTGAAAGACTATCGCAAGGTGCTCTCCGAGCTTACCGAGGAACAGGAAACTATCCGAGAACAGATCAATCTCTTTTACCGAAAAAACGATATCGACAGCATCATGAATTTCATCCGCCGAATCGACAACCCCGATCCGGCCCGCAGCCAACTCATGGATTCCGGTCGCGGCGGTGGTCCGCAGCAGGGTCTGGATGAGAAAATGCGACTCCATCCTCCTCTTCCGGCCTGTGATCTCATGCCCACAATCTCCCCTCTTCCTCCCTTTACGGAGGTGCAGCCTCAGCTCAAACAGTTGATTGATGAAGCATTTGAAATACCACGTGATTTCGACCTCAAGACAGAGGCCCTGGCAGCCGACTGACCGCCGGATCACACTCCCTGAAGGTACTCCCTTTTTTCTGCAGTGTATACGTGCGGCAATCAAGGACTAATCGGCGAATTTCACAAGAAATTATCACCATCCACATTCGATTTGCTTTTTGCCTCCCAAAAAATATATACTGCAGAAAAGATATTTCTACTGCAGCAAGTTGCCCGGTAACCTCTCTTTCGGTGATAACACCTCCGTTTACTGTTTAAAAAAATGGCCATGAAACTCCTCCTGATGGGTGCAAGCCTTCCCCAGACTGCCGAACTCGAAAGGCTGTTGGAAGGCAAGCAGATAGAGCTTTTCCGGGCAGACCTGCCGGGGACGCCCTGGCCATCCTCCCTCTTCCCTCAGCTCTCTCTCATAGTTGTCTCGGAACACCGCAGCGATCTCTCTGAACTGCTCAGCAGCAGCGAAATACCGAAGTATCTACCGATTGTGATTATCGGTACAGCCGCATCCCCACTCGACGAAATCCTCAAACAGAGAACGTTCAGGGTCATCGATTACCTCAGGGAGCCCTTCTCCGCCGAATATTTCCTCTTCAAGCTGCGGATGCTTGAACACTTACGCAATCTGGGTGAGGAACATTACCGCAATATCAAGACCCACAACGATTTTCTTGACAGGCTGTCAACCAGGGATGGTCTTACCGGACTCTACAATCGGCGACAACTGACCAAGATACTCCATGATGAACTGACCAAGGCCCACGAAAAGGGCGGTGATTTGTCGCTATTGATACTGGATATTGATTATTTCAATGAAGTCAATAAAGCGGCAGGGCACAGTTTCGGTGATTTCGTGCTGAATGAAATGTCCGCCCGGCTGACCAAGGCCACCCGACAAGAAGACATCTGCTTTCGTTTCTCCGGGGAAGACTTTGTCATTCTCATGCCCGGAGCAGATATCGATCAGGCCCACAAGACGGCAGAAAAGCTTCGCCTTGCCTGCGCCACCAAACCCTTCAGCAATGGCCAGGTTAAAAAACATATCACGGTCTCCATCGGCCTCGCTTCCTATCGCAGACATCATCCCGAAAGCCAGGATGAGTTAATCACGATGACGGAAACCGCCCTCTATATGGCCAAGGCCGAGGGCAGAAACCGGAGCAATATCTTCTCACCGCTTGAGGCCAACCGCTACTCTGCTGAAAAAAACCTCGCCTCTCTCAAGGTGACGATTGCCCGGATTCTCGACAAAACCCGAAATTCCGCTATTTCCTCACTCCAGCTCCTGGCCAAAGATCTGGCCGGAGCCGAGCATCGAGACCATATCCAGAATGTCTCCCATTACATCAATCTGCTGGGAGACCGGCTCGGCCTGCCCGTCAGTCTTATCAAGACCTTTCAGAATGCCATAACCCTGAATACCAGTATCCGCTTTCTTCTCCATAACGATATCATCAGCAAGGAAAAGAAATTTCCCCGGGACGATCGCAAGATAATGGACGAATTCCCCTATAAGCTTGCCGAGATAACCGAGGTCTTCGACTATTTTTCCAATGAACGGACGATCCTGCTCTATCACGGTGAACACTATGACGGTAGCGGCTTTCCTGAAGGCTTGAAGGGTGAGGAGATACCGCTCGGCGCCAGGATTTTCAACATCGTCGACTCTCTAGCAGCCATGAACTCGGATCGCACGTTTCGTCGAAGGCTCCAGCCAAAGGCCATAATAGAAGAATTGAACAACCAGGCCGGTAAACAGTTCGACCCTTTTCTCGTGCTCAAGATATTCGATATTATTCAGGAAAACAACCTGCTCGACCTCGACGAGAGTTTTATGGACAGCATACGCGCCGATCTACTCAACAATAATCCTGAAATAGACCTATGACACAAGCCCATTTCACCGCCCTGCTGAAGCAGGTCGACTCATTCCCAGCCCTGCCGATGACGGTAAACAAGGTCATGGCGGTTACCGGGAATCCCGAGAGTTCCGCTCAGGATCTCATGAAGGCCATCCTTCCCGATCAATCGATGTGTGCCGCCATACTGAAAATTGCCAATTCCGCCTTTTTTGGTCTGCCGAGCGAGGTCAGCACCATTGCAAAGGCCGTGGTCGTCCTCGGTTTTGACGAGATCCGCAACGTCGTGATCGGCAAAGCAGTTTTCGCCTCTTTCCAGACACTCAATAGGAACAATAGACACAATATCCAGGTCTTCTGGGAACACTCCTTCACCTGTGGACTTGCCGCCAAGATCCTCGCAGAACACCTGGGCTACTCGCCAAGCGAATTCTTCATTGCCGGGCTTATCCACGATATCGGCAAGTTAGCGATGTTGAGGGCCTTTCCCTATGACTATTCGCCCCTTCTCGTATTATCAGAACCGAACCAGTTTCGCAGTATTATCAATGAAAACGAAATCTTCTCCGTAAGCCATGACGAAATAGGTAAGCGGCTGTTGCGACGCTGGCTTTTTCCCGAGCCTCTCATCATGGCCATCGGCTATCACCACAGCCCGCAGTTGGCCCCTGTCCACAAGGAATTCCCCTTCATCGTCCAGATGGCGGATATCCTCTCGCTTATCTACTGCAGTCCCGAGAAATTGACCGCAGATGATGTGACCGCCATCTTCAAAGACTTTCTCCCCGAGAATCTGCAGATGTGGCAAGACAATAATCTGCCCTGGAAACCGGAAAAAATCGGCCTCTGGTATAATGAACTCATCGAGAGTCGCCAGAAAGATGGGGCGGTCCTCGATATCTTTTCCGCCTCATGAAGATTGTCAATATCAAGCGCACCATCAGGAACACCAAGCGATTCGCCGAGATCATCAAGGTCCTCTCCGCCTATGGTTTCCGTCAGGTGCTCATTGACTCGGGAATTCAGCGACTCCAGGATCTGGTCAAGGAGGAAGAGAGTACGGAGAATGGCAGGGCAACTGCCGAAATTCCTAAACCCGTGCGTTTCAGGAGGGTTCTCGAAGAACTCGGTCCGACCTTTATTAAGATAGGTCAGATCCTGTCGACCCGTCCCGACCTGATCCCGCCGGAGTGGGCCGAAGAACTGAAAAAACTCCAGGACCGCTGTGCCGAAGTCCCGTTCAGTGATATCTATGAAGTCCTGAGCCTGGAGTTTCCCGGTCGTCTGGATCTGCTTTTCTCCTCCATCGAGGAAACACCGCTGGCCGCCGCCTCCATGGCCCAAGTGCACCGGGCCATCCTCATGGACGGTCAGCAGGTAGTTATCAAGGTCCTGCGACCGGACAGCAGACAACTGGTGGAAGAGGACATGGCCCTGCTCGAGAGCCTCTCGCAACTGTTGGAACAATACTTTTCCAATCTCGGCTACAGTCCGGTCTCTGTCGCCAAGGAATTTTCCAGAGAACTTTCAAAAGAAATCAATCTTATATACGAAGGACAATCGACAGACCGGCTCAGACGCTATTTCGAAAACGACACAGATATCCACTTCCCCAAGGTCTTCTGGTCGACCACGACCCGTAACGTCCTCACCCTGGAAGAAATCCATGGTCGGCTCCTGTCAACCCTCTCCCCCGACAGCCTCAGCCCCGTCGAACGCCGGGCAATCGTTGCCAAAGGTACCGATGCCGTTTTTAAACAGTGCCTGCGTTTCGGCTTCTTCCACGCCGATCCGCATCCCGGCAACATCTTTCTCCAGCCCGACGGCTCATTGTGTTTTATCGATTGCGGTATGACCGGTCAGCTTGACCGAAAGACCACGGAACAGCTGATCGATCTGGTGGCCGGCATCATCAAGGGGGATATCGAAAAACTCTGCCGGGTGGTCATCGAACTGACGGATACCGATCCGTCCCGGACCGACAAACGGGATTTCCGCGCTGACCTGCAGCACCTCGTCAGTCATTTTCAGAATTCGGATCTCCAACATCTTGATATCGGCACCCTGCTCTCCGAATTTTTCAGCATGCTCCAAAGCTATCAACTCCAGTGCCCAGGCGACCTGCTGCTTTTGACCAAGGCCCTCACCACCATTGAAGGGGTAGCGGCTCATTTTGATCCCACCTTTGATGTTCTGGCCCATGTTGAGCCGCAGATCCATGAAATCGTCGCCAACAGGTATGGTGTCCATGCCCTCAAGGACCGGATGCAGAAAACCATGGCTGGATATTTCGAGCTGCTGGAAGATCTCCCCGGAGATATCCAGCGCTTCCTTGACTATGTGCGGCACAGCCGCTTCACCCTGAATCTGGAACTGAAACGGATAGAACATCTGGCTGAAAAGATTGAACTCTCAAGCAGGATCATGGGAATGGCGATGATCATCGCCGCTCTGATTGTCGGATCGTCCATTCTCATCCTTGCCGACCGGATCGGTGATCAGCAAGGATTTCTCGGAACTTTGGGCCTGTTTGGTCTGGGGCTGGCCGGTATGAATGCAGTAGGCTTCGTCGTTTCCTTCCTCCTGCCTAGAAAACGTCAATAACCAACGCCCTGGAAAAACAGCAGTTACCCTCGGATTGCGTCAGGCCGTCTCTTTCTGCTCCTCGATGAATTTCTGCACTGCCGGACTGAGACCAAGCCCGCGTGCCAATTCATCAAGCCAGCTTCGTTCAGCCTCGGTATTGATGTCAATGGCGGCCACCGCCAGCATATACATGGCCTTGGCGGTTGACGAGTTACTGATGCCGCCGGTCAAGGTGGTAATATCTTTGGGATGATGGAGTTCCTCGAGCATGAACATCTTTTCTTCCGGCAGGAGCTCGACATCACGCAGTTTATCAAGAATCGCCTTCTCTTCCTGCTCGTCCATCGTGCCATCGGCACAGGCCGCAGCAATCATGACCTGGATCATCCTGCAGGCCAGATCGTTACTGTTCAGATCGCCGGGAGCAGGGGTCATGGCAGCTGGTACTGCCGGTGCAGCAGCGGCTCCTGACGGGGAGGGAGGGACTGGCGGCACGGCGGGGGCGTTGCTCATCACCTGTCCCCACGGAGGTGGAGGCGGCATCGCTGCATAGCCGGGAGCGGGCGACTGGCCCGTTTTCTTGTCCTTGAGGATCTCGTAGGCCCCCACAGCAAGCCCAATGGCCGTCATCAGGCCAGCCCCGGAAGTCAATCCTCCCAGTAGAGTGTTTTTCCCCTTTCCTCCTCCTTTCCCAAGAACTCCACCAATGACCTTGCCCAATAATTTCTCAGCGTTGAACATATCGTTTTCTTCTCACGTGAGGGTTTACAGTTCAGTGACTCAAGCGTGACGGCCTATCTGTTGCGGATCCCATGCCATATCTTACCGTGGCCTGCAGATCATTTCACACTGTGCTATCCATCTTCGATGTTATGACTCGGTTGCCTCTCTGCAGATCGCCGCAAATGATTCGGCCTCAAGGCTCGCAGCCCCGACAATAACCCCCGAGAGTTCTGAAAGCCTGAAATACTCTCGGACATTATCGGGATAGAGGGATCCTCCGTAGATCACTGCCCTATTGGGATGGAACTCCGAGATAAAGCCCACGGCCTCCCTGACCTTCTCCGGAGATTCAGGTATCCGGAAGGTTACGGCATCCACCGGGCAATAGGCGATGAGCATCTTCTCACAGTCGAGATCCGTCAGGGGAGAGAGTTGGGACATTGCATAGGCTTGATCGAGACAGAGAATCGGTCGCAGACCGAAATCCACCACTTCGCGCACCTTGTTGACCACATCCTGATTGGTCTCATGGAAGTAACGTCTTCGTTCGGAATGCCCGACAATGACGTATTCCGCCATGCCTTTCACCATATCAACAGCAATTGCTCCGGTATACCCACCTTTGGGAAAAGGGGATATGTCCTGGGTCGCCAGAAAGACGTTTTTTAACTGCAGCTTGCGAACATATTGAGCAAGGTTCTCCAGGCAGATAAAGGAAGGGGCGACAATCACCTCAACATCGGTCTTGGGCCGATAAAGCGAGGCAAAGGTGTCAAACCAGCGGCAGGCTTCATCCAGGTTTTTGTAGCATTTCCAATTGGCTATGACATACCGTTTCATGGTCTCCTCCCTTTTTTGTATCACACTCACTGTACATCGTCCGCTCGGCCGTCGTTCAACAATCCCGTGACATTTAGAGTCGGTCGCCCTTCATCCGTTCATGGAGCGAGCGATACTGGCCAGCCATGGCCGTTGTAACGAAATGGTCAGAAATGTAATGGTTATTCCGTAACGGTTCCTACGCCGTTGTTAAATAATAACTGGCCCAGAGAAATGCCGTAAACGGCATAAGGAGCCGTAACGAAAATATGAAAAATCGATCAAGTTATTCCGTAACGGTTCCTAAGTTCGCCCCGACAAGTCGGCGGATTTCCTCCTCCCCTAAACCACTGACAGCCAACTGTTTCCTGCGCGATTTCCGCCCGAAACACAGTCGGATCTCTTTTTGGGGTATTTGAAAAAAATCGGCAAGAAACAAGATAACCGCTTTATTAGCCTTGTCATCAACCGGAGGAGAAGGGATCGCCAGTTTCAGGCACCCGTCGTGCATACCGACAAACCCGAGCCGCGAAGCCCGAGGCTGCACATAGATATTCAGCAGGATTGATCCGTCTTTTTGCTTGCTCAGATAGGGCATATCCCTCCGCCCGGCCGGTGCTTCTTGCAAAAGACGATCAGGATTTCGCCCTCATACTCATTCTGTTCCCACCAATATTTCAGGAAACCTTGAGATTGATCTTTTCCAGGTCAACAGGATTAATCATACCGTCCTCGGAAATCTGGATGGATTGAAACAACTCCGTCAGATCCTCTCCTCTCTCCGCATCTTCGACTTCCGAAAAGATATCGAGATTCTGCAGATAGCCGTTCAGGACCAATTTCAACTCATCACGAGCCTCAGCCCACTTTTTGTGCAGTTTTTCGATCTCAAGGGGCAGGTGGGCCAACTCCTCATGGGCCTGACGACGGAAGTTTTCCACATCTGTCTTGGCGAGATCCATCATCTGTCGTGCCTCTTTTTCACTGCGTTTTTTCAGATCATCGGAGAATTTTTGGGCCGCCACGATAGTTGTCTTGAAATCGACCTCTCCCTTTTTCAGCTCCCTGTTC
>JANOIV010000180.1:0-32224 GCA_031407875.1 Desulfobulbaceae bacterium | reverse complement strand
CGTTCTGCTCGTCGAACAGGACGTCAAGCACTCCCTGAGCCTCAGCGACCGGGGCTACGTCCTTGAGCACGGCCGCATCGCCCTCGAAGGCGAGGCCTCAAGTCTGCTCAACGATCCGCATATCAAGACCGCCTATCTGGGAATCTGAGAAAGCCCACCGTCGCTTCTGACGGTGAGGGACGCTATCCGATTTCTGTTACCCTTCAGCCCCTGCGCATTCGCGCAGGGGCTGTTTTCGTTTGGCGAATTGGACGTTCTTTTATTCTGTACCTTGATAATTCAGCCTCAAAAGATGTCCAGGAAGATTCTCTTATCTGTTAATCTGCATTTCAGGTTATGATGGTGGAAATATCCTCATTTCCGTTAAACAGGTTTAAAAGAAAATGCGGGTTTTTGATTTTACCAATACCCATAGAAACAAACACGAACGGCCGGGGGACAATTGGCAAAGTGAACAAGAATTTGGATAATGTACTATTATCAAGCTTCTTGTTATCCAGTCAGAAATGAATAATATCAGGCTGGAAGCCAGTATAACTTGTTGATATTGTGTTGATGTTAAGAAATCAGATGCTCAGCTTGATGGAGATATCTGGAAAACTAGAGAATAACTTGTTAGGCATGCCAATGGACTACGACTCTCTGATCGCGATTGCTGAAGACCTTGAATATCTGTCGCAATGGGGAGCAGACATTTCCAATGCAGAGATTCGTCGCGGAACAGCAATTCTTCGGCGTCTATTGGTTGAAGATGCTTATGGTGCAGGGTGGCGAGCTATTGGAGAGGTCAAACAACCTTCTTTGCCTGCAGTAGACTTATCGCTCCTACTCGGTAACGATGCCAATCAAGTCGAGTATGCGCTAGCTGGTGGTGCGAATTTTCGCGGTATTCAAATGGCTTGCATGATGGTCAATAAGGGTAGCAAAGCTATTGGTAGTTCGCCATCCGAGCCCATTCGCGAAGACGGCTACCCCTTTGAGCGCATGTTTACTCTTACAGAGTATCTCTCGTCACTATCAGGCATTGTTCATGGTCGTACTTTCAATCGTCGCGAAGTCATCAAATACCTCGCAAACGTGAAAGGTGGTGTCCATCTCAGCGCCCAGCAGCGCAAGGCTGAGGAGAAACTAATTGTGCGGCTGGGAAAGATTGAAAAGAAGATGATGGTTCACAACACGGACGGTTTGCTGGTTGAGGCTGTTGCTTGCGGCCAATCTCTTGGTAATTCTGACGATGCGAAAACCTTCGTCAAGAAGGTTCGCGCATTGCCCCATGCCTAACATGGCAGTCGACCTCGTTCCCTTCGGTCACTGGACGCTGCGCGATGAAGCCGCGCAGCGCCGGTCACTTCTACGTTAGCCATCCAATTCAATAGAGAGAAGCTCATGGGTATTTTTGGTCCGTCTCGCAAAGAAAAATTCGTACGCACCGAAGCGGTGAACTTAGCGAACTATCTGAAAAACAATGCCGTTAAGGCTGGTGGCGAGGCTTATGCCAAATGTCAAGCCATCGGCATCTTGGCAAAGGAAATTAACGAGCCACTTCTTTGGTACTTCTGGAGCATCGTCTACGGTTTTCGCATTGCACAAGACGGATTGGCTTTAAAGGGTATCATAGACAACGAGACGCTTAATAAGCTAATTGTTGCATGCATGCAAGTTGACAACCAATACTTTCAACCTATAGAGCATGCACCATACGAGGAAACATGCGCGTCAATGGGTGTTGCCGGAGAAGTCATCAAAGCCAAAAGTGGAAAGCCGTCATATGAGCAGGCGTCCATGTTCATGCTACTCGCAGTCAAAGCCGTACCAGGCCTCTCGAATCAAGACCAAAAATTTACGGTCGTGCAAATACTAACAGAAGCGGCCACCTCGTTTCCTAGTCTCAAGACGATCATCGACCAGAATGTATAAAGTTCGATGGATGTCGGAAGTAGGGCGACGAAATAGGGGGACACCATCCCTATTTCATTCTTGACGATAACCATTTCTGGCAGTGTAGGATCATTCCATGCCCAGAATTGCCCGTATAATCGCCCCCAGTATTCCGCATCATGTGACCCAGCGTGGAAATCGGCGGATGGCGACTTTTTTCTGCGATGAAGACTATCAGGCATACTTGACCCTGATGGCCGAGTGGTGCCGAAAGTTCAACGTCTCGGTTTGGTGTTATTGCCTGATGCCAAATTATATCCATCTCATTGCCGTACCGGAAACGGAAGAGGGACTTCGTATGGCGATTGGCGAGGCGCATCGCCGCTACTCGGTCATGATCAATCGACGGCAGGGGCGATTTTCGTCGTTTCCGATGGATGAGGCGTATCTTCTTGCGGTCGCGAAATATATAGAGATGAATCCCGTTCGGGCAAATCTCACCCCTGATCCGTATGCCTGGAAGTGGAGCAGCGCGAAGGCTCATGCCGATGGCACCGACGATATTCTTGTAAAGGTATCTCCTCTTCTGCAGACGGTTGGAGACTGAAAGTTGTTTCTGAGGGACACTGATGAAGAGGATGCGAACAAAATTCGCGGCCATGAGCGTACGAGGCGAGCATTAGGATCGGATTCCTTTCTCGAATCGCTTGAACTGTCTTTGATGAGAGCAGTGAGGCGAAGGAAAGCCGGTCGAAAGAAGAAAGTAGATAAATAGGTATGGTGTCCCCATATTTTATTTCCAATCTCAGAGGAGAAACTCATGAAAAAGAAGAAACGGGTCTTGGTAATAGGCCTGGAGCCAACTTTGGTTGATTTCAGCCTCGTTCCGGATCTGAACCCAGAGAAGGTATTGGCGGCACTGAAAGCTGACCAGGCAAAGTTGAATGCCTTGGGTTACGACACGCAACTGTGCTTGACAGATCTTGGCAGTACGGCTGAGGCTGTCGTTTCTCAAAAGCTTTCAGAGAGCACGTTCGACTGTATTGTGATTGGCGCCGGCATCCGTACCTTGCCACCTTATTTTCTCTTGTTCGAAAAACTCATCAATGTAGTACATCAAAACGCACCTGGAGCCAAACTCTGCTTCAATACAAAGCCGAGTGATACAGCGGATGCTGTGCAGCGCTGGGTCTAGCTTTTTGTTGCAGTGGACGGACTCCTGGAAAAAGGACGGAAAAAGGGGACACGGAAAAAAGGGACAGGTTCATTTTTTGTAACTATTCAGCCCCCAATTTCGACGAATAATCGATTTCGAAATCGGGATCGATATCGCTCACTGCAACGAGAAGACGGCGGAGGGGAAAAGCTATAGCGTTCGGAGAAAATTACAAGCAAGATGAAAATGCCGGAAACAGCAAGGATTCGATACCGATAGCGATTTCGATACCGATGAATTCGATGTCAACGAACTGAATAGTTACAAATTCTGAAGGCAAGATATTACCCTTTTCCAAAACTCAAAATACTGCCCATCTGTTTTCCCTCCCTACCTGTCCTGTCTGTCGCCAGCCTGAAAAGACAAAAAAAGCCCACCTTTTTAAACTAACGTGGAGAAAAAGAAAAACGCTGTTTTTTTGGGGAGTAAAAAAAGGGAAGTCGGGTCAATCTGGTGTAGAAGTGGGCTACTTGCACCCGCCTATCTCTGATGGGGAAAGTCATCATTTGATAGGGCCAGATGACTCGACTTATTGCTACTATCATTCTGGCTGACCTGGATGGCTCCTCTCACGCCGCGGGCATTGGTTGGAAATCCAGGGAAACGGCCAGAATGACTTCGTCTTTGATTTAAATATATTGCCGGCAGATGATATTGGCAAGACCTGTTTGATAATAATTATTAGGCAAGACCATCAATGTCTGCCGCCATGGCCGCGATGGCCACGGAAACCGCCATAGCCGTGATGGCCACGGAAACCGCCATAGTCGCGATGGCCACGGAAACTGCCATAGTCGCGATGGCCACGGTAACTCAAATCGAGAAAAATGTTCGGATAAAAAAGTCGCCCGTACGGGTAGAAGTAAGGACCGTAACCGTAGTGATTATTATAGTATGGATAATTATAACCATACGAGTAATTCGTATTGTAGGGGTCGCTGTAGTTGTAGGCTACGCAACCGCTGCAGATCAGTATTAAGGTTGCCGCGATAAACAAATGTAGTTTCATGTTTCACCTCCATTGTCGCCCGCTCTTGATTATAAATATAGTATAATGCAGATCTTCATGAATGAAAGCGATTGGCTTTTACAGGGTAGCTCTCCGCTTCTCCTTCTAGGTTTTGGCAATCTTCGTATGTTGTGAGTCGAGGTAACGGGGGTCGGCGAGGCTGCCTTGCCAATAAATTCAGGCAGGCGGCGTGAAAAGTGGGGGATTGGCAGAAGATGGAGATCGAGCTATAGTGCAGGGAGGAAGTAGAGGTTGGATTCCTGTTCAGCAGGCTTTGTTTAAGATGAAAATGCGAGGAGGGCATATGGGCTATTCAATCACACCGCTTCTGACCGGAGTCCGCAACCCCGACCAGGGCATCATGACCTACCAGCAGGGCTACGGCAAACGCATCTGGTTGCCGATCTGGTCGTTTCTGTTGCGGGGCGAGGGGAAAAACATCCTGGTCGATACCGGTCTTGATGAAAATGAATTGTTTGTGCCCCAGGGCTTTATCGACGAGACGGGGCTTGTGCCGCAGTCTCTGCTGGAGTGTCTGGTCCAGGAGGGGTTGAGTGTCGAGGATATCGATATCGTCATCAATACCCATCTCCATGATGACCACTGCGGCAACAATGCCCTGTTCCCTCGGGCGACCTTTTATGCCCACAAGGATGAGATCGCCTTTTGCCGCAATCCCCACCCCCTCGATCACCGCTATGATACCTGCTTCATTGAAGAGATAACCTTCGTTGAGGTTGACCGCGATATGGAGATTGTTTCGGGCGTCAGGGTCCTGCAATCGCCCGGCCATTCCGTGGGCGGGCTTTCAGTCCTGATCGAAACGGCGGAAGGTCCGACGGTTATCACCGGTTTCTGCTGCAACGCCGCGAATTTCCCGGCGAATGGTCCGGCCGTCTGTCCGGGGGTGCATCTCGATGCCATCGCCGCCTGGGATTCCATCCAGAAGATCAAGGGATTGGGGGTGCGCATCCTGCCGATGCACGATCTGGGGCTGCAGAAAATTGCCGGATAGATTGTACGCATGTCCTGGCGTGGACAACGGGGCCAATGGCCGTTCTCCGAGGTTTCCGGTTTTGTTGTCTGTCAGGATGAGAACATATGGGAATGTGAATGCTTTTCCTGTATACTCCGCGCTCCCGATCAGCCTTCCCTGATCGGTACTCTCGAAACCGAACCCGAAAGGTACAGCGCGCATGCCCTCTGTCTCCGTCGTCATCCCCACCCTCAATGAAGCCGCCAATATCGAGCCTCTCCTGGAGCGGATCTTCCGGGTGCGGGACAGTCATGCCCTCGATCTGGAGGTGGTCTTTGTCGATGATGACTCGACCGACGGCACCTGTGCGAGGATAGAGAGCTGGCAGGCCTCACATCCCGTTGTTCTGGTCTCCCGTCTCTGTGATGACGGCCTGGCAGGGGCCGTCATTGCCGGCGCCCATGCGGCCCGGGGCAAATATCTCGTGGTGATGGATGCCGATCTCAGCCATCCGCCCGAGACCATTCCCGAGCTTCTTGGACCGCTGATGAACGGCAGCCAAGACATGGTCATCGGTAGTCGCTATGTGGCGGGCGGGGCAACCCCCGACTGGCCCTGCCAGAGAAAACTCGCCTCAAAGCTCGCCACCATTCCGGCCCGTTTTTTTACCGATGCCAGGGACCCGATGGCCGGTTTTTTCGCTGTCCAGCGCCACCGTCTGACGGATCTGACCCGCCAGGTCTGCGGTTTCAAGATCGGGCTGGAAATCCTGGCCACGGCTGAAATTGACCTGCGCGTCAGCGAGGTGCCCATCGTTTTTCACGACAGACACCAGGGAATGTCGAAGATGAACTCCGAGGTGATCGGGGCCTATCTCAAACAGTTGCTGCTCTTTGTCGGCGGGCAACTTCTGCCGCCAACCGGTACGGGGATCCCGGTGCTCCTGGCCGTTCTTTTAGGTTGTTTTTCTGATTATGCCCTGCTGCAGTTTCTCGTCGGTGCGGGAGAACTTCCCGGAACCGCCCATGTCCTCAGTTTTCTGGCGGCCTCGGCGGCGGTTTTTCTGACGGGAATCTGTCTTCTCAGGCTGAAAATTTTTTCAGGAATGCAGATGACGGCGGGTCGTGCCGCCGGTTTCTGGCTGGTAAACCTGCTGGTCCTTTTTCTGCGGGGCGGGTTGTTGGGTGGGTTGACGCAACTGGCAGGCTGGACCTGGCAACCGGCCATTGTCGCGGTGGTGATCTTTGCCGCTGCCGCCAGTTATCTCGGCAATAGTCTGTTCATCTTTACCGTCGATGCCGGCCGGATCAATGCCGAATTGCGCTGGCGCTATCTCGGATTTGCGGTGATTGTCTTTCTCTTCGTCCTGCGCCTGCTCTACGCCGGTCTCCCGGAACTCCTTGAAGAGGAGGCCTATTACTGGAACTATGCCAGGCATATGGATATCGGTTTTCTCGATCATCCGCCGATGGTGGCAGCCATGATCTGGATCGGTACGGCCGTCTTTGGCGACACCGAGTTCGGGGTACGGGTCGGGGCGCAGGTTTGCTGGCTCATTGCCGCCTGGTTTGTCAACAGGCTGGCCACGGTGACCTTTAGCCGGAGCATCGCCTTTCGCAGTGTCCTGCTCATGAGCCTTCTGCCCTTTTTTTTCGGGGTGGGCCTGGTGATGACGCCGGACGCACCGCTGGTGGCCTGCTGGGCTGCCTGCCTGTATTTCCTCCATCTCGCCCTGGTCCGGGAAGAACGCCTGGCCTGGCTGGGAGTGGGGATGAGTCTGGGACTCGGCATGCTCTCCAAATACACCATTGTCCTTCTCGGTCCTGCGGCCCTGCTCTTCATGCTTCTTGACCGCCGGGCCCGGTCCTGGTTCTTCAGGCCACAGCCCTATCTGGCGGCGCTCCTTGCCTTCATCTTGTTTCTGCCGGTCATTATCTGGAATGCCGAGCACGACTGGGCCTCCTTTGTCTTCCAGAGCCAGGGCCGGATCAAGGACGTGGTTATGTTCTCCAGCCATGTACTGCTGGGCGGCATCCTCCTGCTCATCACCCCGGCCGGTATGCTGACCCTCGTCTCCCTGCTGATAGCCGGGAGAAAACACTATGGACTTACCGGGTCGAATGGCTCGGCAGAAGATAGATCCGCATATCTCTTCACCCTCTGTATGGTGCTGGTGCCTCTGTCGGTGTTCCTCATCTTCAGTCTGACCAAAGAGGTGAAATTGAACTGGACCGGGCCGCTCTGGCTGGCCCTGCTGCCCTATATGGCATTAACCATGCGGGATTTGGGCGCCAAGGTGCCAGGCGACGGCTTTGTCCGCTGGCTGCGGCGGCTCTGGCCGGGTACCGCCATAACAGTCATGCTCCTCTATGCGGCAGGGTTGCACTATATCACCCTTGGTCTGCCGGGGGTTCCGCTCATCCGGGGGCCTTTTCTCAATGGCTGGCCGGAACTTGCCCGGCAGGTCGATGCGGTTGTGGCCAGGGTGGAGCAGAAGACCGGGCAGCGGCCACTCGTAGTGGGCATGGATTTTTACCAGATCGCCAGTAGCCTGGCCTTTTATCGCAGCCATAATGGCGATCGTCCTTTGGAATCGGAGAGGAACCGGGCGATTGACGAGACCCTGTCATGGCATGTCTTTGGCTGGAAGGGTTTGATGTACAACTACTGGTTCCCGCCCGCCAGCCTTGAAGGCAGGGATTTGCTGCTTATCGCCTCAAGTGAGAAGAGTCTGCGCAATGACTATTTCAAGAGGTATGTGCGCAACACCCATAATGTCCGACAACTGCCCCTTGAAAAAAATGGTGAGGTCGTTAGCCAGTATTATTATCGGCTGGTGCGCGGCTATCACCACATCCCCTCGCAGCTGTGAAACAGAGGGCTCCGGCTGCCTGTTTCGTGCTCGCCGCTCCATCACCCCCAAATGAAAAAGCAGCGGTGGTTTCCTTCGTCTGCCTCTTCAGACTTTTCTTCGCCCTCCACCAGCCAGATTGCGCGGATCAAGCAGACTCTTCAGTGTTTCTTTCGGGATGTCGGTTTCCTCGAGGGCAACGTCGAGAATTGTCCTGTTCTGCTGCATGGCGATCTTGGCCAGTTCGGCGGCCTTCAGATAGCCGACGAGCGGGTTGAGGGCGGTGACCAGAATGGGATTGTGGGACAGGGCCTTTTCCATGGCCTCCCTGTTGATCATCATGCCGTCGATCGCCTTTTCGGCAAGAGAGTTGGCGCTGCCTGCCAGGAGATCGATGGATTCCAACAGGTTGGCGGCAGCCAGGGGGAACATGCTATTGAGCTGAAAGCTGCCGGCCTGGCCGGCCAGGGTGATGACGGTATCGTTGCCGATGACCTGGGCCGCCGCCATGCAGACGGCCTCGGGGATAACCGGGTTGACCTTGGCGGGCATGATGCTCGATCCCGGCTGCAGGGCCGGCAGGCTGATTTCGCCGATCCCGGCCAGCGGACCGGAATTCATCCAGCGCAGGTCGTTGGCGATTTTGCTGAACACCACGGCAATGGTTTTGAGATGTCCGGAGATCTCGACCACGGTGTCGAGGCTACTCAGACCTTTGAAAAATGATGGGGCCGAGGTGCAGGCCAGACCTGTAATCTCAGCCAGTCTGGCCACCGCCCTGGCGGCAAATTCCGGATGGCAGTTGAGGCCGCTGCCCACCGCAGTCCCGCCCAGGGGCAGGCGGAGCAGGCGGGGCAACGAGTCGGCGAGACGCTCGCGGCATTCATCGATCTGCACCGCCCAGGCCTCCATCTCATCACGCAGATAGATGGGCAGGGCGTCCATGAGATGGGTCCGCCCGGTCTTGATCACCTCCCGATACTCTTCACCTTTTCTGCGGATGGAGGCGGCGAGCCCGGCCAGGGCCGGATCGAGACGGCGGCTGATGCCCTCTGCCGCCGAGAGATGCAGGGCGGTCGGGATCACATCGTTGCTGCTCTGGCCAAGGTTGACATGGTCATTGGCCGAGAGGCTGAGGCCTTTTTTGTAGGCGATGCCGCAGATCACCTCGTTGATGTTCATATTGGTACTGGTACCGGAGCCCGTCTGCAAGACCGGGACCGGGAATTGGGCCGCATACCTGCCTTCGGCGATTTCGCAGGCGGCATCCCTGATGGCCTCACCGTGTATCTGATCGAGCAGGCCCAGAGCAGTATTGGTCTCGGCTGCGGCCTGTTTGATCTCGGCCAGCGCCCTGATGAAGGATGCCGGCAAAGGCTTGTCCGAGATGGTGAAATTGTCCACGGCCCGCTGGGTTTGGGGCCCGAAGAGGGCATCTGCGGGAATCATTACGGCACCCATACTGTCTTTTTCTGTGCGATATGTTTTCTCAGTCATGGCAAGCCTTAAGAGGGATTGGGGATAATGGTTCTTCGTTGACACACCTCATAGAAAGTGTAATTCTTTTCCCTGAGAATTTCTGTATTTTTTTCAATCAAATAATGACAGGTTCTGTCCGGCGGCAGCATTGGGTTCCCGCCGGGGCGGAATTGGGAAGGAGTTTTTATGATCGAATGGTTTCAGACAGTTTCCCCGGTATATCAGGCGCTTATAGCCACCTGTTTCACCTGGCTGGTGACAGCCCTAGGCGCCAGTCTGGTGTTTTTCTTCAAGAACCTCAACCGCAAAACCCTGGACGGGATGCTCGGCTTTGCCGCCGGGGTCATGATTGCCGCCAGTTTCTGGTCGCTTCTGGCCCCGGCCATCGAAATGGTCGAGGCGGCAGGCGGGGTGGCCTGGTTGCCACCCATGATCGGCTTCCTTTCCGGGGGGGCCTTCCTCTGGGCGGTCGATAAGATCCTGCCCCATGTGCATCCCGGTTTTCCGGCGAAAGAGGCGGAAGGGGTAAAGACCAGCTGGCAGCGCAGCGTCCTCCTGGTAATGGCGATCACCCTGCACAATATCCCCGAAGGGCTGGCGGTGGGGGTGGCCTTCGGGGCGGTCGCGGCGGGTTATCCGGCGGCCAGCCTGGGGGCGGCTATCGCCCTGGCCATTGGCATCGGCATCCAGAATTTCCCGGAGGGGGCGGCGGTCTCGGTGCCCCTGCGCCGCGAAGGGATGTCGCGCCTGAAGAGTTTCTGGTACGGACAGCTGTCCGCCGTGGTGGAACCGATCGCCGGGGTGCTGGGCGCTGTCGCGGTCATTGCCATGAAACCCCTTCTGCCCTATGCCCTGTCCTTTGCCGCCGGGGCGATGATCTACGTGGTGGCGGAGGAACTCATCCCGGAATCCCAGGCGGAGAAACACTCCGACGTTGCCACTGTCGGCGTGATGCTGGGCTTTGCGGTGATGATGGGCCTTGATGTCGGATTGGGTTAAGGACCGTTCAAGAGATGGGCCAGGCGAACGGCAGGTTAGGCCAATTCCAAATCAAGCTTCATTGTCGGCTGCGCTGTTCGACTCCTCGCCGTACTTGTATGTACTGTCTCGTCGCTGTTCGCTTGCCTTCGCGTTTTCATCTTGATTTGGAAATGGAATGAATGTCATTTCCTGCCGTTCGCGTGAGTTCCGTCGCGGTCTGTCAGGCGCCGAAGGCAGACTGTCACAAGTGCGTACTTGCCATGGCCTCACCCATATCGGACCACTCCCTGCTGTGGTGATGAGCATCCCTGTTCGCTAGCGGAGGTGCAGCGAACAGGAAAACCGGTCATCCTCGAGCACGTCCATCAGAACAGCCTGGGCGAGGAGCGCAATGTGGAGGTGCATGGTCAGCCAATCTATGATTGTCATGGAAAACTTGTCCAGATGATCGAGTATGTTCTTGATATCACGGAATGAAAAAAGGTGGAGCGGGAAATGATTCTGGCCAGAAAGGAGGCAGGGTTGGCCAATACCTCCAAGAGCGAGTTCCTCGCCAACATGAGCCCTGAAGTGCGGACTCCGCTGAATGCCATCCTCGGCATGACCAGCAAAGAAGGGGAGGGGAGCTGCTTCTTCTTTACCTCGGTCTTCGGCAAGGTCTCGGGTTTTGTCGAAAATGAGGCATACTCTGTGCGGGTCCCCATCGCCAACGGGCCTTTACGGCTGCTGGTGGTGGACGATATCACCACCAACCGTGATCTGGCCAGGATACTTCTGGAACAGGCAGGGCATAGTGTGACGGAGGCTGATAATGGTCTGGCGGCACTCAAACGCCTCTCGGAAACCCGCTACGACGCCCTCCTCCTTGACATCCGGATGCCCGGCCTTGATGGCTATCAGGTGACGGAATACCTGCGCATCTGTGAAGAGGTGGCTGCTCCTCAATTTGATAGATTTCATGAGACCCTGGCCGGAGTAGCAGCCAGGGTCTTTGGGGCTCATCTCCCGGTCATTGCCATGACAGCGCATGCCATGAGCGGGGATAAGGAGAAGTGTCTGCTTGCCGGTATGGACGGCTATATCAGTAAGCCCCTCATACCGGATGACCTGTATCGCCAGCTGAATATCTCTTGCGGCGGACGCTAGAGGTGGCTGCAAGTCAGGGAGCGATCAGGCGGCCTTCCACAGGCCGTGCAGGTTGCAGTAGGCGCGGGCGGATGCCGATGCCGCCTTGCAGGGAAAAAAGGCAGTGGGGTTGTCTCCGGGTTTGAGAAATTCCCGGTAGACGGTACCCTCGACGATGAGTTCAACCCACTCGATGAAGTGCTCGGCGGACATGGGGTGATCGACGGAACCGATGTTCACCTGCCAGCCGTCATTTATTTTGATCATGGTCGGAACATGTTTTTCCACGGCAGCGTCGGTGGTGTTCTCCTTCGCCCTGGCCATGGGTTGACCACAACAGACCAGCTCTCCAGCGCCTCCGGTGAGGACTTCAACGATGTTACCACATGCAGCGCACTTGTAGACTTCCATTTTTTCAGCCATAGTAGAATCCTCCTAAAAAGGTTTATGGAATGTGAAAACACACGGAAAGAGTACACCTGACTTTTTCCCGGTGTAGAGAAAAAACATAATACTGGCTATTATCTGCACTATGAAAAGGATGTCAAGGGAGCCGTTTTGCGAAAACTCGTCCTGATCGGAGGGGGCCATGCCCATCTGCTGACTATCCGCAATATCCATCGTTTTGTCGAACGGGGATTTTCGGTGGATGTGGTTGGCAGTTCCCCGGTTCATTACTATTCGGGCATGGGGCCGGGCATGCTCGGCGGGACCTTTATGCCGGAGGAAATCCGCTTTTGCACCCGTGCTGAGGTGGAACGACAAGGGGGGCGATTTATCCTCGATACGGCAATGGCAATTGCTGCCGATAAACGCCGTGTCCTCTTGCAGTCCGGGGCAACCCTGGCTTACGATATTCTCTCCTGTAACTGCGGCAGTCAGGTCTCCGATCTGAGTTTTCAAGGTGATGCCGACAGGGTCTTCCCGGTCAAGCCGATTGAAAACCTCCTGCGTCTGCAGCAGCAGATAGTTGAGCGCGGGAGATCGGAGAAACTGCATGTCGCAATCATCGGCGGCGGTCCTTCAGCCGCCGAAATAGCCGGCAATATCCTGCAGTTGGCAGTATCACGGAGGCTGCAGGCCGTGCGGGTGGCGGTCTTTTCAAGACATCGATTAATGGACCGGTTCCCGCCGCGGGTACAAAGGCTGTGCCACGGAGCATTGGCCGGACGAGGGGTGAAATTCTTTGCCGGGCAGCAGGTGGAGGCGATCCGGGGCGACGATATCGAGACGGCCGATGGCAGGTCCTTTCCTGCCGATCTGATTTGTGTTGCCACAGGGGTGCGGCCCTCGAGCCTTTTTGCCGATTCGGGATTGCCGACCGGTTCGGACGGCGGTCTCCTGGTCAACGCATTTCTCCAGTGCGAGCTGTATCCAGAGATCTTCGGTGGTGGGGATTGTATCAGTTTTGCCCCGTCGCCCCTTGACAAAGTCGGAGTCTATGCTGTCCGTCAGAATCAGGTCCTCTTTGACAATCTGCTTGCGGCCCTGGAGATGCGGGCGCTGAGAAAATTTGCCCCGGGCGAGGGCTATCTGCGGATTTTTAACCTGGGGCAGGGCATCGGCGTCCTGCAGAAGGGCCCCTTCTCGTTCCGCGGTCGGCTTGCCTTCTTGATCAAGGATCTGATCGACAGGAGATTCATCCGGCGTTTTCAGGGACAATGAAGATGGCTGCTTCGTGAAAGGGAGGATGGTTCGCGAGAAAATGACCCGGGCCTGGCACTTTGCCTGCCGGCAGCGATTTTTTTCAGTATTTTTGTTTGACAACTCGGCCGTTTTGTCTGATTGTTGTGGGACAAGCGTATGTAGGTCACGATATCTGGGTAAAATTATAAGGAGAAATTACAATGAAAGGAATATCAATGGCGATTGTTTTAGCAGTAATCGGTGCTCTGTCGCTTGTCTGCGCATCTTTTGTCTCAGCCGGAGAGTATACCCATGAGGTGCAGGCCAAAAAGATGTCCTTTGCCTGGAAGGTCAATGGTGACAAGCTCGAGGTGAAGCTCAGTGCGAAAACGACAGGCTGGGTCGCGGTCGGCTTCAATCCGACTGATGATATGAAGGGCGCCAATTATATCCTGGGCTATGTGAAGGACGGCAAGGTCACTCTGAGCGATGACTTTGGCGACAGCTCTACCAGCCATAAAGCGGACGATAAGCTGGGCGGTACGGAGGATGTGACTCTGATTGGCGGCACGGAAGAGGGCGGTAAAACGACCATCGAATTTACCATTCCTCTGGCTTCAGCCGATGCAAACGACGGCAAGATTGATGTCAACGCAGACTCCCTTGTTCTCCTGGCCTATGGCCCGCCGGAACGTGACAGCTTTAAGACCAAGCATACATTCCGCACCGAACTCAAGATCAATCTGAGCACCGGCAGTTCAGTTGCGGCGGAAATGTAATCGTGACAAGGCTTCTGCTGGTGATACCTCTCTTTCTTCTCACAATCTTCGGGGGAGGAGGGCAGGATAGGCTCTTGGCCCATGGACCTGCCGATGCGGATCATGCCCTCTCGCCTTCCCTCGCCTCTCGTGAGGCCGGAAAGGATTGGGTTGAAGAGAAGACAGGGACCTTTGTTCCACTTGCAAGCCGTTTCACGGACGAACAGGGGCATGAGGTGGCCTTGACAGATATCATCGACAGACCGACCCTGCTCCTGCCGATTTACTTTTACTGCCCCAGTGCCTGCAGCCAGACTCTGGCTAATCTGGCAACCTCCCTCAAACAGCTGAAGTCCGTGCCCGGCATAGATTTCCGGGTTATTGCCTTCAGTTTCAATGAGAAGGAGACCGCAGATGATGCCAGGAGGGCCAAGAAGAATTATCTGAAACTTGTAGGTGACTCGTTTCCCGCGGCAGAATGGCGCTATCTGACCGGGACAAAGGAGGCGATAACGGCCCTGACTGCAGCGCTTGGCTATCGTTTTCAAAAGATGGCGGATGAGACCTATATTCATCCCTCGGCCTTGGTGGCGGTTGCCGGCGATGGCAAGATCATCAGGTATGTCTACGGTTCTTTCATCCCCGGAGATATAGATATGGCCATTGCCGATGCCGCCAAGGGTACGCCTTCGCTCTCGGTCAAACGCTTGCTCAGGATGTGTTTTAATACCGATCCAAACACCAATAAGTCGGTCTTTCAAACGGTCAAGATGGTGGTTTTTACAGCCTTTCTCGTGGCAATAACGGCCTTTTTGTTCTTTTCCCGCAAACGGGGTCGGCGTTCAGACGATGAGAACAGTCCCAAAGAGTAGCCTCATACAGGATCGCATCATGACGGAAACACAGTCGTTTTTTGAGACACCCTCGCCACAGGGCCTGACCGGCATCAAGGCCTGGTTGCTGACCCATGACCATAAGCGCCTGGGGCTCATGTATTTGTGGGCCATCCTCTTCTGGTTCGTGCTGGCCGTGATCCTCGGCCTGCTGCTGCGGACCGAACTGATGAGTCAGGGTCGGACTATCATGGGGCCGGAGGTCTACAACTCAATGTTCACCCTGCATGGGGTGATCATGATTTTTCTCTTTGGTATTCCGGCTATTCCAGCGATATTCGGTAATTTTTTTCTACCGATCCAGCTGGGCACCGACGATGTGTTTTTTCCCAGGCTCAATCTCTTCTCCTGGTATCTCTTCATGATCGGCGGACTTTTCGCGATCTTCTCGCTCTTTTTCGGTGGTGGCTTTCCCGATACCGGCTGGACCTTTTATGTGCCCTTCAGCGTCTCGACCAAAGGCAATGTTTCGCTGACCGTCACCGCCGCCTTTATCCTCGGCATGTCGTCGATGCTGACCGGTCTGAATTTTGTCACCACCTTCCACCGGATGCGCCACAAGAAAATGGGTCTGATGCAGATCCCCCTGTTTACCTGGTCTCTCTATGCCACGGCCTGGGTGCAGGTCTTGGCGACGCCGGTCATCGCGATCACCTTTGTCCTGGTGGTATTGGAGCGATTTCTCTCGATCGGGCTCTTTGAACCGGACAAGGGCGGCGATCCACTCCTCTACCAACACCTGTTCTGGATGTATTCCCATCCCGCCGTCTACATCATCATCCTGCCGGCTATGGGGGTCATTTCCGAGATCATCCCGGTTTTTTCGCGCAAATCGATCTTCGGTTACAAGGCCATTGCCGCCTCTTCTATGGCCATTGCCATCGCCGGCTCTCTCGTCTGGGCGCACCATATGTACACCAGCGGCATGAGCGATGTCTCGGTCTTTGTCTTCTCCCTGCTCACCTTCCTGGTCGCCGTCCCCTCGGCGGTTAAGGTATTCTCCTGGGTGGCGACCATGTATAAGGGCTCGATCGAGATGTCACCGCCGCTTTTTCTCTCGCTCTGCTTCATCTATCTCTTTACGGTCGGCGGTCTGACCGGGCTTGTCCTCGGCGCTGCCGGTACCAATATTCATGTCCACGACACCCATTTCGTGGTGGCCCATTTTCATTTCGTGATGTTAGGCGGTACAGGTTTTGCATTTATTGCCGCCCTCCATTACTGGTGGCCGAAGATGTTCGGGGTCATGTACAGCTACAGGCCGGCGTATATCGGTGCAGTCTCTGCTGCGGTGGGCTTTGTCTTTCATTTCGTGCCGATGCTCATTCTCGGTCTGCAGGGCATGCCGCGCAGATATTACGACTATCTGCCCCAGTACGAGACGGGGAACTTTCTGGCCGGATTCGGGGCCTATCTGCTCGTTTTCGGCATACTGCTGATGTTTGTCAACCTGTTGCTCAGTCTCAGAAATCCCAGAACTGCCCCCAGTAATCCCTGGGGTGGAACGACTCTTGAATGGTCGGTTCCCTCGCCACCCCCCATGCAGAATTTTATCGATGCCCCTGAAATCAAGGGATTTCCCTATGACTTCAGTGATATAGTTGCCAGTTCCCACAAAGACGGCAGATAAGGCAAGATATCCATGACTTCCAAAATCGATGCAACCGGTATCAGGATAGGGATGTGGCTCTTTCTCTATTCAGAGATCATTCTCTTCGGTGGCCTTTTTGTCCTCTATGCCGTCTATTTTTATGATTATCCCGAGCTTTTTGCCAAGGGAGGAAAGGAACTCGACAGGATCATCGGTTCTCTCAATACCGTTGTCCTCCTGGTCAGCAGTTTTACGGTTGCCGCCTCGATTACCGCCATCCAGCGTAAGAAGAAGGGGCAGGCCATAGGTTTCCTCGTTTTTTCCATCTTCTGCGGCTTTGTCTTTCTGGTGAACAAGTATTTTGAATGGGGGGCCAAGATCCACCACGATATCTATCCCAACTCGGCGACCCTGCAGGATGGTGAACCGGGACTCAATATTTTCTTTGGACTCTATTATGTGATCACCGGTCTGCACGGTCTGCATGTCATCATCGGCATGGTTCTGCTGACTATCAATCTGGTGCTGATCCTGCGCGGTCGGATCACCTCATCGCGTTTTGCCATGCTGGAAAACTCAGGCTTGTACTGGCATCTGGTTGATCTGATCTGGATTTTTGTCTTTCCCCTTTTTTATCTGGTCCTCTAAGGCGATTCTCACAGGAGAAGAAGAACATATATGGAAACGACCGAACAACCGCATATCCTCAGCTACGGCAAACTGGCTACGGTACTTGGGGTGCTGCTCGTGCTCACCGGGGTGACGGTGGCAGTATCCTATGTGCACCTGGGATACTGGAATGTGCCGATTGCCCTGACCCTCGCCTCGTTAAAGGCCAGCCTGGTCCTGTTGTTCTTCATGCACCTGAAAGACGAGGGACCGGTGATCAGATATTCCTTTCTCAGTGCCGTGATCTTTCTTGCCATTATGATCGGTTTTACCTTCTGGGATGTGGCTTACAGGTAGTAGACGGAGAAAAAAATGACCCCCGTTCAAGGCGTTGACCAGGCCTTCTGGTATATTCTGGGTATTTCAATAGTCCTGCTTTTCGGCATATCGTTGGTGATGGTGGTTTTTGTCATCAAATACCGGCGCAGTCGCAATCCGGTCTCCTCCGATATCAGAGACAATTTTGTTCTCGAGCTGTTCTGGACCCTGATCCCGACCCTGATTGCCCTCTCCATGTTCTACATGGGCTGGAAGTCCTATATCGGTCTGCGCACAGTGCCGAAAGGCGCTATTGAGATTGAGGTGGCCGCTCAGATGTACTCCTGGCTTTTTACCTATGGAAATGACAAAGAGTCGGAAAATGAACTGGTCGTGCCGCTGGGGAAACCGATCAAACTCAATGTTACTTCGCTGGATGTCATTCACAGCCTGTATATTCCGGCCTTCAGGATCAAGATTGATGCGGTTCGGGGCATGAAAACCTATGCCTGGTTTTTAGCGGATGAACTGGGCGAGTATGATATCCAGTGCACCGAGTATTGTGGTACGAGCCATTCATCGATGACTGGAAAAATGCGCATAGTCCCCGAAGATGAATACCGCAAGTGGCTGGAAAAAAAGGACGAATGAGGTTTGCGCCTTATCCCGAGCGGGGTTGAAGGCCGATCCCAGAGCGGAGTCGAAGGGCGGTAAGGAGATTGGCAACGAAAAATACAATAGCCCAGCGACAGAACACTCTGAAAAACGTCATGCTGCGTCTTCAAGAGAACAGCTTTGCCCGCTTACGGCTGGCCAAAGCTGGCTTGTGTCTGCTTCTCGGTTTTTCAGCACTCTTTGGTTTTCTCCTTGCCGAACCGCAACTGTCTCGCAAGGCCTTCCTGGTTGTAGCCGGTGTTTTTTCTCTTGCCTCAGGAGGAGCGACGCTGAACAGCCTGCAGGAGTGGCGGCAGGATAGCCTGATGGCCCGAACCAGGAACCGACCCCTGCCACGAGGCGAGCTGACAGGTCGGCAGGCGATTATGCAAGCCGCCGTGCTGATAGCCGTAGGGTTGTTGCTTCTAGCTGCTGCCGGCCCGCCATTTTTGCCGGTGTTTCTCGGCCTTATTGCCCTGTTACTCTATAATGGCGTCTATACGGGCCTCAAACGAAAGACGGTTTTCGCCATTTTCCCAGGCGCTCTCTGTGGGGGACTGCCGCCGGTCATCGGTTGGCTGGCGGCCGGTGGATCACCTTTTTCCGCCACCACCGGCATGCTCTTTCTACTGCTGATGCTCTGGCAGATCCCGCATTTCTGGCTGGTTATGCTTCGATATCGGCAGGATTACAGCAGTTGTGCATTCCCCAATATGCTGAACGACTTTTCAGAGCTGCGGTTGAAACGGCTGCTTCTGCCCTGGATAGCCGCCCTGGTCGTGGCCATGATAATGATCACCGCACTGCCTTTAGGGCTTGGCCTTCTCGAGCGGGTTCTGGTGATTGCCGCCTCTTTCCTGCTGCTTATTGTCTTTTTCGTGCAGCTCGGCCTGTGTCATCATGCCAATTACAGAATGCTTTTTATCGTTTTGAACGGGATTTTTTTCTTCAACATGCTGGTGATCGGCGGTTCAAGGGTGATACTCTTTGCCGCCGCCGGCCAGTAAAGTGAGGTGGATTATGCGTCTGGATCAGGCAATATTGACAGCGATTGAGTACGAAACCCGGATCCGGGATCATTACCTGAATTCGGCTGAACGGATCAGAAATAGGGCCGGGCGGCGAGTCTTTGAACTGCTTGCCAGCGAGGAGCAGGGGCATATCGATTATCTGCTGGCCCGCCTGGGACAGTGGCGCAGGGATGGTACCGTCGGGCTGTTTTCACTTACATCGGCCCTGCCGAATACGGCTGAACTGAAAAATGCCTTGAAGGCTGTGGAACAGCTGGAACCTCGAGAGATTCTCGATGATGAACGGCAGGTCCTCGACGTGGCCCTGAATCTTGAAAAGGAGACTTCCGACTATTACCGTCGCCTGGTCGGGCAAGTAGATGGACCTGCCAGAGAGATGTTCAATCGGTTTCTGGAGATAGAGGACGGACATGTTGCCATTGTTCAGGCGGAAATAGATTATTTGAGCGACAATGGCTTCTGGTTTGATTTCACTGAATTCAATATGGATTACTAGCCTTTCAGTTCACACCTTTGATTTTGTGGCTGTTTTTCAAAAATAGACAAGAAATACTGGCATGTTTGAGACAGATACTTACTATTAGAGACACGTTGCACAATATCAGGGTAAATCTCTCTCCAAAACAAAAGAGGAATTCCCATGGGGAAAAAAGACGAAAAAAAATGCTGCCACAAATTTGAGAAGAAGGGCAAATGCTGTAAAGGATGTCCTCTCAACGATTCGGTTGATTCTGATAAAAAAGAGAAAAAGAAGAAGAAAAAATAAGATCACCGACTCTGCTCCTTCGAGAGCTGCCGGTTAAAGCGTTTTTACTCAAAAACAAAAGGAGTTACTCCAATGATAAGCAAAAAACTCAACGATGCCCTGAATGGCCAGATTAATGCCGAACTGTACTCTTCCTATCTCTACATGTCGATGTCGGCATGGTTCAGCAATAAAAGCCTCTCCGGTTTTGCCAATTGGATGAGGGTCCAGACCCAGGAAGAGCTCTTCCATGCCACCAAGATGTTTGATTATATCAATGAGCGTGGTGGAAAGGTGGTCCTGGCGGCCATCGAAAAACCTCAGAATAAGTGGGATTCTCCTCTGGCGGTCCTGGAGCAGGTTGCCCAGCATGAGGAGCACGTGACCAAACTGATCAACGATCTGGTCAACTGTGCTCAGGAAGAGCGGGATCATGCCTCAAATATCTTTCTCCAGTGGTACATCACCGAACAGGTGGAGGAAGAGGCCAGTGTTGCCGATGTCCTCAATAAGCTCAAACTGGTGGGCAAGGATTCTGCGGGTATGTTCGCTATGGATCTGGAGATGGCCAAGAGGGTCTTTGTCCCTCCTGTCGCTGCATAGCGCCCTGAAAAAGTCACAAAGTGAAACCGAAGGCCGCAGTTGACTGCGGCCTTTTCTTTTTGGCGGAGAAAGACCTCGGCCATAGATTGGGCGTATCTGCGTAATTCCAATTCCAAATCAAGCGTTAACTTTGTCGGCTGCGCTGTGCGGCTCCTCGCCGTACTTTTATGTACTGTCTCGTCGCTGCTCGCTTGCCTTCTCGTTCTCATCTTGATTTGGAAATGGAATAAAGGATGAGTTTCCTCAATCGTTGGCGTGCGCTGTGAGATAGGCGGCTACGCCTTTGGCCGTCGGAGTCATGGCCTCTTCCCCCTTGTTCCAATTCGCCGGACATACCTCGCCGTGTTTCTCGGTAAACTGCAAGGCATGCAGGACACGCAAGGCTTCATTGACATTGCGGCCCATTGGCAGATCATTGACCAGCTGATGCCTGATAACGCCTTCTTTGTCAATCAGGAAGAGAGCACGCAGGGCGATTCCGGCATCAAGAAGAACCTCGTAGTCACGGGAGATCGATTTGGTGAGATCTGATACCAGAGGGTAACGGATATTGCCGATACCGCCCTCATTGACAGGCGTATTTTTCCAGGCCAGGTGTGAGAAGTGTGAATCAATTGAAACGCCTATTAATTGGCAGTTGTTTTCTTCAAACTGGTCCACGGCCTTGTTGAAGGCCAGGATCTCCGAGGGGCAGACAAAGGTGAAATCAAGGGAATAGAAAAACAGCAGGACGTATTTTCCACGAAAATCCGAGAGGTTGAAATCCTCTTTGAAGGTATTGTCGGGGAGTACTGCCGTTGCGGTAAAATCGGGTGAATGTTTTGTGACGAGTAGGCTCATACATTCCCTCGTGTCGTTGAAAGTTTGAGATGATAAACAAGATTAGAATCACCTAATTATTACCTGCAAAAAACGCCCGCCAAAATCTGAAAATTGAGGATCAGGTATTGGCGGGCAAGGTCGCCTCCGGGTTTTCAGTCAGCCTTCCAGAAGGCGTCTTGTTCGGCTCCACATAGGGGGCAGACCCAGTCACCCGGGAGATTTTCCCAGGCAGTTCCAGGTTCTACACCATGCTCGTGATCGCCTTCCGCAGGGTCATAGATATAGCCGCAAGGACATTCCCATTTTTGCATTGTTGATTCCTCCATTGTAGTTGTTGAAACAGTAGTTTGGGAAATGATAATCATTCCTGATTGTGTTCGATTATACCCTATGGATTGTTGATGTCAACAGGATATTATAAAACAGTATAGTGGAGATCTTGACGCATTATCAAGCGAAAAGTACTACGCGATTTCCCCCGACATTAAAGCATGGCATGGTGCAGTAGTTTGGCTATTATTTTCCTGTTGCTTTGGCTTTGCCTCCGCTGCGTCTGAGGATTTCCTTAGCAGGGATCAGGGCGGTGGCGGTGGCCGAGACGATATTGCCGGCCACCCCCGGTCCGTCACCGGCAACAAAGAGGCCTTTGATGGCGGTCTCGAGGTTGTTGTCGGTCTCCACTTGAGTGGCGAAGAATTTGATCTCAGGGGCATAGAGCAGGGTTTCGTCGTTGGCGACTCCGGGGATGATATGATTGAGCTGCTCAAGACCATCCACCAGGTTGGTGAGGATGCGCTCCGGCAGGGCCATGGCGATATCGCCGCAGGTCACATTCTTTAAGGTCGGCTCGATATAGCTGTTGCGCACCCGGTTCCAGGTGGAACGCCGACCGCGGGTCAGATCACCATAGCGCTGCAAGATCGGTTTACCGCCACCGATAAGCGTCGCCAGTTTGCCGATTGATTCGCCATAGGCTTGGTTGTCTTCGACAGGATCGGTCAGGACCACCTTGGAGAGAAAGGCGAAATTGGTGTTGTCGGACTTCTTGTCCATATAGGCGTGGCCGTTGATGCAGACAAAATTCTGGTAATTCTCGAGGGCTACATAACCGCCGAGATTGGTGCAGAAGGTCCGGGTCTGGTCATCATACTTGGTGGTGCGGATGAAAAAGGTCGGATCGTAGATGATGGAGCAGAGATCCTGCATGATCTCGTTGTGCACCTCGACCCGCACCCCGACCTCGATACCTCGCTGGGAGAGAACGATGCCATGGGTCCTGGCCACGCTGCCGACCCATTCGGCGCCCACCCGGCCCGGGGCCAGGATGACATATCCGGCCTCGTAGGAGCTGCGATTGGTGATGACGCCGGCTACCTCACCCTTGTTGACGATAAGCTCCCGCACCTCTTCCGAGTGATGAAAGGTCACGCCTTTGTCCTGCACATAATCGGCCATGCCGGCGATGTGGTTGGGCAGGTTGTCGCTACCGAGATGTTTTTGTTTGATAAGCAGCAGATCGATGCCCTGTTTGCGCGCCTGTTTGCGGATCTCCAGGGCCTGTTCCATATCGGTCGGATAGACCTTGCCGTCCATGCCGAAACGGTTGAAGATGACCTCTGTCTCATCGATCAGTTTGATTGCCTCCGAAACCTCCATGAACTGGGTCAGGTCGGTTTTTCCCAGCTTGTGAATGAAGTTGAGTTTACCGTCGGAGAAAAGCCCCGCCCCGCCTATACCACAGAGGATATTGCAGGGGCGGCACTTGATGCAGCCCGAATCCTTGATCGGACATTTTCGCTTGAGGGGTGATTTACCTTTCTCGATCAACAGGACATCGAGATTAGTATGCTCGCCAAGGTAATAGGCGGCGAAAAGGCCGGCGGGACCACCGCCGACGATAATGACATCATAGTGTGTTTTGGTCTTTGTGGGGGTCATGATTGCAGTATTGCCCGTGGCTTGGCGGCGAAAGGGCGACGAAGATCAATGTCCTTCGCCGCCGGCCCAGTTATTCTTTTTTCGCAGGTCCTTTCACTTCTTTTGCAGGTTCCTTCACTTCAGGTATCTTGGGTATTTCGACGGGAGCCATGCCAAAGGTCATCCTGACCTTGTTCTCGATTTCAGTACACATTTCAGGATGTTCGGCAAGGAAACGCTTGGCGTTTTCCCGGCCCTGACCGATCCGTTCGTCCTGATAGGAATACCAGGCGCCGCTCTTGTCGACGATCTCATGTTCGGAGGCCAGATCGAGGATATCGCCGGTCTTTGAAATACCTTCACCGTAGACGATGTCGAACTCGGCCGACTTGAACGGAGGAGCGACCTTGTTCTTCACGACCTTGACCCTGGTCCGGTTGCCGATGGATTCGTCCCCTTGCTTGATCGTAGAGATTTTGCGGATATCGAGGCGAAGGGAAGAATAGAATTTGAGGGCGTTGCCGCCGGTGGTGGTCTCGGGGTTGCCGAACATGACGCCGATCTTCATGCGGATCTGGTTGATGAAGATGAGAATGGTGTTGCTGCGGCTCAAAACGCCGGTGAATTTGCGCATGGCCTGGGACATCAGCCGGGCCTGTAGACCGACATGGGCGTCGCCGACATTGCCGTCAATCTCGGCCCGGGGTACCAGGGCCGCTACCGAGTCGATAACGATGACATCAATGCCGCCGGAGCGGATAAGGATTTCGGCGATCTCCAAGGCCTGTTCGCCGAAATCGGGCTGCGAGACCAGGAGGTTGTCGATATCGACTCCGAGCCGCTGGGCATAGGCAGTGTCGAGGGCATGCTCCGCGTCGATAAAGGCCGCTGCCCCGCCACGCTTTTGCGCCTCGGCCACCACATGCAGGGCAAGGGTGGTCTTGCCCGAGGATTCCGGCCCGTATATCTCCGTAATCCGACCTTTTGGAAAACCGCCGACTCCGAGGGCGATATCGAGGCTCAGGGCACCGCAGGGGATGACCGGAATCGGTTCGACCTCATGAGTGCCAAGGCGCATGATAGAGCCTTTGCCGAACTGTCTCTGGATCTGATTGATCGCATTGTCTACACTGGTCGATTTGTCTTTGGTGCTCGTCGGTGTCGCCAGTTCCTTAGTATTAATCGCTGCCATTCGTGTTTCCTCGGAAAAAGGTTATATGAGAAAGATGTCTCAACCCGCTCGGCCCGGATGCTGCCTGGATTGAGAAAATCGTAGTGTAACGTGACTTTCGTACTTTTTATGAACCGTTACGAAATAACCATGACATCTCTAACCATTTCGTTACGGTTCCTAAATGTTACTGTTATTGCAAACGAAGGCTTACCTGCCTGCCATCTGCAGCAGGTATTTGCGGACCAGATCTAGGCCGGTCTGGGCCGTCATCTCCCTGATCTGCAGCCGGTCGCCTGAAAACTGGAAGCGGGTTGCCCAGTTGCCCTCCGAGGTGGCGATACCGATATAGACGGTGCCGACCGGTTTTTCAGGCGTGCCGCCGGTCGGACCGGCAACGCCGGTCACCGCCAGACCGATATCCGCCCCAGTGCGATTCTTGATTCCTGCTGCCATAGCCTCCGCCACCTCGCGGCTTACTGCCCCCTTGTCCCGCAGCAGATCTTCCGGGACATCGAGGAACTTGATCTTCAGCTCGTCGGCGTAGGAGACCACTCCCCCGAGGAAATAGGCGGAGCTCCCGGGGATGTTGGTCAGCTTCTGGGAGATCAGCCCGCCGCTGCAGGATTCGGCGACCGCCAGATGCCAGCCGACCCGCTGGAGAAGAGATCCGGCAATGGATTCCATGCAGTCCCGGTCATAGCCGTAGATGGCGTCACCCAGCACAGTATTAATGGCTTTACAGGAAGATTTAAAGAGTTTTTCCGCACTCCTGTTCTGTTTGTCACGGATGATGAGACTCAAGTGAACTTCCGGAAAAACCGGATAATAGCCGATGAGCGCCGCCCGGCTGAGATCAAGGGTGCTGATGCGGCGATTGACCTCGGTCTCCGGCAGGTTGAAGATCTTGAAGACCCGCCGATAGGTGGTGAGGTAATGGTCTTTATGCCAGGTGGCCAGGCGGGGCAGGACATGTTCGTTGAGGAGCTGTTTCATCTGACTGGGGATACCGGGCAGGAAAAAAATCGGCTTTTCGTCATGAATGAGCTGGTAACCGGCCATCCGCGATTTCGGACTGAGGGCCTCGGCACCCTCCGGCAGCCAGGCCAGTTTCTCCAGCTTGCCCACGGGGGTTGAGGTTATCTCGTCGAGATGGGCGCGTACCGTCGAGAGGATCTCAAGGTTTGGCAGGGTCGGGCGATTCAGGGCCTGTGACACGGCCTCATTGGTCAGGTCGTCGTCGGTTGAGCCCAGCCCGCCGGTGACGATCACCGCATCGACCTGGCTGATGGCCTTTTTCAGGGCCTCGCCGATCAGGGCCGGGGTATCGCCGATGGTATGCATGGCATAGATCTCGTAACCGGCCTCATACAGCTGTCTGGCGGCAAAACTGCTCGTGGTGTTGAGGATCCTGCCTGAGGTCAGCTCGTCGCCGATGGCAATTATTTCAACCTTCATCTCTCCGTAAAACCTCCCCCTGGATGACTGTATTTCTCTGTTCTTGCAGGTCGACCGTAACGATGCTGTTCATGAGACTGTCAGGTCCGGCAAACGAAACCGGGACATAGTTGTCGGTAAAACCCCGCAGGAGACCGTCGGTGCTGCCCTGGGTCTCGACCAGCACCGGCAGTTTTCGGCCCAGTTGCCTGGCGTAGAAGGCGATCTTCTTCTCTTCCCCCAGGGCCAGAAGTGCCGCGACCCGCCGGGTCTTCTCGATCTTCGCTACCTTGCCGCCATAGGTGGCGGCCTTGGTGCCGGGCCGTTCGGAGTAGGGAAAGACGTGGAGATAGGTGCAGTCAAGACTTGCAATAAAGTCTCTTGTCCGTGAAAAATGGGCCTCTGTTTCACCGGGAAAACCGACCATGATATCGATGCCGATGGCGGCATCGGGGAGATGTTTCCGGCAGAGATCGATGGTTTCGGCAAATCTGGCGGTTGTATAACGCCGATTCATGCGGTTGAGGATCTCATCATCACCGGACTGCAGGGGGATATGGAGATGGGGCATCAGGTTGTTGCGGCTGGCAATGAGAGCCAGCAGTTCCTCATGTATTTCAATGGGTTCGAGTGAGCTGATACGAAAGCGCATGGCTGGAAGAGATGCGGAGAGCCTGTCGAGAAGACCGCCAATATCAGATCCCTCTGCCAGATCGCGACTGTAGTACCCCAAGTGGATGCCGGTGAGGACGATTTCCTTGTGTCCTTCTCTCGCGAAGACCAGGGCCTGCTGCACTACTTCGCTTTCGGGCAGGCTGCGGCTGCGGCCACGGGTAAAGGGGACGATGCAGTAGGTACAGTAGCTGTCGCAGCCGTCCTGGATCCGGAGAAATGCCCTGGTCTTCTCCGCGAAACGGCCTACCGGCAGTCGGCAGATCTCGGTGGCGGCCATGATGTCGCCCATTTGCCGTTCCGGGATCTCCTCTTCTTCCTGCAAGGCCGTCTCCACTACCAGATGCTTTTCACTATTGCCGATGATGGAAAAAGAGCGTGCCTCAAGCTCGGGCATATCGAGGAGTTCGGTTGCGGCAATCTCGGCATAGCAGCCGGTGATGATGATTCTCGCCTCGGGGTTATGGCGCAGGGCCTGGCGTATGGCCTGGCGCGACTGGGCCCCGGCCTTGGCGGTGACCGCACAGGTATTGATGATGACAGCATTCGCAGTCTCTTCCGCCCCGACGGAGACACAGCCTGCCCGCTCAAAACCGCAATGAAAGGAGGCCGACTCGTACTGGTTCACCTTGCAGCCAAGGGTTGTTATCTGGATTTTTTTCATGTTGTGTGCGGGTGCTCAGAGAATGACCCCGGAGCCGAGAATCTCGTCTTCCTGGTAGAGTACGGCGAACTGTCCGGGAGTGACGGCCCTCTGGGCCTCATCGAAATTCAGAACGGCCAGCCCGTTGTCAGTGAGAGAGAAGCTGGCCCTTGCGCCCCTATGGGTCGAACGTAGTTGCACCTCGTGGCGGCTGCCATCCTTGGGTGGCACATCTGCCAGCCAGTGCAGATCGCCGATATTGACGGTCTGCTGCATGAGTTCATCCTCCTTGCCGACCACCACCCTGTTGTCCTGCGGTTCGAGGCGCACCACATACCAGGGGGTGCTGTCGGGGATGCCGAGACCTCGGCGTTGACCGACGGTATATCTGAAAAGTCCGTTGTGTCTACCGATCTCCCGGCCATCGCGGGTGACGATAGGACCATCGGTGAGACTCCCGGGAAATTTTTTTTCGAGAAAATCGCCGACCCTTTCATTGGCCAGAAAACATACATCCTGGCTTTCAAGACCAGCGAAACCTGTGAATCCCTGCTCCTCGACAAAGGTGTAGGTTTCTGCCTTTGTCCTCCCGCCCAAAGGGAAGATGAGGCGGCTGAGCTGCCCCTGATCCAGCCGGGAGAGGAAATAGCTCTGGTCCTTGAGTGGGTCGAGGCCCTTGTGCAGATGGAAGATGCCCTTACGCTCTGCCAATCTGGCGTAATGTCCGGTCGCCATGCCGTCCATGCCCGCTGCCAGGATCGCCTCAAGAAAGAGGCCGAATTTGATCTCGCGGTTGCAGATCAGGCAGGGATTGGGGGTGAGACCGGCAAAATAGTTGGTGGAAAAATAGTCGAGGACCTTTTCGCCGAACTGTCTTTGCAGATCGAGGACCGTGAGACCGATGCCGAGGCGGTTGGCGGTCTCCCGCACCCGCTCGAGCTGCACCTGAAAATCCGGCTGGGCGAGATGCATGAAAAAGCCCTGGACAGAGGAGTCTTTCTGCAGCATTATGGCGCAGGCCGTCGAATCTACCCCCCCGCTCATGGCTATGCCGATACGTTTTCTGCTCACCGAATTCCTTGCAAACCCAGGCCGGGTATTCTAAGAATGAAGGGGAAATGGCCTCGTACGGGCCGGAAAAATCAACAAAATACAATACCCCACGATGAAGGAAAAAGGAAGCGTCAAAGGCCAGGTGCCGGCCATACCCGAGCTGCTGGCGCCGGCCGGAAATTACGAGAAACTGGTGACTGCCGTGCACTACGGGGCCGATGCCGTTTATCTCGGTGGCAAGCAGTTCAGCCTGCGGGCCAAGGCCGGCAACTTCGGTCCCGAGTCGATGCGCCGGGGCGTGGTCTATGCTCATGGCCACGGGGTGAAAGTCTATGTGACGGTCAATATCCTCGCCCATAATGCCGACCTGCAGGGTCTTGATGCCTATCTGCTGGAGCTGTGGGACATCGGCGTCGACGCCCTGATCATCTCGGATCCCGGCATCCTCCTGCGTGCTCGGATCGTGGTCCCGGATCTGCCGATCCACCTCTCGACCCAGGCCAATGTCACCAACCATCTTGCCGCCGGGTTCTGGCTGGGGCAGGGGGCGGTGCGCCTCAATCTTGCCAGGGAACTGTCTCTCACGGAGATTAGGGAGATCCGCCGGGAGGTCGAGGGCGAACTCGAGGTCTTCGTCCATGGAGCCCTCTGCATCTCCTATTCCGGGCGCTGCATGCTCTCGAATTATATGACCGGTCGGGACGCCAACCAGGGCAACTGCGCCCATCCCTGCCGCTACAGCTACCTCCTGATCGAGGAGAAGCGGCAGGGCCAGTATTATCCGGTGGAGGAGGATGAGCGCGGTACCTATATTTTCAACTCCAAGGATCTCTGTCTCCTGGAGGTCCTGCCGGAACTGGTGGCAACCGGGGTCGATTCCCTGAAGATTGAGGGGCGGATGAAGTCGATTTTCTATGTGGGCGGCGTGGTGCGGGTCTACCGGGCGGCGCTCGACTATCTTGGAGGGCTGCCGGCGGAGGTCTGGCAGGAGCCGGCGGCTATCAGACTGCCGGAGGTCCTCATGCAGGAACTGCTCAAGACCGGCACCCGCGGTACCACCGAGAATTTCATACGCGCAAAACCGGGCGCCAGCGAGATGCTCTACGAAACACCGCGGGCCGAACAGCCCTGTGAACCGATCGCGGTGATCCGTGAAGCAGGAGAAAGACCTCTAGTCGAGGTGCGCAACACCTTGCTCACGGGAGAGAGTGCCGAGTATATGGGCCGGGGCATGGAGCTGATTCCGCTGTGTATCACCGCCATGCACAACGAACGATTCGAGGCGATCAGCCGGGCAAATCCCGGCGAACGGGTTATCCTCACCACCGAGCCGTCCTTGGTCCGGGCCGGGGTTCACGACATCCTGCGCCGGAATAAAATAGGGACGCTCCCCAGTTTTTAGAAAGCAAAAACTAGGCAGCGTCCCTATTTTGTTCCTGTCCTGTCGCCGGAAGGCCGGCTCTATCAAGCCCCAAAGGTTCCATGATCTGGTTGTTAAAATACTCGAGGATCGCCTCGTCGGTCTCCCTCCCGATCATTCCGGCAACTTCATTAATCCGCAGTGCCACTCCCTGGTTTCGCAGCCAACAGGTGCTGCGGGCCTCTTCAATATGTTGCCAGTCCCCGTCGGCAAAAAACTGCTGCCAGGCGGTGAGTATTTCCGGAAAGAGCTTTTCCCGCAGAGCATCGAAAAAGGTGAGATAAAAACCAAGGGACGAGTGTCGTTTCTCCCTGATGACATAGGCCAGGAGTCCGAGAGGGTGGGTATCGGCCAGGATGTCTTTGACCGCCCGCCCGACAAATTCGAGTACTGAGCCGGGAAAATGATCAATGATGCGCCGCAGCGACTCCGAGGAGAGGTCCTCCTGCAGGATTTCACCGACCTCGTGATAAATGAACAGGCTCATTTCCTGCTCGACGATAGTGTCGAGAGATTGTTTGAACAACTCCTGGTCAAGCACACCGTCCTTCATCACCCCATAGGCCTGCAGGGCATGACGCAGTGAATTCCGGCAGGAGGAACGGACCTCCTGAACCTGGTCCCAGAAGAAGTAACGCAGCGCATGTGTACGGATGATGATCAGACCATCTTGCACCATGGCAAAGGGACTGGCCATCTCACGCGCCCGTTCGGTGCCGAGAATAATTACCGGGCAGCCCTCGATGGTGCGCTGCTCGAGTTTTTCTGCCAGAAAAAAGACGGCCTTCAGCGATCGCCCGTAACCGGCCCCATACAGCAGCGTGCCATTGAGGGTAGCGTTGATTTCTTCCAGATCGAGTGGGGCAAATTCTTTCCCCGCAACTGAGAGTGGCCCAAACGTCTCCCCGGCGATCGTCGCCCAGAAGTTTTCCTTCTTCTCGATCCAGTCGAGCAGATCGGCAGACTCCGGCTCTTCCCAGGGCTGCAGTCCTTTTTCCCACTTGTAGAGATTGCGCAGTTTGAGGACCATGGTACACATGGAATAGATCCCATGATCCCGGGCGTCTGAGATATCGCAGTTGCGCTGGACAGCCGCGATGAAATTCGTATGGCAAATTGGCGATGACATGAGAAGCCTTCTTGTAACGCTACCTGTTCCCTCTGCTGCTCCTGGTTTGAAAATAAAAGAGGGACACTCCCCAGTTTTTAGAAAGCAAAAACCAGGCAGCGTCCCTCTTTTATTTTACTTCTTCATCCTGAGGATTTCCTGCTGCCAGAAGGCCGGGCCGGTCTTGTGCACCGCCTCGCCGCGGCTATCGACCGCCACCGTTACCGGCATATCTTCCACCTCAAACTCGTAGATGGCCTCCATGCCGAGATCGGCAAAGGCAACCACCCGCGATTTCTTGATGGCCTTCGAGACCAGATAGGCCGCGCCGCCGACCGCCATGAGATAGACAGCACCGTGCTTTTTGATCGAGGCGATGGTGGCGTCGCCGCGCTCCGACTTGCCGATCATGCCCATCAGACCGGCCTGTTCGAGCATCATGTCGGTGTACTTGTCCATCCGGGTGGAGGTCGTGGGGCCAGCCGGTCCGACGACCTCATCTCCCACCGGATCGACCGGGCCGACATAGTAGATGAATCGGTCTTTGAAATCGACCCCCTCCGGCAGAGGCTTGTTCTCGGCGTAGAACTGCTGGATGCGCTTATGGGCCGCATCACGGCCGGTGAGAATCTTGCCGTTTATAAGCAGGGTCTCGCCGGTCTTCCAGGTGGCGATATCGGCCTTGGTCAGTCCATTGAGATGGACCCGGCGGACGTCGCCGCCGGCCTCCAGGGTGATCTCCGGCCAGGCCTTGATATCGGGCGGGCTGAAGACTGCCGGACCGCTGCCGTCAAGATGAAAGTGGATATGGCGGGTGGCGGCGCAGTTCGGGATCATGGCCACCGGCAGCGAGGCCGCGTGTGTCGGGTATTCGCGGATCTTGACATCGACGACCGTGGTCAGGCCGCCGAGGCCCTGGGCGCCGATGCCGAGATCGTTGACCGCGGTGTAGATCTCCAGGCGCAGTTCTTCAAGTTTAGTGGCCGAACCGCGCTTGATGAGGTCCTGCATGTCGACCTCTTCCATCAGGGATTCCTTGGCCAGCAGCATGGCCTTGTCCACCGTGCCGCCGATACCGATGCCGAGGATGCCGGGCGGACACCAGCCGGCGCCCATGGTCGGCACGGTCTTTTTCACCCAGTCGACGATGGAGTCGCTCGGGTTGAGCATCACCGACTTGCTCTTGTTCTCGGAGCCGCCACCCTTGGCGGCAATCAATATCTCCAGTCCATCGCCGGCCACCAGCTCGGTGTAAACCACCGCCGGGCTGTTATCTCGGGTGTTCATGCGGTCGCTGGCCGGGTGGGCGACCACCGAGAGCCGCAGGGGATTGGCGGGATCCAGATAGGCCCGCCGCACTCCCTCGTCGACCATCTCCTGCACGGTCATATCGCTGTCGAAGCGGCAGTCCATGCCGATCTTGATAAAGGCCGTGACGATACCGGTGTCCTGGCACAACGGGCGCTTGCCGATGGCCGCCATTCGGGAATTGATGAGGATCTGGCCGATGGCGTCCTTGGCTGCCTTGTTGACCTCCCGCTTGTAGGCGGCATGCATGGCCTGGACGAAATCAAGGGGATGGTAACAGGAGATATACTGCAGGCTGTCGGCGATAGAGTCGATAAAGTCGGCTTTTTT
>JANOIV010000121.1:0-2405 GCA_031407875.1 Desulfobulbaceae bacterium | reverse complement strand
ACCTTGTTCAGTAATGTCTTGATAAGCATTGCTTCTCCTGTGAGGGATTGATGATTTCTCGGAAAAACCATCATAGCCACCACGGAGGGGCAATGCCCTTATTTTTTGCAGCCTCTTTCCACAGATTCTGCGGACGAGGCGTATTTATTTTTTATTATATAGGTGCTAATCTTAAATCTATTCATACTCAAATCAAAGGAGTCACTATGGAACAATTTTCAACCAGTCTCCTGGGCCAGGCCAAGACTTTGCTGCTGGCCACAGACGGATCCCATTTCAGCGATGGGGCAGTCCAGGAGGCAATATTTTTTGGCCAGGCATGCCGCGCCCGAGTGGTCGTCCTGCATGTGGTGCATATTGAGGCTGAATCGCTCAAAGCTGCCAATTCGACTGTCATGCAGCACCAGCAGGAAATAGCCCCTCACCTGGACCAGATCCGCAAAATGGCACAGGACAGCGGGGTGGAGATTGAGATCGTGGTGGTGGGCACCGGCAAACCGGAAAAAACCATCGTCGAACAGGCTCGTTTACGCAACGCTGATGCCATTCTCATGGGCCGACACGGCAAAACCGGCCGCCTGTCGTTGCTGGTGGGGAACATGACTGCCAAAGTCATCGGCCAGGGCTTTCCGCGTGTTCTGGTGGTGCCAAAGGATTTTCTCATCACCGGCGCCCATGTCCTGCTTGCCCTGGACGGTTCCCCCAACAGCAGGCTGGCGGTGCAGGAGGCCCTTAGCCTTAGCCGAACATGTACAACCATGGAACGGCTGACGGTCATGTCGGTGGTAAAAAAAGATGATGAACAACCTCGGGCTCGCGAAATGGTCAACGAGGTCTGCGCCCAGTGCCGCCAGGAGGGCCTGCGGGCAGTCTGCGACCCTCTGGTACAGGCAGGCAACCCTGCAGAACTCATCGTGCAGGCTGCGCGAGATCGAGGGGTGGACATGATCCTGATGGGGGGGCGGGGCAAGAGATTTATAGCCAAAATGTTCATGGGGCGCGTGACCGAAAATGTTATCGGCCGGGCCCACTGCGCGGTACTGGTAGTGACAGGCTGAAGGGAGCCGTCCATCCGACTTCATGGTCGTCTTTTGGGTCGGATGGAGAGGTGTTGACGCAAAGAGTTCCGCTAGCTCTTTCAACAATTTCTTTTGGTAGGTTGTCTCATGTCAAACAGGCTGTTATTGCGTTTCTTTCCCTTTCTCCTGTGGTTTCCGGTTTCCTCCACCATTCTGCGCGGCGATCTGATCGCCGGCATCACCGGTGCCCTGGTGCTGGTACCGAAGGCCATGGCCTATGCCCAGCTTTCCGGGCTGCCGCTCTATTATGGTCTGTATACCGCCTTTGTCCCCGCCATTCTCGGGGCCTTGTGGGGTTCGTCGCGGCAGCTGGCCACCGGTCCGGTGGCCATCGTCTCGCTGATGACCGCCGCCGCCGTCACGCCACTGGCTCTGCCCTATACCGAAGAATATATCGGCCTGGCCCTGCTGCTTACCCTGCTGGTGGGACTTATCCAGCTGGTGCTGGGGGCGGTCAAGCTCGGCAGCATAGTCAATTTCGTCTCGCATCCTGTTATCCTGGGATTCATGAACGCTGCTGCCATCATCATCGGCCTCTCCCAGATTGACATGCTCCTGGGTATCCCGAAGGGACGCAGTGACTTTTTCCTTAAGGACATCTGGGAAATGTTTCGATATCTTCCCCAGACGCATCTGCCCACACTGGCCATAGCGATTTTTGGTCTCATCCTGATGCTCGCATTGAAAAAGATTTCGGCGCTGTCAAAAGCCAGTGTCCTCATAGCCGTGGCCGTTACCAGCATGCTCAGTTTTATCGTCGGCTTCGAACACAAATCCAGTGGACTGACCGGCGATATCGTCACGCCGGCGGCCCGTAAACTGGTGGCTGACTACGATGAAACCGCTACGCGAATCGGAGAGTTGAATGCAGCCGCAACCAGACTTTCCGGGCAGTTAAGGCAGGTGGAGAAAAAGCGCGACGCCCGGCTGGCAGCAAACCTGCGGCACCAGATTGATCTGATGAAACTCGATATACATGCCTTGGAGGTGGAAAACAGCAAACACCTGCACACTCTTCGCCGGCTGTATTTCGTCCGTGTGCAGGCCGGGGAAAATATGCCCGAAGTCTTGTATCAGGCGGACAATGTACCGGACAAAATTGTGACCGATGGCCGCAAGTGGCATATCAAGAAGATCGAACATGGAGAAATCCAGCTCGTCGGTGGTGGCGATGTCGTCGGTAAGGTTCCCTCCGGCCTGCCCTCGTTCCGCCTGCCCACTTTCAGCCTCGATGCCGTGTTGCAACTGCTGACTGCGGCTCTGATCATCTCCCTGGTGGCCTTCATGGAATCCATTTCCATGGCCAAGGCGATGGCCAGCAAGAAC
>JANOIV010000108.1:0-9227 GCA_031407875.1 Desulfobulbaceae bacterium | reverse complement strand
GATCATCGCCGACAGGGCGTTGATGACAACCTTTTCCATGCTCCCGTTATCTGTACTCATTACCAGTCTCAACCTCCTCTTGTAAAGGCGATAACGATAGTATACAAATAGGGCTTGCGAAACCGGATTCGCCGGTTTAAGCAAAACCTTACCAGATGACCCACCTGTAATGAACAGCCAGGACAAGGACAGTGCCGAACGCTGAGAAGCGCTCCGCCCCTTGATCAATTAACTCCCGGGGAGCGACGGCATGAACGGAGCACAGCAGCAGACCATCCTGTATATCGAAGACAATGAGGCCAACCGCCAGTTGGAAATGGTTTTCGGGTTCTCATCCAATTTATTTTTGTGGAATTTCCATGCGTAATTTTGGTATCCGCAATACCAAACCTTTTTAGATTCGATGTTCATTATTGCGGCTCACTGCAAATTATAGTATCAAACTGGCACTGCAGCTATGCAGCTATGCAGCTTGCCACGGTTTCCTTATCAAAATCACCGTTATGTCTGAGTTGTTTTAATAACTCTGATTCAGGAACTACTGAAACCCTTCCCTTATAGCTGCCGGTTCCATGAGGCGGAAAAAGACTTGCCAATTTTTGTCTGCCGCCAATACCTGGAGGATTTCCATTAACAGAGGATATTTAATGACAGGTAGCACAAAGGAAATAGTTCATATAATTGAAGAGCATTTGGGATTTTTTTCTGTAATTACAGCGCTTCTTATCATTCAAGCCGATTTACTTACCGGGGAGGATATTGAATTTCCGATTCTTTTTACCATTCCGGCAGGATTGGCAGCATGGGGATTAAAGCGTTATCTGGCTTACAGTCTTTCAATAGCACTGCCTCTTTTGAGACTTGGATTTGTTCTCTTCGTGTGGGAAAGAAGCCATGATCTTCATATTCTGGTGATTAATGCCATTATCACCGTAGTAGCCTTGATAGGCTACACATATCTGATCACGAAAATCTCTCTAAAAAAACGAAGCCTGGAAGCAAAAGTTAAAACGCTGGAAGAAAAACACAGCGGCAGGTAACAGCAATGCCTCGAGGTATCTGCTGGCCTTCACAAAAAACTCAAGCAGAATAGTAACACTACGCAAACTTGTTCGAGACCATTTCCGCAAGGAAGAGGTCATAACTTAAGGGTTCCTTGAATAATTCAGCCGGAAATCTCGCCGAATATTATTTAATATATTTAAATATCAGTACGTTAAGCTTAAAATATCGAGAAATCATCGAGTGCTCATACATCGTATCCGGAGGGATTATGAAACAGTCTGGATTTCTCGATTTCGATACACGCTTTCAGTCTGAACACAATCGTGAGCTTCAATAGCCCTTTCCCCTAACTCTTAGAAGAATCTGACTGCAGAATGACTCAGGCCGCCCCTTGCCGATAAGTCCTTTTTCAAAAATCTTCTGTCATGAAACCGACTTCCAGACCGGAATGGAGTCTGGTGGCCAATTGCAGACCCTTGGGTGGATTTCCCCTTCAGCCGGAGGGACAATAGGCGGAAATCCGCCACATCGGCAACGGGAACCGAGCCTCTGCCAGCTCCGAAGATATGATTTTACAGGAAATCATATAATTTCTTCTACATTGGTCCTTATCTTGCTATAGTCAGGTGTGAACCGATATTTGGCTTCGGGCACACTCACGCTGCAAATGGGAGGCATCGCCCTGTTGCGGCCGAGGCACAGTATTCCAACCACACTTTGGAGGAGAATCATGTTTCAGACATTCACAAAGACATTGGCGGCATTGACGATTTCAGCGGCCCTTGTGGCCACTCCCGCGTTTGCTGAACCGATCAATATCAAGTTCAGCCATGTTGTTGCGGTTGACACCCCGAAAGGCCAGGCAGCCGAATTTTTCAAGAAACGGGCCGAGGAATTGACCCAGGGGAAAGTACTGGTCGAGGTCTACCCGAACAGTCAGCTCTACAAAGACAAGGAAGAAATGGAGGCCCTGCAGCTTGGCGCCGTCCAGATGCTGGCCCCTTCCCTGGCCAAATTCGGCCCTCTGGGCGTCAAGGATTTCGAGGTCTTCGACCTGCCCTTCATCTTCGACAGCTATGCCGATCTCCACAAGATCACTACCGGCCCGGTCGGCCAGCAGCTGCTTGCCAAGCTCGAACCGAAAGGCATCAAGGGCCTGGCTTACTGGGATAACGGCTTCAAGTCATTTTCCGCCAACACCCCGATCAAGACCCCGGCTGACCTGAAAGGCAAGAAACTGCGTATCCAGTCTTCAAAGGTACTCGAAGCCCAGATACAGGCCCTCAAGGCTATTCCGCAGACGATGGCTTTCTCCGAGGTCTATCAGGCTCTGCAGACCGGCGTTGTCGACGGCACCGAGAACCCGATTTCCAACTTCTATACCCAGAAGATGCATGAAGTGCAGAAACACATGACCATCACCGAGCATGGCTATCTGGGCTATGCGGTCATCGTCAACAAGAAATTCTGGGACGAACTGCCGGCCGATATCCGCGGCCAGCTTGAGATCGCCATGGTAGATGCAACCGCATATGCCAACAAGATCGCCAAAGATAAAAACGATCAGGATCTCGAGGCAGTGAAGGCCTCCGGCAAGACCGAGGTCTACGTACCCACCGAGGCCGAGCGCAACGCCTTCAAGGAAGTCCTCGTGCCGGTACACGACAAGATGGCCAGCCGCATCGGCAAAGAGACCCTTGATGCAGTAGACAAGGCAATTGGTACCAAATAGCAGGTAGCCAGAACGAGGCACAATCAAGGGCGGATGGCAATGCTACTCCGCCCTTTCTTTTCCGGGGAGGGTATGGCAGTGATGAAAGTGCTTAATCATCTGGAGGAATGGTTCATAACATTCCTCATGGGGGGAGCAACCCTGATTATCTTTTTGGCGGTAGGCCACCGCTATGCCGCTGGTCTGGCAATACCTGGCCTGCAGGACTGGCTGCTCGGCCTGAACTTCGGCTGGGCCCAGGAACTGTGCATCATCATGTTCGTCTGGATGGCCAAATTCGGCGCAGCATACGGTGTACGAACCGGCATCCATGTCGGCGTCGATGTGCTGATCAATCAGATGAATAAACCGCTGCGCGGCAAGTTCATCATCTTCGGCCTGTTGGCCGGCGCCACTTTTACCTCAATCCTCGTCGTACTCGGCGGCACCTTTATCTGGGATAACGGCATGCACTATGCAGTCTTCCACCTGCTGGGCCTGGATACCGGCGATCTGCCGGAGGGACCCACCACACCCGATCTCGAATGGCCGACCTGGGTGGTCTACAGCGCCGTACCGCTCGGCTCGTCACTGATGTGCTTCCGCTTCCTCCAGGTCATGGTCAATTTTATCAAGTCCGGCGAACTGCCGCACCACGACCATGGACATGTAGAAGGCATTGAAGAAATGGCTATCCCAGCGGAAGGATCGCATATCTCCATGACGGCTCACCTCAATCCGGAAGAGCTGGACAATCTGCAGAACGGTCAAGACCGCAAGGAGGATAAACGATGAGCGCACTCATTATCTTCGGCATCCTGCTCACCCTGATGCTGACCGGCATGCCGATCTCCATCTCTCTCGGCCTCACGGTACTGACCTTTCTCTTCACCATGACCCAGGTGCCCCTCGAAGCGGTGGCCCTCAAACTCTTCACCGGTATTGAGAAGTTCGAGATCATGGCGATCCCCTTCTTTATCCTGGCCGGCAACTTTCTTACCCATGGCGGGGTGGCCCGCCGCATGATCAACTTCGCCTCTTCAATGGTCGGCCACTGGTATGGCGGTCTGGCCCTGGCCGGGGTTATGGCCTGCGCCCTCTTTGCCGCCGTTTCGGGTTCTTCGCCGGCCACGGTTGTGGCCATCGGCTCCATCCTGCTGCCGGGCATGGTTAAGGCCGGTTTTCCGATGAAGTTCGGCGCCGGGGTGATCACAACCTCAGGGGCTCTGGGCATCCTCATCCCGCCCTCGATCGTCATGGTCATGTATTCGGTAGCCACCAATACCTCGGTGGGCGCCCTATTCATGGCCGGTGTCATCCCAGGGCTGATCCTGGCCTCGATGCTCGGCGGCATGACCTGGTACCGGGCCCGTAAGTTCAACTACCCGCGCCAGCCCAAGGCCTCGTGGAAGGAACGTCTGCGCACCTTCCGCGCCTCGGCCTGGGGCCTGATGCTCATCATCGTGGTTATGGGCGGCATCTACACCGGCATATTCACCCCGACCGAGGCCGCGGCGATGAGCGCCGTCTATGCCTTCTTTGTTGCGGTCTTCGTCTACAAGGACATGGGAATGAAGGATGTGCCGAAGGTCCTGCTCAATTCGGCCAACATGTCGGCGATGCTGCTCTATATCATCACCAACGCTGTCATGTTCTCCTTTATCCTGGCCAACGAGAATATCCCCCAGGAGCTGGCGAGCTGGCTGCTCGACAAGGGTCTCGGTCAGATCGCCTTCCTCTTGGCAGTCAACGTCCTGCTGCTTATGGCCGGCAACTTCATGGAACCCTCGTCAATCGTCCTGATCTTCGCCCCGATCCTCTTTCCGGTGGCGATATCACTCGGTATCGATCCGGTCCATTTCGGTATCGTCATGACGGTCAACATGGAGGTCGGCATGTGCCATCCACCGGTGGGCCTGAACCTCTACGTCGCCTCGGGTATCACCAAGATGGGCATCACCGAACTGACCGTGGCCGTCTGGCCCTGGCTCTTGACCATGGTAGTCTTCCTGGTCGGGGTGACCTACTGGCCGACCATGTCGACCTGGTTGCCGCGTACTCTCGGTATGATGTAGGCCTTCTTTTCTGTCGAGGCACGGTGGAATGCTGCCTGCCTCGACAGGAAGATGTCTTCACCTTTTAAACATTCACTGAACGAGCCGCGCGCCCTGCGCTGCGGTTCGATTCGTGCTCATCCTACGCCACCATCCTCCCGCCGCTGTCCTCGGCTCCTGGCAACAATATCCTTTCTTTCCGTGTATTGTTGGAAAGTTACCCGGATATTTTACAGCGCCTGGATATTGGTGCATTCGCAATGCATTTTTTTCACAAAAGAAATATAAACCTTTATCAGCAGGACTGCGGAAAAACACAATTTTCTATTTGCTCTGAAAAACCTCTGGGGGTATATTGAGAAAATTTCTCATTCATTTTTTAAAGGTATTTGCCTTTTCTGACCAACCAATCAACATTACAGAAGGAAAAAATCATGCGAAAACTCCTGCTCCCTGCCCTGCTTGCCCTGTTGCCCCTCTGTGTCGCGTCTTGGAGCGCCGGTCAGGAGGTCAACGACGCAGCCTGCCAACAGACTATCCAGGACAGTTGCACCAAATGCCATAGCACCGAGAAAATATGCCGCGACCTGGGCAAAGCGGATGTAAGCTGGCCCAAGATTGTCAAGAACATGGGCAAAAAAGGTAATTTGAGCCAGGAAGTACAGGATACCGTCCTCAACTGTCTGACAAAGTCAACTGATCCGACGCAACTCGTCTGCCCTGGCAAATAGCCCTGTTCTCTCTGTCAACCGCCCTCTCTCCTACTCGGTCGGCAGAGATTGAGCGAATCAACAGGGGCGGATTTACTGGAACATCCGGTGATACAACTCAAATGCAGAGTGCATCACACAAACCCAGCTCCATCCCTGGCCGATCTGGAACTGCAAACCCCAGCATGAGAACTCTCAGTTATGACCATATCATCAATTCCGACACGGGGGCGCACGCTCGATTATGCCGCCTCGGTCTATGACCTCCTTGAGCCTCTTTGTCTCTTAACTAAGCAGGCAGAGTACAACCTTACCATCCTTGACACCCTTGATCCCCGGACGACCGACACAATACTCGATCTTGGTTGCGGTACAGGCGTATTGTGCCAGCTGATAGGCGGACGTCTGCAGGCAGAGCAGGGAGGAAGCGTGACAGGGATTGATGCCGCCGGCAAGATGATTGAAATCGCCAGAAAAAAGCGGGGTAGCACGCACTGCCTCTTTGAGGCTATGGCTGCAGAGGACCTGCACTTTGCCGACGAGACCTTTGATGGGGTAGTCTCCAGTCTCTTCTATCACCACGTCCCCCTCGATCTCAAGATACAGAGCCTGGCCGAGGCCTACCGTGTTCTGAAACCCGGCGGGAAACTGGTCATAGCGGATATGCATACACCGACAACACGCATGGGCTCGCTCGTTTCCCATGTATCGCGCTGGTTTTTCATGCAACCACAGATAGCTGAAAACATTCGAGGAGTTCTACCGGGCTTGATGACAGAGGCCGGATTTCAGCCACCCCGGCCCGTTGCCCATTATTTTGGCTATATAACTGTTTTTGCTACAACAAAATGAAGAATTCAGCGGCAATGGTCTCAGCCTCTGAGACTAACCACCCTGAGCCCCTGGCCACGCTCGAAGCTGAACTCCGAACAGGTCTTGAGCGCTACTGGCATATAGCCGGGACCATCCTGCATGGGCAGCCCAGCTCGCCTTATCGAGCCGGATCAGGGGACGTTTTCCCTGCAGCGCAATTTTTTCTCAGCCCTGTTCCTCTATTCCTATTACAGGACCGGTATCGCCAATGACCGGCGAATCTTCTATGCCGCTGTCAATCAGTGTCTGCGGGGTATGGTCACCGGTTGTGACAACATCCTCGACGATGAGTACAAAAAGACCCTGGAAACAGACCTGCCACCCCAGGCCAAGCGCTTTCGCTCGGTCCTCGATATCATGGTTGCAGACCGGATCCTCACCGAGATCTTGCTCGATTATTGCCTGAGCCATAACCTGCCCCTGGATAAACTCATCCTGGCAAGTCGGGCATCTCTGCATGCCCTGTTGCAGAGTGGGGTTCAGGAGGCATCCGAAGAAGGTGGGATAACAGAAAGACTCCGACCCGAAGAAATCCTCAGCAAAATTCATCACTTTAAAACCGGTGTGTTGTTCCAGTGTACCTGGGCAATCCCGGCGATCTTCGAGAATGCCATCAGCCCGACGGCACTGGCCGTGCAGGAAGCACTCTACAGTATCGGCATGGGCTGTCAGATATTGGATGATATGGTTGATCTGGGCACAGACCTGCGGGAAATGCGCCATAATTATGTCCTCTCGGTCATCTTCCACGAAGAACCGGCCCAGGTATGGCAGCGACTCGAATCATTGCCGGCCTTGACAGAATCTCCAGAGTCTTTTTATGCCGAGTTCCCCGAACTTCATGCCAGAATGAAGGCAAAGGCCCTGCACTCCCTGGAAGGCGGTCTGCACAAGCTTTTTTTTGAGCACCACCATTTTCTCGTGCAACCAGCGATCACCTTCATAGCCGGGCGCATCGGTGTCCAGCTTGACCAGGGTTGAAAATCAACCATGCGCCTCAGGTTCATACTGAAACTCTCCTTTTTGCATCTCTTGCGTTCCTGGCGGGCGACTGTCGTCCTCTCGTTCATGGTGATTTCGGCAGTGGCCTCCCTGGTCTTTCTGGCATCGCTGGCCATTGGCACCAATGATGCGATGATCCGAAATTCCATCGGCCTTTTTTCCGGTCACATCTCCGGCACTGATATTCCACCTGAGAGCGACACGGACCTTTTGACAGTGCGGGGCGTAGACCATGTTCTGGTCCGGCGGCAGCAGCGATTCCTGCTGTGGACAGGCGATTCCTGAACTTATCGAAATGACAAACAAAAAAATCTATTTAAAAGATGGGCGAACGGAGGCCGAAACATGAACGTCAAGAAAACACTCACCCTTGCCCTGTTCCTTCTCGTTGCCTCATCCTCTGGATGTGCTTATCGCTATTACCTTGGTATGCCCAGGCCATCGATCAATAACACTCCAGACACGCACCTTGGTGTCAAAGAGGATGGCCAATGTCTCGCATGCCACAATCCGGACACGCCGACAGATGCCCCGCCGACCAGCCATCCCCACTTCAAAGGATGTCTCAAGGGCCACGCTTGATGCCCTAAACCAAGGTGATTCTCGGCCCTTTTTTGCCCAAGTTAAGCAGCATGAGCATGTTTTGCCACGCTGCCTCAAAATTTGCTGGTGATTTGCAGCAGTTGGTGGAATACCTTCTGCTTCGATTATTATACGTATCGATAGAAAGAAAAAGGACGTTCACTGAATACTTCAATAGTAAACGTTTTGTAGCGAATCTCAAACGACCATTTAGAAAGGAGCAGGACCATGTGAGCCAAGGGCGGCAAAAAACAAAATCGGAAAGAAAAGAACAAACTCGATAAACAACCGAAAGGAAAACCTTGACTGGATTTGCCCTGCGTATTCCGGCAACTCCATGTTTATAAAAAAATTCAGCTCAAACGTTAAAGGAATAGAAATGTCTATCGTAACAATCACCAGAGGATCATACAGTCGGGGAAAAGAAGTAGCCGAAAGGCTGGCCAAGAAATTGGGCTATGAGTGTATTGCCCGAGATATTCTGCTTGAGGCCTCCGTGGAATTCAATATCCCTGAAATCAAGCTCATCAGAGCAATACATGATTCGCCAAAAGTCCTTGAACGATTTTTTGGCGGTTCCGAACGCTATGTAAAATACTATCGTTCGGCTCTCCTGGGGCATGCCCGCAAGGACAATATCGTCTATCACGGTCTGGCCGGACACTTTTTTCTCAAAGACATCCCCCACGTCCTCAAGATCAGAATCAATGCCGATATACATACCCGGGTGAAGGAGGAGATGAGCAGGGAAAATATCTCCGCCGAAGAGGCCCTGTATGTCTTGAAAAAAGATGACGAAGAGCGCCGGAAATGGAGTATGCAGGTCTATGGCATGGATCCCTGGGACAGCCGCCTCTACGATATGGTCATCAATATCTGCACATTGACACTTGAAGATGCGGTTGATCTCATTTATGGGGTATTGCAAAAGCCGACATTCCGGACAACTCCTGAGTCCCAGAAGCTGGTCGACGGTCTGGCACTCTCGGCCAAAAATCAGATTGAACTGATCAAATCCCTAGGTTCCACCTTGTTTTAGTAGGTAGTCTGTTCCCTCTGCCCTTGCAGGTTTTTTGGGAAATGAGAATATGCACGCTCTTTACATATCGAGGAATAACGCATGTATAAAGTATCATATGGAGATATGGCTCTATACAATTCTCAGCTCAATTTGCAGGATAGCCCAGCAATATGGGTTTTTAAGAAGCAGCGACTTTTTTCAGCTACAATCAAGTCCCAATCCCACTGGAGCCGGTCTCATGCAACATTTCTTGCTGAGAATTCTTCAGA
>JANOIV010000107.1:0-31150 GCA_031407875.1 Desulfobulbaceae bacterium | reverse complement strand
TGTAGGACTGCGATTTGCTATTCGTGAGGGCGGTCGGACAGTTGGTGCAGGCGTTATTAGTGAAATTTTAGCATAAGGATGGAGAATGATACCTACAGAAAGAATACGGATTCGCTTAAAGGCTTACGATCACAAGCTTCTTGATCAATCAACATCCGAGATTGTCGATACAGCGAGGAGAACTGGCTCTGCAGTAGCAGGTCCGATTCCTTTACCAACCTCTGTAAATAAATTTTGTGTTCTTCGTTCACCGCATGTAGACAAAAAATCTCGTGAGCAGTTTGAAATGAGAACTCATCGCCGTTTATTGGATATCCTTGAGCCTACACAGCAGACAATTGATCTGCTGATGAAACTTGAATTATCCGCAGGTGTCGATGTTGAGATAAAACTGCCCTAGATGGCGGGAACAGCTAAGCTAAATGAAGCATCGGGTAATATTATGCCAAAGACAATGGGTATACTGGGGAAGAAAATAGGGATGACCCGAATTTATAATGAAATGGGTAATGTCATTCCTGTAACTGTAGTTGAAGCTGGTCCCTGCAAAGTGCTACAAGTCAAAACACAAGCCAATGATGGGTATAATGCCATTCAGCTGGGTTTTGCTGAAAAAAAAGCATCACGTGTTAATAAACCTCTAGCAGGCCATGTAAAAAAAGCAGGCGCGGAAGGATTCTATCATATACAGGAATTCAGGGTTACAGACCCTTCCGAGTATGAGATAGGACAGGATATTGCATTGGATTCTCTTTTCAAAGTCGGTGTCAGTGTCGATGTGCAGGGAACCAGTAAAGGCCACGGGTTTCAGGGCGTAATCAAACGTCATGGTTTTAAAGGTGGCGGAGCTGGGCACGGTTCAACGCACCATAGGGCCCCAGGTTCCATCGGGTGCAGTGCTTGGCCAAGTCGGGTTGTGAAAGGGAAAAAAATGCCGGGCAGGATGGGTAATAACACTGTTTTAAAAAAGAACGTTGTTATTGTTGATGTCCGCTCTGAAGAGAACATAGTGCTATTGAAAGGACCTGTTCCAGGGGCTAAAAACGGCCTGCTGAAAATTTATTCAAAATAAATATTAGCGGAACTGGATCGGGTTCAAGGAGATTAGAATGTCAACAGTAGGTATAGTTAACACCAAAAACGAAAGGGTTGGCGAGATTGAATTGAATGACAGCATATTCAATCTGGAAGTGAAAGAGTATCTGTTGCATGATGTGGTCCGCATGCAACGTGCTGCTCGAAGAGCTGGAACCGCCTGTACGAAAACCCGAGTTGAAGTGAGAGGTGGCGGTGCTAAGCCATGGAAACAGAAAGGTACAGGCCGTGCCAGAGCTGGAAGCCGACGTTCTCCTTTGTGGCGGGGTGGTGGAGTGATTTTTGGACCAAAACCGCGGGATTATAGTTTCAAGCTTAATCGCAAGGTGAAAAAGCAGGCTATCGCCATGGCCATGAGCGCACGATTGCAAGAAGGGAATCTAGTTGTTCTTGATAGTTTCACGATGGAAACAATAAAGACCAAGGATTTTGTGAATGTGATGAGTGTTCTGGATATTGAAACCGGGCTTATCATTGTAAATAACGCATCTGGGAATTTGCACAAATCAGCACGAAATGTAAATGGATATAAGGTGTTGCCTACAGATGGGCTCAATGTGTACGACATCCTGCTGCACAAAAAACTCATCCTCGTGCAGCCTGTAATAGAAAACCTAGAAAAGAGGTTGCTCGCATGAAAAATATTTACAGTGTACTTGTAGGGCCGCGTCTCACAGAAAAGGCCAATTTGTTGCAGGAAAAAGACGGCAAAATAGTTTTCAAGGTTCGTCCAGAGTCGAACAAAATAGAAATCAAAATTGCAGTCGAACAGATGTTCAATGTCAAGGTTAAGGATGTGAAGACTGCAAATATGCACGGAAAACAGAAAAGAGTCGGAAAAACCGTGGGCTTTACCAGAGACTGGAAAAAGGCTTATGTGACTCTGTCAGAAGGTAAGATAAACTTTGCTGATGAACTGTAAATTAATAAGTTTAAAATTTACGTACATCGACATTCTTTTTGAGATTCTATCTAATTAAAAGATGATGGAGCGATTGGGAAATCATGGCTATCAAGACATATAAACCAACATCAGCCGGAAAGAGACACCATGTGTCTTCTAAGAGTACAGAGTTGTCCAAGAGTGGACCTGAAAAGAGTCTCGTTACAAGCCTCTCAAAGACCGGCGGAAGAAATAATTATGGACGCGTGACCTCTCGCCACATTGGTGGAGGCCATAAACGGAAATACCGCATTATTGATTTCAAACGAAACAAGACTGATATTGTTGCCAAGGTTATAGCCATTGAATATGATCCAAACAGATCCGCAAATATTGCTCTTCTAAGTTACCTTGATGGCGAAAAAACCTATATTCTTTCCCCTGATGGTATAGAAGTTGGGGATCAAGTTGTGGCCGGTGAGAATGTTGACATTCAACCGGGCAACTGTCTGCCGTTGATCAATATCCCTTTGGGTACGGTCATTCACAATATTGAGATGAAAATCGGTAAGGGAGCGCAGTTGGTGCGCAGTGCCGGAACATCAGCTCAATTGATGGCTAAGGAAGGACAGTACGTGCTTGTTCGTTTGCCTTCAGGCGAGGTACGGAAATTCAACAAACTTTGTCGGGCGTGCATTGGTCAAGTCGGAAACAGGGAACATGAGACTCAGAAGCTTGGAAAGGCCGGACGTTCTCGCTGGATGGGCAATAGACCGCATGTACGTGGTGTCGCAATGAACCCTGTGGATCACCCGATGGGTGGTGGTGAAGGAAAAAGTTCAGGCGGACGCCATCCCTGCACCCCTTGGGGTTATCCGACGAAGGGTTACAAAACCCGCAAGAATAAGTCTTCTGATAAATTCATTGTCAAGAAGAGATCATAAAATGCAAGGAGTAAAGTATGGCACGCTCAATTAAAAAAGGGCCATTCATTGACGATCACGTCATGAAAAAGGTCGAGCAGGCAATAGAAAGCGGCTCTCGTAAGGTCATAAAAACCTGGTCAAGGCGATCTGATATAATTCCTGAGATGGTAGGCCTTACCTTTGCGGTTCATAACGGAAAAAAATTCATTCCTGTTTTTGTCTCAGAAAACATGGTCGGGCATAAATTAGGAGAGTTTTCACCTACTCGAACCTTTTATGGCCACACAGCGGACAAAAAAGGTAAAAAATAATTAAGTCACTTCAGGTATCTGGTAGGACTCTCTAGGAGTACGCACTATGGAAGCAAAAGCCGTAGGGAAATACATTAGGATATCCCCACAAAAGGCACGTCTGGTGGCTGACGTGGTGAGAGGGATGGAAGTCGATAAAGCACTCATTATACTTCGATTCATGCCAAAAAAAGGGGCGGGAATACTGCGCAAGGTCATAGAATCTGCCGTAGCCAATGCTACCCAGAACGATAAGCTTGATGTAGATGATCTTATTGTAAAGAAAATTATGATTGATGTCGGCCCCTCTTTAAAGAGAATTAGTCCCAGAGCCATGGGACGTGCAACAGGGATCATCAAGAGGACAAGCCACATTACCGTCATTCTTGGTGAGAATTGATTTTTATATGATGTGAATACAAGCATATTGTACTCGCACTCACGATAAAAATTGAACAAAGTAATATTTGGAGGACTGTTTTGGGGCAGAAGGTTAATCCATTAGGACTGAGACTGAACATTACCCGGACATGGGATTCAATCTGGTATGCTGATAAGGAGTATTCTACTTATCTCATTGAGGACCAGAAGATCAAGAAGTTTCTTAAGGAGAAGCTTCATCACGCCGGATTGGCTAAGGTAATTATTGAACGTACCGGTGATAAGGTACGGACAAAACTTTTCACAGCACGACCTGGTATCGTGATCGGCAAGAAGGGTGCGGAAATTGAAATCCTAAAAAAAGATCTTGAGAAGCTTGTTGGAAGAAAAGTCACAATCGATATTCAGGAGGTTCGCCGCCCGGAAGCTGACGCACAGCTTGTTGCCGAGAGTATTGCAGCCCAACTTGTTCGTCGGGTAGCTTTCCGCCGCGCCATGAAGAAGGCAGTCAACTCTGCATTGCGCTTCGGAGTTCAAGGCATTAAAATTTCCTGTTCCGGAAGATTGGGCGGTGCTGAGATGTCGAGATGCGAGTGGGTAAGAGAGGGGAGAGTTCCTCTGCATACTCTGCGGGCTGATGTGGATTATGCATTGGCCGAAGCTAAGACCACCTACGGCATTATAGGCGTTAAGGTATGGATTTTCAAAGGTGAAGTACTGAGTGATAAGGATACCACCCAGAATCAGCAGTAGTGTGGTGGTAGCTTGATGACAAGCAGTATTATAATTTTGGAGTAGATGAATGTTAAGTCCCAAAAAGGTAAAGCATAGAAAAGTTTTTAAGGGGAGAATGACTGGGGTTGCGTACCGCGGGTCGTCTATCTCTTTTGGGGAGTTTGCCTTAAAAGCTGTCGAATGTGGAAAAATGACGGCTCAGCAGATCGAAGCCGCGCGTATTGCAATCAATCGTAAAATTAAACGTGGCGGCAAGGTCTGGATACGCGTTTTCCCAGATAAACCGATTACTAAAAAGCCTGCTGAAACTCGTATGGGTAAAGGTAAGGGAAGTCCGGATCACTGGGTTGCTCCAATTCGACCAGGCAAGATTCTCTATGAACTGGCTGGTGTAGATGAAGAGTTGGCGATTAGGGCATTGACCCTTGCCGGAAACAAGCTTCCTTTTGCCACCAAAGTTGTTTCAAGGAGGAACACTTTATGAAAATTGACGATATTCGTAAAATGTCCGATGTGGAATTAGCAAAAAAAGAGAAAGAACTGCGAAAGGAACTTGGAAATCTCTCTTTCCACCATCGAATCAGACCATTAGAAGATAGTTCTCGTTTAAAAAAAATTAGAAAAGATATCGCAAGGATCATAACCATAAGCAATCAGAAGGCTGTCAAAGCGTAGTATCAATCGGAAAACAGTTGTGATTATAAAATATCCATTCATTACAACATCTCGAATTGAATAAATTATGAGTGAAAATACACAATCCAAAAAGACACGAACAGGCTCTGTGATCAGCAACAGAATGGAAAAAAGTGTTGTCGTTCTGGTTGAACGCAAAGTACGCCACAAGCTCTATGGCAAATATTTAAAGACCAGTGTCAAATATCTTGCTGATGATCCGGAAAATCGCTGCAATATCGGGGACACAGTTCTTATTGAGGAATGTCGACCTCTTAGCAAAAAGAAGCGGTGGCGTGTTAGAACCATACTGGAACAGGCTGCTTAATTGAGGCTCGTCCGGACGTATATGAAGCAATTCTAACTGCTGCTGATGATTTATCAGGTGAAATTATGATACAAACAGAAACAATTCTCAATGTTGCCGACAATTCAGGCGCCAAGAAGGTGCTGTGTATTCGGGTACTCGGTGGAACAAGAAAGCGCTATGCGCGTATCGGTGACGTTATTGTTGTTACCGTCAAAGAAGCTATTCCGCACGCCAAGGTCAAAAAAGGTGACGTCATGAAGGCTGTAATAGTGCGCACAGTCAAAGAGATTAAACGCAACGATGACACCTGGATAAAGTTTGATGAGAATGCCGCTGTTATCCTGGCAGCTTCCGGTGAACCGGTGGGGACACGTATTTTTGGACCGGTCGCTAGAGAGTTGCGAAATCAGGGATTTATGAAGATAATCTCTCTGGCCCCGGAAGTTCTTTAATTGTCCATGTTGCACGTGGAACTGAGACACTTTGATTGAAAAAGGTATTGACAATGAGACAGGGTAGAACATACCTGAAAAAAAATGATCAGGTTGAAGTAATTGCTGGAAAGGACAAGGGAAGAGTCGGTAAAATTCTGAAAGTAATGCCCGACTCGGATAAGGCTGTGGTCGAAAGAGTCAATATGATCAAACGACATACTAAGCCGAGGGAAATGAACCAGCAGGGACAGATTGTGGAGAAGGAAGCACCAATACATGTATCCAATCTGCAATTGATATGTCCTGAGTGTACCAAGACAGGTCGTATCGGCAGGAAGATCCTTGAAGATGGAGATAAGGTACGCTTTTGTAAAAGCTGTGGTGAGTCCATTGAAAGCAAATCATAGTTAAAGAATTAGACTTACACCTACACTAGGAGTTATACATGGGTGCGTTGAGAGATTTCTACTACAGTGAGTGCGTTGTCGCACTTAAAGAAGAGTTTGGGTATACAAACGCCATGCAAATCCCTAAAATTGTTAAGATTGTTCTCAATATGGGTCTTGGAGAGGCGGTGCAAAACCCAAAAATAGTCGAGGGCGCCGTTGAAGAGCTTACAAAGATCGCAGGTCAGCGCGCAGTAATAACCAAGGCAAAAAAATCAATTGCTACATTCAAACTCAGAGAAGGTATGCCAATCGGTTGCTGTGTGACCCTTCGAGGAGATAGAATGTACGGCTTTCTCAGTAAACTGGTCAATATTGCCCTTCCTCGAGTACGTGACTTTAGAGGCTTGTCGCCAAAATGGTTTGATGGTCGTGGCAATTACTCAATGGGAGTGAAGGAACAGATCATTTTCCCAGAGATAGATTACGATAAGATTGATAAAATTAAAGGTCTGAATATCACAGTTGTTACATCGGCAAAAACTGATGAGGAAGGACGGTTTCTTCTGAAGTTGATGGGGATGCCTTTCCGGAAGTAACAGGCACTATTTTAATATTACAAAGAGAGATCTGGAGGTCGGTTTGGCTAAAAAATCCTTAATTGCAAAAGCCCAACGTAAGCAAAAGTTTGAAGTACGAAAGTATAATAGATGTCCTTTGTGCGGTCGTTCTCGTGCATTCATCAGGAAATTTGGTGTGTGCAGAATCTGCTTCCGAAAATTGGCGTCCAGTGGTGAAATTACAGGGGTAACTAAATCGAGTTGGTAGAATGGCTCTTCTGTATTTTAGATTTAGTCAATTATTCAGAAATAAGTAAGGAGTGTTCGCTATGTCAATGAGCGATCCCCTGGCAGATATGCTGACCAGGATACGAAATGCGGTAATGGTAAAATTCGATTCCGTCGAGATGCCTAAATCCAACGTTAAAATAGATATAGCCCGAGTGTTAAAAGATGAGGGTTTTATCAGAGATTTCCGGTTAACCGAGAATGACGTTCAGGGTACCCTGACTCTTGATCTGAAATACGGACTTCACAAAGAGTCTGTTATCACAGGTATCAAACGAGTGAGCAAACCTGGATTGAGGCAATATGCCAAAGCAAAAGATGTGCCGGTAGTCCTGAACGGACTTGGCATCTCTATTATTTCGACCTCGAAGGGCATAATAACTGATAGAGCGGCAAGGGCTACGAACACTGGCGGAGAGATACTCTGTGAGGTTTGGTAATCTTCACAGAAAACGGAGGTAACAATGTCTCGTATAGGGAAACAACCAATTTCAGTACCCGCAGGTGTTAAGATTGACATCAGCGGTCAGCGGATAGCGGTGACTGGAAAAAAAGGAATGCTGGAGCGCACTATTCAACCTGAAGTAGAGGTTGTTTGCGAAAATAACGAAATTATTGTAAACAATCGGTCCGATGGAAGAACAGCCAATGCATTTAGGGGATTGACCAGAAGTCTCATCAATAACATGGTCGTTGGTGTGGAAGATGGATTTAAAAAGATCCTGCTTATTGAAGGCGTGGGCTACAAGGCTAATGTGAACGGTAACAAACTGATGCTCAATGTCGGATATTCAAGCCCGGTCGAATTTTCCGTACCAAGAGAGGTTACGGCCGTGGTTGAAGGAAATAATCGCATTGTCCTCGAATCAATAGACAAAGAACTGCTCGGACTAACTGCAGCTAGAATTCGTCAGGTGCGAAAACCAGAGCCTTACAAAGGCAAAGGAATTCGTTACGAGAATGAATATATTGTACGCAAAGTTGGTAAGTCAGGTTCAAAAAAATAATCTCAGTGGCTGGAGCCACTATCACTTTTTAAATGGAAATATACCATGGCTAAGACGAATCCCAAGACAACCGCGAGGGCCAAACGTGTCAGTCGAATTCGTAAAAAAATCACTGGAACGAGTGATCGACCCCGTCTTAGAGTCTTTAAAAGCAACAAACACATCTATGCTCAGATTATTAACGATGCCACAGGCCATACACTTATGACCATGTCTACGATCGACAAAGGGTTTGAGCCGAGCGAAGAAAAAGGTAAATCCGAAGCTGCCAAGAAAGTAGGGATGGTTCTCGCTGAGCGTGCCAGAGCTGCAGGTATTCAAAGGGTTGTATTTGATCGGGGTGGCTACATCTATCACGGTCGGGTAAAATCTCTTTCCGACGGTGCACGGGAAGGCGGTTTGGATTTTTAATGATATCAATACGTATGGGGGTGTCCCTTGTCTGATTTTAAGCGTTCCAAGACTGAAAGTACTGAGGAACTGATAGAAAAAATAGTCTTTATCAACAGGGTTGCAAAGGTTGTTAAGGGTGGTCGGAGATTCAGTTTCAGTGCCATTGTAGTAGTAGGTGATGGTAAGGGCAAGGTTGGATATGGGCTAGGAAAAGCCAATCAGGTCCCTGAAGCCATCCGTAAAGGTGTGGAGAAAGCCCGTAAGGATATGGCCGCAGTCTCATTGACAGCTGCATCAATACCGCATGAGATCGTTGGCACCTATGGGGCTGGGAAGGTTTTGCTCAAGCCGGCTTCCGATGGTACCGGGTTGATAGCTGGTGGTCCTGTACGTGCAGTGCTTGAGGCTGCTGGTGTCTCAAATATTCTTACCAAGTGTCTTGGCTCGCACAACCCACATAACATGGTCAAGGCCACACTCAATGGTCTACGACGCCTGCGTTCGGTTAAGGCTATTGCAGAACTGCGTGGGAAGACGGTCGAAGAAATTCGGGCATAACAGCTTGATAGAAAAAATTGGTGTTGCTTCTTCTCAGCGCAACACGATTATTATATTCAAAATAAAAAGGTAGTCAAATGGCCGAGACAATTACTTTTACTCTGGTCAAGAGTAGCATCGGAAGTACTGAACGAATACGCGCTACTTTGACCGGTCTGGGGCTTACCAAGATGAACAAAACCATTACGAGAAATAATACGCCGGAATTGAGGGGAATGCTCTCGAAGGTGAGCCATCTCGTGCGAATAAAAGAGGTGTAAGATGCTGTCGCTATCAAATCTTTCTCCCCAAAAGGGATCTACTAAAAATAAAAAACGTGTTGGTAGAGGTCCTGGTTCAGGACATGGCAAGACAGCCGGGCGTGGGCACAAAGGCTTCAAGGCGCGTTCAGGATCCGGAATTAAGCCGGGTTTCGAAGGTGGCCAGATGCCTTTGTATCGACGGCTCCCTAAACGTGGATTCACCAATATCTTCGCCAAAGAATTTGCCATAATTTCATTAAGTCAGCTAGATAAATTTGAAGCAGGTACAGAAATTACCAGTCAGATGCTGGCTGAAACCGGTTCGATCAGCAAAGGTGTCGCAGTAAAAGTTCTGGCAAACGGAGAGATTAAGAAGGCTGTTACTGTGCGAGTGGAGAAGGTCAGTGCGCAGGCGAAGGCTAAGATTGAAGCTGCCGGTGGCCAAGTCATTCTTGTCGAAGACAGCCAGAAATAAGCTTAATGCTGTAATGAAGTATAGAGTATTCGACGGTCTGACGGCAATTTGAATACAGGAAAATTATCATGAGTGGATTGCAGAAGGCTGCTAACATACCTGAGTTACGCAAGCGATTATTGTTTACATTAATAATGCTGGCCGTATATAGAATGGGTGTGCAGATTCCCACACCGGGTATTAACGGAGAGGCGCTCACGGCGTTCTTTGAGAAAAATGCCGGTACACTTTTTGGTATGTTCAACATGTTTTCCGGTGGGGCATTGGAGAATTTCTCCATATTTGCACTAGGAATCATGCCCTATATCAGTGCATCAATCATTATTCAATTGCTCACTGTCGTTGTACCACAACTGGAAGCTCTCAAAAAAGAGGGTGAATCTGGTAATCGAAAAATTACGCAGTACACCCGGTATGGCACAGTCTTCCTCAGTATTATTCAAGGGACTTTCATCGCAGTCGGGCTCGAAGGCATGGCCGGTCCGGGGGGTGAGGCTATAGTTCTCGTACCTGGGCTGCAGTTTAAACTGATGACGATGTTGACACTTACGTCTGGCACAGCTTTTATTATGTGGCTTGGCGAGCAAATGACCGAGCGGGGGATAGGGAATGGTATATCACTTATTATCTTTGCCGGTATTGTTGCACGGGGCCCTGCTGCAGTTGTCAATTCTATCCAGTTGATCAAGGCTGGAGAAATTACGGTTTTTTTCATACCCTTTTTGCTGGCCTTTATGTTCGCTATAATGGCAGTGGTAGTGTTTTTTGAGACATCTCAGCGGCGTATCCCAATACAATATGCCAAACGAGTTGTGGGACGAAAGGTTTACGGCGGCCAAAGTTCGCATCTTCCCTTGAAAATTAATGTGTCCGGAGTCATCCCTCCTATTTTTGCATCCTCAATCATGATGTTTCCCGCAACGATTGGTGGCTTCATCCAGATCGATTGGGTACAGAAAGCTTCGGCAATGATGAATCCCGGGCAAGTTATTTATTATATCTTATATATTTTTATGATTGTCTTCTTCTGTTTCTTCTATACGGCAGTGACTTTTAAGCCAGACGATGTCGCGGAAAATTTGAAAAAAAACGGTGGATTTATTCCCGGGATCAGGCCAGGTAAGAAAACAGCCGAGTTTATTGATAAGGTCCTGACGCGAATTACAGTAGTTGGTGCCATATATCTGAGCACGATCTGTGTATTACCGGAAATACTTATTTCTAAATTCAATATTCCTTTCTATTTCGGTGGAACTGCCCTGCTCATTATTGTGGGTGTTGCGATTGATACCATTGCTCAGATTGAGTCTCACCTTGTCATGAGAAACTATGAAGGGTTTATGAAACAGGGAAGAATCCGCGGAAGGAAGTGACAGGTGTTCTCTTCGGATACTAACCGTGGGAAGGCTATCGTGGTGAAAAGCCATGATGAAATCCTGATTATGCAGGAGGCCAATCAGATCGTAGCGGAAACCCTCATAATACTCGAGAGAGTAGTGAGTCCTGGGATCACAACATGGGAATTGGATCGAATTGCCGAGGACTATTGTAAAAAAAAGAAAGCTATACCTGCTTTTAAGGGATACAGGGGTTTCCCTGGAAGTCTTTGTGTGTCGATAAATGAAGAAGTTGTGCACGGGATTCCGTCGCGGAAAAGAAAGTTGAAAAAGGGTGATATTCTTTCTGTTGATTTCGGGGTCTGTTATAAGGGATATTTCGGTGATTCAGCTATTACTCTTGCTGTTGAAAAAATTAACCAAGATGAGGAGCGGCTCGTCAAAGTAACCAAAGAGTCACTCGAGAAGGCAATTGAAAAAGTTGTGATTGGTAATAGGATCGCCGATATTTCCTGTGCTGTGCAGCGTTATGTTGAAGAAAATGGATTCTCGGTCGTTCGCCAGTTTGTCGGTCATGGAATTGGCAGGTTGTTGCATGAGGGACCAGAAATACCCAATTTTCATCAGGGTGAGCATACCCCTCGTTTACTCGCTGGCATGGTGCTGGCCATTGAACCAATGGTGAACATGGGTACTCACAGAGTAAAGGTTCTTCGAGATGGATGGACAATAATCACCGCGGATGGAAAACCATCCGCCCATTTTGAACATTCCGTTGCAGTAACTGAAGAGGGGCCTATGGTGCTCAGTTTTCGTGAAAACACGCAGTAGCTGAAAAAATAACTTCTCTTTTTCTGAGAGATATATTACAATCTCCTGTTTTTGAGTTAAAATTTATCGTTTCAGGAGCCTCCATGGCTAAAGAAGAAGCTATTGAAGTTGAAGGCACAATAATTGAACCGTTACCCAATGCGATGTTTCGTGTTGAGCTTGACAATGGTCATAAGGTGCTCGCCCATATTTCAGGCAAGATGCGAATGCATTTTATAAAAATCTTGCCGGGAGACAGGGTAACGATTGAACTTTCGCCTTACGATTTAAGCAGAGGCAGGGTGACATTCAGGGCAAAAAACGCCAAAAAGAAAAAATAGAGAGTTTGATTATCATGAAAGTACGTTCTTCTGTTAAGAAAATCTGCAGTGACTGCAAAGTATTTAAACGAAACGGTATTGTTCGCGTATCCTGTAAGGTAAAAAAACATAAGCAGAGGCAGGGATAATCAAAGTTTGCCGCTTTAAACTACCTACTCTTTTAAGGAGATAAACTTTGGCACGAATAGCAGGAATTGATCTTCCAAAAAACAAGCATATTGATCGCGCGTTAACTTATATTCATGGTATCGGGTTGACCTCAGCAAGGAGGATTCTTGATAAAGCAGACCTACCTTATACAATGAATAGTGATGATCTCAATGGCGAAGACGTAAACCGTATTCGAAAAGTCATTGAAGAAGAATACGTTGTAGAAGGTGATCTTCGACGTGAGGTCTCGATGGATATCAAAAGACTCACTGATCTCGGATGCTATCGAGGGAGACGCCACAGGGCTGGATTGCCTTGTCGTGGACAAAAGACCAAGACCAATGCGAGGACAAGGAAAGGTCCACGTCGCGGCGCTGCGGCTCGCCGAAAATAATAACATACAGGTGTAAACATGGCAGGAGCAAAGCGTGCGGAGGCACGGGTTAAAAAAAAGGTAAAGAAAAATATCGCGGAAGGGATTGTTTATATCTACTCAACATTCAACAACACGATTGTAACTATTTCCGATAAGCAAGGCAATGTTATTTCGTGGTGCAGTGCAGGAGTTCTTGGTTTCAAAGGGTCGAGAAAAAGCACTCCATTTGCGGCTCAGAATGCAGTTGCTGATGCTGCAAAAAAGGCAGCTGATGTGGGTATGCGCAAGGTTGAAGTGAAAGTCAAAGGCCCTGGTCCAGGTAGAGAAGCTGCATTACGCGCCCTCATAAACACAGGGTTTGAGGTCAGTCGAATCTGTGATGTGACCCCGGTACCTCATAATGGATGTAAACCTCCCAAGCGTCGCAGGGTATAACTGCTGGCGTTGTAAATGATTAGTATAACTTATTTAAATGGAGGCCAAAGTTGGCTAGAAATATAGGTGCTGCGTGCCGTATTTGCAGACGTGAAAATCTGAAATTGTATCTCAAGGGAGATAGGTGTTACTCTGACAAGTGTTCATTCGAGCGTCGTGCATTCGGACCAGGCCAACATGGACAGTCCAAATTCAAGAAGCTTTCTGATTATGCAGTTCAGCTCAGAGAGAAACAAAAAGTGAAGAGTATGTACGGAATGCTTGAAGATCAATTCCGCCTTACCTTTGAGAGAGCTGAGAGGCAGAAAGGCGTAACTGGTGAAAACCTGCTTGTTCTCCTGGAACGCCGCTTGGATAATACAATATTCAGATTAGGCATGGCGTCATCGAGAAATCAGGCTAGGCAGTTGGTACGCCATAAACATGTGTTGGTCAACGGCAAAAAAGTTGATATTCCTTCTTATCTCATATCCGTAGGTGATGAGATAAGTTTGAAAGAAAAGAGCAAGACCAACGCGCAGATACTCGAAAATATCGAGGCTGTCGCCCGAAGGGGAGTGCCTAGTTGGCTGGAACTCGACAAAGATAACATTAAGGCCACTGTAAAAACTCTTCCAAATCGAGAAGAACTGACCATGCCGATTCAAGAACACCTGATCGTTGAGTTGTACTCCAAATAATTGATCATGGGAGAAAGGGTAAAGAAATAACCCGTTCTCCCATGGATCAAAATGAATCGACCTTTGAGATAACCCCGTTGATGATGTAGTATCAACGGGATTCTCTCAAAGGCCTTTATTATTTATCTAGATAGCAGATACGCAGAAAGGGAAATTTATGACCCAAGCCACCGACGAAAAACTTCCATTTTACCGGAACTGGCATGAGCTTATAAAGCCTGAAAAACTTGAAGTTGAAAAAACAAAACATACAGAAACGTATGGAAAGTTTATTTGTCAACCTCTTGAAAGGGGCTTTGCGTCAACCATAGGGAATTCGTTGAGGAGAATTCTGCTCTCCTCAATCCAAGGTTCGGCCATTACCACGGTGAAAATCGAAGGAGCACTGCATGAATTCACTTCGATGAAGGACATCATGGAGGATGGTAGCGAAATTATCCTCAATCTTAAACAGGTGAGAATAAAACTGAATTCACTTGATTCTCAAAAAGTTTCTATTGAGAAGAAGGGACCCGGTGTTGTCACGGCAGGAGACATCTTAGGTCCTAGTACAGTCGAGGTGATGAACAAAGACCAGATTATCTGTACGATTACTGGTGAGTCCACCTTTGTCGCAGAGTTGACTGTTGAGTGGGGGAAAGGATATCAACCTGCGGAAAAGCAGGAGAAGGAGAATCTGGCTATCGGTCAAATTCCGATCGATGCGATATTCACACCTATTAAAAAATTACAGTATGTTGTATCGCAGGCTCGGGTTGGGCAGCAAACTGATTACGACAAGCTTACTCTAGAAATTGAGACTGATGGAAGCGTGAGGCCCGAAAATGCCCTTGCCTATGCAGCAAAAATACTTAAAGAGCAACTCACGATATTTATAAACTTCGATGAGGAAAAGGCTGAACCTATTGATGGACCTGATATCAAGGGTCAGAGTGAGCCACTCAATCCTTACCTTGATAAACCTGTTGAGGATTTGGAACTCTCTGTACGCTCTGCAAATTGCCTGAAAAACGCAGAAATAAATTTTATTGGAGATCTTGCTCAGAAGACTGACCAGGAAATGCTGAAAACGAAAAATTTCGGACGTAAATCGCTGAATGAGATCAAAGCATTGCTTGCTGAAATGGATCTCACCCTGGGTATGAAGTTTGAAAATTGGACCCCTCCGGTCGTCAACGACAAACGGGATGACCAGAGTTAGTCTATTCTTTATCAGATCGAGATAATCCCTGCAGAAACTTAGCCATTTATTTTTTTGCAAGTTGCCAAAAGGTACGTTGAGGATACACACATGAGACACAATAATTCCGGTAGAAAACTAGGACGAACCAGCTCACATCGTGAAGCAATGTTCAGAAATATGGTCACATCGCTTTTTGAGCATGAGCGGATAATAACGACTAAAGAGAAGGCAAAAGAGTTAAGGCCCATTGCTGAAAAAATGATAACACTGGCCAAACGGGGTGATTTGCACGCTCGACGACAGGCTCTGGGATATATTCGCAGCAAAGCTATAGTGGATAAGCTTTTTAGTGCCATCCAGGAGCAATTTGCCGACAGATCTGGAGGATACACCCGTATCATCCAGACAGGTGTGAGGCAGGGTGATGCAGCACAGATGGCTATCATTGAGTTGGTTGGTTACGAAGAAAAAACTGTGAAGGTTGAAACTGAAAATTAAGAAGAATAATCAAAAATTATTAAAAGCTGACTGGATTCACTCCAGTCAGCTTTTTTTTTCACTAAGTCTCTATGAACGATCTGAAACATTTTCCTGAAGGGATGATCCCGCTCGCCGAAACGAAGTTCAGGTTTGCCTGTCATCCAGGTGTGGGATGTTTTACTGTCTGTTGCAGAAATGTTGATATGATTTTATATCCTTATGATCTTCTCAGGCTTAAAAATGCCTTAAAAATCGAGTCGTCATATCTATTGGAACATTACACCCGACTCGTAAAAGGAGACAATCCGTTTTTCCCTAACGTGATGCTTAAATTAGCTGTTAATCCTGAAAGATCCTGCCCGTTTCTGGCAGCAGACCTCGGATGCACTGTATATTTTGATAGACCATCCGCCTGTCGAACGTATCCATTGGAAAGGGCAATGGACAGAAACCCTGAGAAAGGAAGAAAAAATGAGTATTACTTTCTGACTCAGCACATTTACTGTCTTGGACATCAGGAGGAGAGGTTGTATTCGGTCAGAGAATGGGTGCGTGACCAGCGTCTTGATAACCATAACACGATGAATGAACTCTGGACGGAAATCGATACACTCTTTGCCGGTAATCCATGGCAAGGCGAAGGGCATGGCGGGGCCAAGCAGCAATTGGCCTTTATGGTGTGTTATGACATTGACGGTTTCAGAAGGCTGGCCGAAGAAAAAAAACTCATTGAACAGTTTGCCCTCTCCAAAGAGATTCGACGTCGTCTTGCCGGGGATGATGGTGAGTTACTGAAATTCGGGTTTGAATGGCTCAAACTGATATTTGCAGGAAAATCCTCACTCATTCGAAAATAACGAGATTTCACCTTGGGACTCTGCGCTCTGGGATTGCTATTTATTTGACGCTGTGGTAAACAACGTTGTTATTTGTCTGCCAGGGGAATATGCTTCCGGCAGAACGTATCAATACTTTTCACGACACACATCTTCAACTAGAACTGGTGTCACAGACGGAGAAACTGCAAGGCAGGTTTTTTCGTTACAGTGATGAAGAGAAGATGGAGGCCAAACCAGGAAACGGAGGAAAAATGGCAAATGCAACTGTAAAAGAAATGCTACAAGCGGGACTTCACTTCGGTCATCAGACCCGTCGTTGGAATCCAAAAATGAAACCTTACATTTATGGACCGCGCAATGGTATTTATATTATCAATCTTGATTTAACCAAGCGTCTTTTTGACCAGGCTCTCAACTTTGTTGTTCAGGAAGTCAAAAAGGGTGGGAGTATTTTGTTTGTCGGCACTAAGAGACAGGCTCAATCCATCATCAGTGAAGAGGCCCGACGCTGCGGTATGTATTATATTGATCATCGCTGGCTTGGTGGTATGCTGACCAATTTTCAGACCATTAAACGCAGCATTGATCGTTTGAAGGCCATCGAATCCATGCAGGAAGATGGCACCATCAACCGCTTTCCCAAAAAAGAGATCCTCCTCATGGAAAAAGAGCGGATCAAGCTCGAAAGAAATGTTGGCGGTATCAAAGATATGCGAAATCTGCCCAGTGTTATTTTTATCATTGATCCGCGCAAAGAATCTATCGCTGTCAGCGAAGCCCAGAAACTCAATATCCCCGTTGTCGCGGTAGCTGATACTAACTGTGACCCAGATGGCATAGATTACCTCATCCCAGGTAACGACGATGCCATCCGCTCGATCAGACTTGTCAGTTCCCATGTTGCAGAAGCGATATTGAGAGGCCAGGCTGAGCGTGATGGTGACAGTGCTTCCGAAGAGGCCATGGCAGCAGCAGTAAGTGACACTGGTGTAGCCTTCATTGAGGATTCATCTGCTGAGGATTCAACTGCGGACGCGGAGTAATCCTGGCGGGATCTTTTGCATGCAGAAAAGTTTCTGTAGTTTGAGTGTAACATGAAAGGGGCGTCTTGAGACAGCCCCTTTTTATTATCTGAGATTAAAATGTTATCGTTTTTTGTCCATTTTGTCGCTGGGCCACTTCTGTAAAACTGAAAGATATTAGAAAACGCATAATGCGTTATTTTAAGGAGGTTTACCGTGAATATAACGAGTCAGATGGTTAAGGATCTGAGGGACAAGACCGCCGCAGGAATGATGGATTGTAAAAAGGCCCTTGCCGACACGAACGGCGACATGGAAAAGGCCGTTGACTTGTTACGCCAAAAGGGCCTGGCTGTGGCCGCTAAAAGAGCTGGTCGGGCAACCAGCGAGGGTGTAATTGAGACCTATATCCATGCTGGCGGAAAGCTGGGTGTCATGGTGGAACTTGGCTGTGAAACCGACTTTGTTGCTAAAAATGATTCTTTCAGGGAATTTGCCCGCGATATCGCCATGCATATCGCAGCAGCCAGCCCAGTCTCCATAACCCGTGAAGATGTTCCCGAAGCAATTCTTGCCAGGGAAAAGGAAATCTACATTCAGCAAGCTTTGGACTCTGGAAAACCGGCGAATATCGCCGAGAAGATGGTAGTCGGCAAGATAGAAAAATATCTGGCGGAGATCTGCCTCCTTGAGCAGAAATTCGTCAAGAACCCCGATTTATCTATCCAGGACCTTTTGAATGAACTTGTCGGCAAAATGGGAGAAAACATCTCCATCAAACGGTTTGCCCGTTTCCAAGTAGGCGTGGAATAACACAATCCCGACCGTCTTGTGGATGACACACAGATTTTGTTATCCACGGAAATTCTATCCAGTCCCGGATATCGTTACACATGAACAGGCAAGGAGAACTGTATGCCGCTTAAGTATAAAAGGATCCTGCTGAAGCTGAGTGGTGAAGCGTTGATGGGCGATGATGCCTTCGGTATCAATACCGGAGTACTTGAATTTGTTGCCGGGGAGGTAAAGGAAATCGTTGCGATGGGAGTTGAACCAGGCCTTGTTATCGGCGCGGGTAACATCTTTCGCGGTGTCGCAGGTGCCAGCAAGGGGATGGACAGAACAACCGCCGATAATATGGGCATGCTGGCGACGGTCATGAACAGTCTGGCGATGCAGGATGCCCTTGAGCGTTGCGGCGTCATTACCCGAGTCATGTCGGCCATCCCGATGCAGTCCGTATGTGAGCCTTATATTCGGAGGCGTGCGACCCGTCATCTGGAAAAGGGAAGGGTCGTCATCTTTGCCGCAGGTACAGGCAATCCATATTTTACGACTGATTCCGCCGGCGTTCTGCGGGCTCTCGAGATAGATGCAGATGTTATCATTAAAGCGACAAAGGTCGACGGTGTCTATGATAAGGACCCTGTCCTTGCATCTGATGCGGTTAAATATGACCATCTTACCTATGATGATGTCCTCAGGCGGGGACTCAAGGTGATGGATGCTGCCGGAATTGCGCTGGCCAAAGATGATGACAAGCCGATAATGGTGTTGAATATGAAGGTTCCTGGTAATATTAGGAGAGCAGTCTGCGGTGATCAGGTGGGGACACTGATCAGTTCAAGATAGTCCAGTAAGATTTCCTTTGCTCAATAGGGTGAATGATATGAACGATGTGATATTTGAAATGGCCGAGAAGATGGAAAAGAGTGTTGAAACATTCAAGATCGAACTGTCTAAGATGCGGACCGGTCGTGCCTCCCTTGGGCTTCTCGATGATATCACCGTTTCCGCATACGGCAGTCAGATGCCCCTCAATCAGGTCGGTTCTCTAACCATACCGGAGAGCAGAACTATTGCCATACAACCGTGGGATCCGCAGATGCTGCCTGCCATCGAGAAGGCTATTCTGAAATCTGATGTCGGTCTGACACCGGCAAGCGATGGCAAAACAATCCGATTGAATATTCCCCAGTTGACTGAAGAAAGGCGTCGGGACCTTGTTAAGCATGTGAAAAAGGTTTCCGAAGAATACCGTGTCGCCATTCGAAATATCCGGCGGGATGCGCTTGATGTCCTGAAAAAACAGAAGAAGGATAAGGACATATCTGAAGATGATCTGTTCAAACTCCAGGATGAGGCCCAGCGGGAGACCGACAGTTGCATGAAAAAGATCGATGAGATAACCGCTACCAAAGAAAAAGAAGTGATGGAGGTCTAAATCTTTTCATATTTCTCGATGTCCGCAATGATTGGCGGGCTGCCCTGCAATTCCCTTTTGTTTTGAATCGTGTATGTCCAAGGACACAGTTATTGACCCCGAACGCCTTCCCAAACACATCGCAATCATTATGGATGGCAATGGACGTTGGGCTGAGATGAGAAATGAACCCCGCCTGTTTGGTCATAAGGCGGGCGCCGACTCCGTGCGAGATATTGTCGAAACCGCCAGAGAAGTTGGTATTCAGGTTCTGACTCTCTATGCATTCTCCTCTGAAAACTGGAGCAGACCAGCCAAGGAAGTAAGCGGTCTGATGTCCATTCTGAAGAAATTTCTTATTTCAGAGCTTTCCAGGATGCAGAAAAATGATATCCGCCTTTCCTGCATCGGCGAATTGGCAAGACTCCCAGAGGGTGTTCGACAGGCTCTTGAGGATTCTATGGCGAAGACCTCCAACAATTGCGCCATGACTCTCAATCTCGCACTGAGTTACGGGGCGAGAGACGAGTTGACTCGCGCCGCCCGACTTCTTGCCGCCGCCTGTGTTTCTGGAAAAATGGCTATTGAAGATATCACCAGTGAGGCAATTTCAGCTCATCTTTTTACTGCTGATCTTCCGGACCCTGATCTGTTGATCCGTACTGGAGGCGAGGCTAGACTCTCTAATTTCTTGCTCTGGCAGTTGTCGTATTCGGAAATCTACTTTACAGATGTCATGTGGCCTGACTTTCGCAAAGCTGTCTTTCTGCAGGCGATCCTGGATTTTCAGAAGAGAGAGAGAAGATTCGGGCGGATTGGAGCACAACTCAAAAAGAGTGATCGATGAAGCGAATTGTTCCGGGGGTCCTGCTTGCTCTTTGCTGGTTTCTACTTCTGTTTAAGGGGACCTCTCTTTTGTTTGCGGCCGTCATGATCCCTGTAGCCTTCTGGGGCGCGGATGAGTATGTGAGAATGGCATGCTCAGGCCGGTTTTCCCTTCTGCAGAGGTTCTTTCTCGATACCCTTGTCATTCTCCCCTTAATTTTCATGATTCTCATACCGGGAGCGGCTGGTCTGACAGGCGGTATGGTCCTCTCCTTTGCCCTGCTGACCCTGTTTGTCTTCTCTGTCTATGCAAAGTTTGCCGACAGTTATGACCTGTTTTGCCGTCTGGTATTCGGTGTGGTCTATCTGGGTCTTCTGGGGGGCCATGTTATTGCCTTGCGTTTTCTTCCGGAGGGGGGGAGCTGGCTTATCGTGCTGACGGCGATCACGGCAGGTTCCGATTCAGGGGCCTATTACGTCGGGAGAGCCTTTGGTAAAAGCAAACTGTGTCCCGCTATAAGCCCTAATAAGACCAGGGAAGGGGCGATTGGTGGATTCGTGACAGGCCTTGTCACCGCCGTCATTTTCGCTTGGTTATTTCTGCCAAATCCCAACTGGCCTTTTCTCGTCATCGTCGCTGTGATTCTCACTGGCGCGGGCATTGTCGGTGATCTCACCGAATCAATTGTTAAAAGGGGGACAGGGGTCAAAGATTCCGGGCACTGTTTGGCCGAGCACGGGGGGATTCTCGACCGTATTGATTCCCTTCTCTTTGCAGCTCCGATTCTTTACTACCTCCTGATATTTGTCCGATGATGAAGAGAATTTCCCTCCTCGGCGCAACCGGCTCAATCGGGGTCAATGCCCTGGAGGTAGTGCGGCAGTTCCCTGAGCGCTTTCGCATTGTCGGATTGGCTGCTGGCCGCAATGTCGAGCTCCTTGCCCGCCAGACCCTTGAATTTTTACCAGAATGCGTTTCGGTATACGATGAAAGGCACGCTCAACTCCTGCGGGCTATGCTGCCGGGAAAATGGCAAGAAAGAATATTCTTTGGCCTGGAAGGTACTGAGCAGGTGGCTGCCTGGGCAAGTGCTGATATCACTATTTCGGCGATCGTCGGGGCGGCCGGATTGATGCCCACCCTTGCGGCGATTAGGGCCGGCAAGGATATCGGTCTGGCCAATAAAGAGACCCTGGTCATGGCCGGCAAGATTGTGATGGATGCTGTTGCCCAGTATAAGGTCCGTTTGCTGCCGGTCGACTCCGAGCACAGCGCCATTTTTCAGGCCTTAGAGGCGGGGCGCAGGGAAGATGTGAAGAAAATCATCCTTACTGCTTCTGGAGGACCCTTTCGGGGCAGGAGCCGGGAGGCCATGCAACGGGTCACAAGAGAAGAGGCCCTCAACCATCCCAATTGGCAGATGGGTAAGAAAATATCTATTGATTCCGCCACACTCATGAACAAGGGACTGGAGGTTATCGAGGCCAGGTGGCTCTTTAACATGGAGGCAGAGGCGATCGATGTCGTCGTGCATCCCCAGTCGATCGTCCATTCCCTGGTGGAATTTCAGGACGGCTCAGTTCTCGCCCAGCTTGGTATCCCCGATATGCGCATTCCCATCGCCTACGCCCTGTCCTATCCGGAACGGCTACCCCTGGCGCTTGAGTCTCTGCAACTGGCCCAGTGTGCCTGTCTGGAATTTCTTGAACCTGATCACAGCTGTTTTCCGGCATTAAAACTGGCCTTTTCTGCCCTGCATTCCGGTGGCGTATTGCCCGCCGTGCTCAATGCCGCCAACGAGGTGGCCGTTGAGGCCTTTCTCGATGGCCGTCTCAGCTTTCCTGCCATCGTCGAGACAGTTGCCAGCACACTGGAGGCAGTGCAGGACGGCAGTGAAGACAGCCTCGAAGACATCCTGGCGGCCGATGCGCAGGCACGCAAGGAAGCAGGCAGGATCATAGGTCTCTCTGCGCGATCCTGATCGGCCTTCCGGCGGACATCGGGACTGCTGTTATTAACTTCATCGTTCCCCATGGAACTCAACGATTATGCATACCATTGTTTCTTTTATTATTGTTCTGGGCGTTCTCATCTTTGTTCATGAACTTGGCCACTTTCTTTTCGCCAAGCTCTTCGGGGTGCGGATACTTACCTTCTCTCTGGGATTCGGTCCGAAACTTATAGGCAGGGTGATCGGCGAGACGGAATATGTGATCTCGGCCTTCCCCTTGGGCGGATATGTAAAGATGTTTGGCGAAAACCCTGATGAGCAGCAGGTCGATGTGGCGGAACAGCATGGTTCATTCGCCCACAAATCAGTCTGGAAAAGGTTTTGCATTGTTCTCGCCGGGCCACTCTTTAATCTGTTCTTTGCCTTACTCCTGTTCTTTTTTCTGTTTGTCGTGATCGGGGTGCCGAAGTCCGTTGATACCACCAGGATTGGCAAAATCGCCGAAGGTTCACCAGCATTTTCTGCAGGTATTAAACCGGGTGATGTCGTCATCCGGATCGATGGGGCGGACACCAAAATCTGGGATGACGTCCTGGAAGGAGTCAAGAAAAGCGAGGGCCGACCCTTGGCCATGGTGGTGCGTCGAGGTGAGGAGGAGATCGCCCTGAACGTGGCGCCGAAGAAGGACAGCGTCAAAAATGTCTTTGGTGAAGAGGTCGAAAAGCGGTTTATGATCGGTATCGTCAAGGATGATGAGGTCACCTATGCCCATGTCGGTGTGGTACAGGCCTTCAAGGATGCCTGTGGCCAGACGTGGATGTATATCTCTCTTACGGTCCTCGGTTTTGTCAAGATCATCCAGAGGGTGATACCTGCCTCGGAAATGGGCGGCCCCATCCTCATTGCCCAGATTGCCGGTGAACAGATGAAGGCCGGCTGGATCAATCTCGTCTATTTCATGGGGCTTTTAAGCGTCAACCTCGGTATATTGAATCTCCTGCCCATCCCTGTGCTCGATGGCGGCCATCTGGTATTTCTGACCGTTGAGGGGCTGCGCCGCAAGCCGGTACATGAGCGGGTCCAGATCATTGCCCAGCAGGTGGGTATTGCCCTTCTCGGAGCTCTTATGATCTTTGTCTTTTACAATGATATAGCTAGACTTCTGAAGTGATGACTGCTGACCGGCCTCTGATACTGGCCCTTGATACGGCTACGCCCTGTTGCTCGGTCGCGTTGACAGAAGGCGGTCAGCGCGATGGCAAGGTTGTGGCAAGCATCTCGCTCTGCGGCACTGTCACTCACTCCAGGAGGCTGTTGATGATGGTTGACTGGCAGCTGACCGAGGCGGCTGTCCTGTGGTCCGCGGTTGACGGCATCGCCGTGAGTATCGGGCCAGGGAGTTTCACCGGCCTGCGCATCGGAATGGCGACGGCGAAGGGCTTTGCCTATGCGGCGGAGAAACCCCTGCTGGGTATCTCGACGCTTGCGGCGTTGGCCGCCAGCTGCAGTACCTCGAAGATGATCTGCGCCACCCTGGACGCCCGAAAAAAGGAGGTGTATGCCGCCTTTTTCCGCCGAGACGAACAGGGAGAGATCAGAAGAATAAGTATAATTTCGGTTAGCAGCCCTGAACAGCTTGTCGAACATATCCAGGAACCGGTATATATGGTGGGTGATGCGGTTGCAACCTACGGAGGGCTCTGGCGATCAATCTTGGGAGAGAAACTGGAGATCGCCCCGGCCCAGCTGCATGTCCCGATGGCCGCATCCCTGGGGTTTCTCGCCGGAGAAAAACTGCTTGCGGGCGAAGTCCTTGATGCGGGCTCGGCCTCACCCCTGTATGTCCGGGCCTCGGATGCCGAACTCAGCCTGATTAAGAAAACCTGAGCAACTGGCCGGATGTTCATGGGCAGCAGTCTCATTCGAGTTGAAGCCTGCGTGGTCCTGCCACCCGTGCCACGCTGTGAATAAAACCCTTTCCCCTCTACGGCCATGATCATTCGGCGTCAGACAAGAGAAATATGTATCGGTAATGTCCGGATCGGCAACAATCAGCCGGTGGTCGTGCAGTCGATGACCAACACCGATACCCGTGATGTCGCAGCGACCCTAGCCCAGATAGAGCGCCTTACGGCGGCCGGCTGTGAACTCATCAGGCTTGCGGTACCTGACCTGGAGGCCGCAAGTGCCTTGCGGGCCATCCGTGATGCCATCTCCATCCCGCTCATCGCCGATATTCACTTTGATTCCCGTCTGGCGGTTGCCGCCATGGAGAATGGGGCCCAGGCCATCCGGATCAATCCCGGCAATCTCGGCGGCAGCGGAAAACTGGCCCGGGTCGTGGCAGCGGCCAAACTGCACAGGGTGCCTATCCGGGTCGGGGTCAACAGCGGCTCGATTGAGAAGGATCTCCTGAAGACCTATGGCTATCCAACCGCAGAGAACCCCCAATCGCTCATCGAAAGCGCCCTGCGCAATGTCCGCCTCATAGAAGACCTAGGTTTTCATGAGATGAAGATCTCGATAAAATCCTCGGATGTCCTGACCACGGTGGGCGGCTATCAGAGACTCTCAAAACTCACTGACTACCCTCTGCACCTGGGAGTCACAGAGGCCGGTGGTCTTATTGCCGGAACCGTCAAATCCAGTGTGGCGCTAGGGATCTTATTGAGTCAGGGGATCGGCGACACCTTCCGGATATCCCTGACCCGCGATCCGGTCGAAGAGATGCGGGTGGCATATGAGCTGCTTCGCTCCCTGAAGATCCGTGAACGCGGACCGGAACTGATCTCCTGCCCGACCTGCGGCCGGACCCGAATCGATCTCTTTAGTCTTGCGGAAAAGGTCGAACAGTATGTCCAGACCATGAAAACTCCCCTCAAGGTTGCCGTCATGGGCTGTGCGGTGAATGGACCGGGTGAGGCTCGAGAGGCCGATATCGGCATCGCCGGCGGCCATGGGGTCGGGATAATCTTCAAAAAAGGCGAGCTCTACAAAAAAATCCCTGAAAATCAGCTGCTTGAGGTTTTTCTCAGCGAACTACAAAAGATGGAAGATGAGAGGCAAAAATTCTGAAAAACTGCTCCATATCCCCGATGGCACCGTTTTTTTAGGCCTGACAGGGGAGGACGGGAATTGCCGGATTAATCACAATAAATCTATTTATTACGAGATGCTCTATGCGTTACTCACAGATGCTGTTGCCGACATTAAAAGAGACCCCTGCCGAGGCCGAGGTGATCAGTCACCGTCTTATGCTGCGGGCCGGGTTCATGCGAAAGCTCACTTCGGGCGTCTACAGCTACCTGCCCTATGGACTGGCGGCTTTGCGCAGGGTTGAGAGAATCGTCCGGGAGGAGATGAACCGGGCCGGAGCCCAGGAACTGCTCATGCCGATGGTGCAGCCGGCGGACCTGTGGATCGAGACGGGCCGCTATGAAAAGTACGGGCCGGAACTGCTCCGCTTCAAAGACCGGCATGACCGCGAATCCTGTCTGGGGCCGACCCATGAGGAGGTCATCACCGATATCATTAGAAGAGAGTTGCATTCCTACCGTGATCTGCCGATCAATCTCTATCAGATCCAGACCAAATTCCGGGATGAGGTCAGGCCGCGCTTCGGTCTGATGCGGGGAAGGGAATTTCTCATGAAGGATGCCTATTCGTTTGATGTCAGCGATGAACAGGCGGAGGTCAGCTACAAGAAGATGTTTGAGGCCTATAAGCGCATCTTCAGTCGCTGTGGTCTGAGCTTTCGGGCGGTGCAGGCCGATTCCGGGGCGATTGGCGGCAATTTTTCCCATGAGTTCATGGTCCTGGCCAAGACGGGTGAGGATACCATCGTTATCTGCACGGCCTGCGAGTATGCCGCAAATATCGAAAAGGCCGAGGTGCAGGTCGCCGATCCTGGCAGTCCCGAGGCCATGGCCGATCTGGAGAAGATCGAGACGCCCGGCAAGCGCAAGGTCGAGGCCGTCTGTGAGTTTCTCGGAATCGAGCCTGCGGGATTGGTCAAGACCCTGGTTTATCTGGCCGACGGCCAGCCTGTCGCCGTCCTGGTTCGGGGAGATCGAGAAGTCGAGGTGGTCAAACTGAAAAATCTCCTGAAGGTGGCGGATGTAGTGCTGGCCGACGATAAACAGACCTTCACTGCAACCGGGGTTCCGACCGGCTATCTGGGGCCGGTAGGCATCGCCATCCGGCTTGTAGCCGATCAGGAAGTTGTACTGATGCGCAATTTTGTGACCGGTGCCAACGAGAAAAACCAACACTTGAAAAATGTCAACTATGAGCGGGATTTTGGGGTGGAGGCTGTCGCCGACCTGCGCAAGATCAGCTCCGACGATCCCTGTCCTGTCTGTGGCGGCAGGCTCGACCTCACCGAGGGTATCGAGGTCGGGCATATCTTCAAACTGGGAACCTTCTATTCCGAAAAAATGCAGGCGGTCTTCCAGGACAAGGATGGCCTGGAAAAACCCTTTGTCATGGGCTGCTACGGTATAGGGGTCAGCCGGGTAGTCGCTGCGGCCATTGAGCAGAATCACGACGAGAGCGGCATCATCTTTCCTGTACCCCTCGCCCCCTACCAGGCCATTATTCTCAACCTCGATCCCAAAGACGAAAAGATCACCGCGGCAGCGGAAGGGCTGTATACGGATCTGCTGAGGGAGGGAGTAGACGTGCTTCTTGATGACCGGGATGAACGGCCTGGGGCGAAATTCAAGGACGCCGATCTCCTGGGTATGCCGTTCAGGATTACCGTCGGCAAAAAATTTGCCCTAAACGGCATCGTTGAACTTCGCAATCGCAAGACCGGCGAGACTCAAGAACTGTCTCCTGATCGTCTCATAGCTGAACTGCTCGCAGGAATAGCCGCCGAGACAGTGAAATAGAAAAAAGGTGACTGCTCGTATGCCATATGGGTCAATGATCAACCCCCGGGGCCTGAAGGTCCTGGCTGCCAATTATCTGCACGGTGTCGATCTCTCGCTGATCGACGAGGCCTGGAGTGTTGTCGTCAAGGCTCACGCCGGTAAACGGCATTTCTCCGGGGAACCGTATCTTATTCACGCCCTGGAAGTTGCTTCAATGCTGGCCTCCATGCACCTTGATCTGGATACGGTTTTGGCCGGCATGCTGCACGGGGTGCTGAAAGATGGCTTTACCGTTGAGGAATTGCAGGAGAAATTCGGCAAGGACGTCGCGGCGATTGTTGCAGGCTCGACCCGGATTACCGAAGTGCAGTATGACAGCAAGCTGACAAGTCAGGCCGAGAACGTACGCAAGATGCTGCTGGCCATCGCCGCGGACATCCGGGTCCTCCTGGTAAAACTGGTGGATAGACTGCAGGATATGTTTCTCCTCGACATGGTAGATCGGGAGACCCAGATTGAGATGGCCCGGGAGACCATGGATCTCTATGCCCCTCTGGCCAGTCGTATCGGCATAGACTGGCTCAAGCGGGAGTTGGAAGATCTGGCCTTCAAATTTCTCTATCCCCAGGAATATGCCGATCTGGCCGGCAAGCTCGAAGACTCTCTTGATGAACGGCAGCAGTACGTCAATGAGGTGATCACCATTCTGCATGATAAGCTGGCCGAAAACAATATCTCGGCAATGCGTATTATCGGCAGGCCCAAGCATCTGTATTCGATCTATAAAAAATTGATAGAGCAGAACATCCCTCTCGAACGGGTGTATGATAAAGTGGCCTTTCGCATAATCGTTGAAACGGTCAACGAATGCTATGAGGCCCTCGGTCTCATCCATGCCGATTGGGCACCGGTGCCCGGGCGGATCAAGGACTTCATTTCGAGCCCCAAGGCCAACAATTATCAGTCGATGCACACCACCGTGGTGGGCCCGCGCGGGCATTTCATCGAGATCCAGATCCGCACCGAACAGATGGATCGGGTGGCTCAGGAAGGTGTTGCCGCCCACTGGGCTTATAAGGAAGGGCAAAAGGTCAACCAGAACGATGCCCGACTCTTCCGGGAACTCAAAAAACTCGTCAAGTCTCTGCATGAGGTTGAGGATCCGCGCGAGTTCCTTGACAGCGTCAAGGGCGAGCTGTATGAGCCCGATGTCTATGCCCTGACCCCGGGTGGCCAGGTCAAGGAATTTCCTCTTGGCAGTTGCCCGATTGATTTTGCCTATGCCGTGCACACCGAGGTCGGGGATCACTGTGTCGGTGCCAAGATCAACGGACGTCTGGTGCCCCTCAAATACCAGCTGCAGATCGGCGATATCGTCGAGATCATCACCTCGCCGAACCAGCGTCCGCGCCGCGGCTGGCTCGATCTGGTGAAAACCAGCAGGGCCAAGGCAAGGATCCGCAACTGGCTGAGGCGGGAAGAAAAAGAGAAGGCCCTCAAGTTGGGGCGTGAGATCTGTGAGCGGGAGATCAAGAACAACAATACTAGTCTCAAGAAGATGATCAAGAGCGGTCATATCCGCCTGCTGCTCAAACATCTCCGCTGCAACTCCCTGGATGATATGTTGATCAAGGTGGGCAGTGGCGGCATTACCGTCCAGAGTCTGATCAAGGCCCTGCAGCCGCCAGAACTCCAGCAGGAGAAGGAGAATGAGATCTCCGACCTGGCGCCTGAAGAATTGGCCGCCCGCCTGGTCAACCAGCAGTCAACAGAGAAAGAGCCTGGAAAAACCGGGATCAGTATTGATGGCATTGACGGGATGCTGGTGAAAATCAGCCAGTGCTGTAACCCAGTGCCGGGTGACGGTATTGTCGGGTTTATCACCACCGGACGCGGAGTCTCGGTACATAAGGCAGACTGTGTCAATCTCCTGAGCACCGATCCTCAGCGCTGGATTGACGTCTCCTGGGCCGGTCTTGAGGATAAACACTATAAGGTCGGAATCCATGTCAGCGCTGAAAACAGAAGGGGTATCTTTGCCGGTGTCAGTTCAGCCATCAGTGCCGACAAGGCCAATATCGTCGAGGTGGCAGCCCATGTCACAGCGGCGGATACCGCCGATCTGACTATTTCCCTGGAAGTCGAAAATCTTGATCACCTGCAGCTAATTATGCAGCATCTCCGGCAGATGGAGAATGTGATCTCCGTGAGAAGACTGTAACACCGGGAGGAGAGTATGCGTGTGCAACGCTGGGAAGAAGACAGAGCAACAAACCAGATGTCGTTTTGAGGCCCGACAATGACTCTCTGTCATGTCTGTGGCAATGAAATCGAGACGGGGAGCCTGACCTGCAGGTTCTGTGCAAATGAACAGCAGGGTCATTTTCCGCCGAAAACCCTTTTCCGCCAAAAAACCGTCAACCTTGAACGGGGACGGCCCTCTGCAGAAACTGCCCTGCGCCGACTGACACTTGAAATTGGCACAGCCAGACGTGAAGGTGTACATCTGCTCACCCTGATCCACGGCTACGGTTCCAGTGGCCAAGGAGGCGTAATCCGGGAAGAGTGCCGAAAGGCCCTCGATTATATGCGGCTCAAAAAAGAAATCTGCGATTACATCCCGGGTGAGGAGTACAGCAGCAAAGCAGGCCCGGCCAAGGCACTTATTCGCCGATATCCCCAGATAGGTCGTGATAAAAATCTCAAAATAAAAAATCCGGGAATCACCGTAGTCATCTTCTGATGGCCTCCCTCCTTGCCTCCCGGTCTGTTTGGTTTACCGCCCTCATCAATCGACGTGTCTGTGATCTGAGGAATATTCAATGGATATGTATTGATCCCGTGTTTTTTTACGGTAAATACGGTATAAGGATAGATTCGACAGCGGTATTATCCACACAGGCAGCCTGCCTGCCAAACAGTGTTGTCGATGGAGGAGAGAAAGGCAGCTAATAAGTGAGTATACAGATGTGTAAGATAACAAAAAAAGGAGTGGAAAAATGAAGAGAATTATTGCGCTGGTTATCGTCAGTCTGCTGTGTGGCCCGGCTTTTCTCGGCGCTGCAGAGAAACCTAAGACGGAAGGGAACCTGAAGACCTTTCAGGAGAAACTGAGTTACAGCATGGGGCTTGATGTCGGGACGTATTTCAAAGGGATGGGAGATGATATTAGTCTCGATGTCCTGATGAAAGGAATCCAGGATGCCTATGCCGGATCGAAAAAGCAATTGACCGAAGAGGAAATTGCTACGGTTCAGAAGGAATTTGCCGAAAAGATGCAGGCCCGCCAGGCCGAAAAGATGAAGGTCATGCAGGAAAAAAATAAGAAACTCGGCCTTGCCTTTCTTGAAAAAAACAAGAAGAAAAAAGGCGTTGTTGTGACCAAGAGCGGCCTGCAGTACGAGGTCCTGAAGAAAGGTGACGGAGCTCTGCCGAAGGCGACGGATACTGTCAAGGTTGATTATATCGGCACCTTGGTTGATGGCACGGAATTTGACAACTCCATCAAGCGGGGCGAGCCTGCTGTCTTTGGGGTTGGCCAGGTCATCCCCGGTTGGGGCGAGGCCCTGCAGCTGATGCATGTCGGCTCGAAATTCCGGGTGGTTATCCCTGCCGATCTCGCTTATGGTGATAACGGTGCTCCGCCTGTGATCGAACCGGGAGCAGTTCTGGTGTTTGAGGTTGACTTGCGTTCCATCGAGAAGGCAGAGAAGGTACAGAAGAAATAGTCCACTCAATACATAGTCCAATATAAAAGGCCCGCAGGATGTTCCTGTGGGCCTTTTTGCGTTCAGCGAGAGGTTGTTTCTTTGGCCGATGCTGAAACGGAAGGGAGGGCCTATCCTGTATATTCACCAATGAGTGGTAAGCGTCTAAAAAACCCCATCTTCCGCTGAGTCGAGAGATATGCTTCACTATGCCGAACCATTTTCAAGGAGGCATGGATGAAGTACACAGAATCGACAGAGAAATTGGCCAAGGAGCAATACTGGCAAAAGCATGTTG
>JANOIV010000257.1:0-13723 GCA_031407875.1 Desulfobulbaceae bacterium | reverse complement strand
CTCATCCAGGCCATCACCGGACGCAAGGTGCCGGCCATGGCCCTGCCCTCGGCCATGGGAGTCGTGGTCCACAATGTCTCGACGGCCCGTGCTATCCGTGATGCGGTGGTATTTGGCAAGCCCCTCTATGAAAAGGTGGTCACCATTGCCGGCAAAGGCATCGCCAGACCGGCCAACCTGCTTGTCAAAGTCGGGACGAAGATTGGTGATATCGTCAACTATCTGGGCGGCCTTAAACCCGGTCTGGCAAAGGTCATCATGGGCGGCCCGATGATGGGTTTTGCCGTCTCAAATCTTGATATCCCGGTGACCAAGACCACATCGGCCGTGTTGTTTCTCACCGAAGAGGAGGTCGATACGACCCCTCATTCACCGTGCATTCGCTGTGGCTGGTGCCTGGAGGCTTGTCCCATGGGGCTCGAGCCCAAGGAAATCGGGATCTATGTCGAGGCTAATCGACCGGAAGATACCGCTCAGTTCGGAGTCTTCGAGTGCTTTGAGTGCGGCAGTTGTGCCTATGTCTGTCCGGCGAAAAGGCCGCTGGTCCAGTTTGTCCGCCTTGCAAAGATGAAAGCCAAGAGATAGAGAACTGTCTAGTCCTGAGGTCTCCGTGCTCACCACACACGGATCCTTTTGTTTTAACAACGTTTCTGAAGGAGATACGCCATCGAACCGCAAGCACCAGAAAACCAGTCATCTCCCACACTGAGAGAATGGAAGGTTTCCATTTCTCCCCATGTGAAGAGCCATGAGTCGGTTGAAAAAATCATGTGGACCGTCGTGGCCTGCCTGATACCGCCGCTGCTCTTGTCTGTTTTCGTTTTCGGTATTCAGGTCTTGCTCATCACCGCTGTTTCGGTGATGAGCTGTGTGGCGGTCGAGGCCGTCAGTCAGAAGCTGCTGGGTAGGCGGGTTACGGTCAGGGACGGCAGTGCCGTGATCACCGGAATGCTGCTGGCCTTTGTCATTCCGCCTGGTGTCTCGCCGCTGTTGCCGATCCTCGGGGCAGTCATGGCAATCTATATCGGCAAGCACATCCTGGGCGGAATAGGCTACAATATCTTCAATCCCGCGCTTCTTGGCCGATCTTTTCTCCTGGCGTCGTTTCCGGTGGCCATGACCTCGGCCTGGCTGCCGCCCTTGAAGGATATGGCCATCTTTTCCTATCTGGGTGATTCTGTCAATGCGGTAACCACAGCCACCCCGCTGGCGGTTATGAAGGAACAGGGAATGGCCGCCTTTACCGAACTTTTCGGTTCCGGTGCAAGCCTTTACGGGACCTTCTTTCTTGGCTGGCGGCCGGGCTGTATCGGCGAGACCTCCGGTTTTCTGCTGGTTCTCGGCGGCCTCTATCTCCTCTACCGGGGCTATATCACCTGGCATATCCCTGTATCGGTTCTGGGATCTATCGCCTTGTTGTCCTGGATTTTTGGCGGTGAGAGCTATTTCAGCGGCGATCCCCTCTTGGCGATACTCTCCGGCGGCGCCTTGCTCGGGGCCTTCTTTATGGCCAACGATTATGTGACCTGCCCGACCAACAAGATCTCACAGCTTGTCTACGGAGTGGGGATCGGGGTCCTGACGGTAATGATCCGGCTTAAGGGCGGATACCCTGAAGGGATATGTTATGCCATCCTGCTTATGAATCCACTGAGCCCTGTACTTGACGGCTGGTTCAAACCACGGCGCTTTGCTCCGCCGTTGGGAGGTGGCCGATGAAAGACATATTGACCATCATCATCCGTCTGACCCTTTCCTGTATGCTTGCCGCCACGGTGATGGGTGTAGCCTTTCTCGTCACCAACAAGGCCAAGAAACATAACCAGCATGTCAACGAACAGAAGGTCAGGTACGCCCTGCTCGGCTATTCGGACCAGAAACCGATCCCGGAGAGCATGACTCTGCATGAGATATACCGCTATATCGTCTCAAGCGCGGATGGCCAGTCCATCGGTTATCTTTTGCCGGGGAAGGAGGGCTTTATCTTTGTGACCATCGATCTGGAAGGGAAAATGCTCGAGAACAAGCCTGTGCAGATCAACGAGGCCGTGGTCCGCGAGAAAGAGGAGCGCGATAAGGTTATCCGAAAGGTCGTCGGGGCCGGCAAGGACATCGCCTTTGCCGATCAGACCATTGTCGTCACCGAGAACGGAAAGCGGGTGGCCTATCTTCTCGACGGCAAATTTACCGGTTTCAAGACCTTTATCGGGGTGATGCTGGCCCTTGATCCGCAATTCAGCATCCTCGGCCTTGAGATCCTCGAACATGAAGAAGACCCAGGACTTGGTGCCGAGATCAAGCAGAAGTATTTCAAAAACCAGTTTAAGGGCAAGTCTTTTGAGACGCTGAAGAAATTGGAGGTCGTGAAAGAACCGATCCCGGATGAGTATTACCAGGCCCTGGAAAGCAATGTGGCCGAGTCGGATGCGGCGGAAATCTTGAAACAGTATGTTGATTATGATATCTATGCCCTGACAGGTGCCACTATCTCAAGCCGTTCGGTGAACAACGGGGTGAAGGGCATTGGCAAGAAATTTGCCTATCGCTTGAATATTCTGGATTCGGTGCTTGTGAAACAGAAGATAGCGGTTGCTTTCTAATTTATTGAGAGGGAATACACGTGGCAAACGATAAAACAAGCTTGCAGCTGATCACACGCGGCATCCTGAGCGAGAATCCGATCTTCAAGCTGGCCCTGTCGATGTGCCCGGCGGTGGGGATCTCGACCACAGTGATGAACGGGTTCATGCTGGGGGTCGCCGTCCTTTTTGTGCAGGTCTTCTCCAGCGTGACCATATCGCTGTTCAAGAACAAGATCCACCCGCGTATCCGCATCCCTACCTATACCCTGACCATCGCCACCTGGGTGACGGTCATCGATCTGGCCTTGGCCGCCTACATGCCTGAGGCCTATGCCAAGATGGGCATCTTCGTCAAGCTCATCGTCGCCTTTGCCATTATCACCATGCGACTGGAGATGTTTGCCTGCAAGGAATCGGCGAATGATTCCTTCTGGGACGGTCTCGGCATGGGACTTGGCTTTCTCGTCGGCATGATGGTGATCGGTCTGGTCCGTGAGCTTCTCGGTTCCGGGGCGATTCTCGGATATGATGTCCTCGGCTTCAAGCCACTCCTGTTTTTCATCCTGCCCAGCGCTGGTTTCTTTGTCGTAGGCCTGATGATGGCCTTCTTCAACTGGGTTGAACTTTTCTACAAACGAGCAAAAAGGGGATGAAACCATGTTTGGCAGACAACTGAAATATTGTACCATTGCAGTCCTGCTCATCCTGCTACCGACCTGCGTCTGGGCTGCAGAGCTGATAAGCCAGCAGAAATTTGGCGGGAAGAATGAAATACTGCTCACCTTTGCCGCACCTCTTGACAAAGATGCAGCCAAAAATATCCGCACCTATATGGTTTTTGAGGAGTCCGATCCGGATATCAAACTGGTGCTGAGCGAGATCGTTCTCTCACCGGACGGCCTGCGGGCCAGGTTGCATTTTGCCGAGCCTCTGAACACCGCCAAAACACACGTTGTGGCAATCCGAGATATTGACGGAAAGGAGAAGGCGAGCGTTCAGGTGAAGAAATCCTATCTGGGCTATCTGCTGTCGATCCTGATTTCGGCCCTTCTGGTCAACAATTTCGTCTTTACCAAGTATCTCGGACTCTGTGTTTTTTTCGGGACATCGAAGAGAAAAACCACAGCAAAGGGTATGGGCGTCGTCTTCACTATCGTCATGGTGGTTTCGGCGATCATGAGCTGGTTCTTCTATCAGTTCATCCTCATTCCCTATGACTTGAATTTCCTGCAGATTGTGGTCTTTATCGGCTTGGTATCCCTGACGGTACAGGCGGTCGATACCATCCTGCGCAAGGTCAATCCTGTTCTCTTTAATTCCTTTGGCGTGTATCTTGTGCTGGTAATCGCCAACTGTGTTATTATTGCCGTGCCTCTGATGATGGCAAATAATAATTACAATGTTGTTGAAACATTTATGCTTGCCCTCGGGGCGGGTGGCGGCTTCCTGCTGGCGCTCTACCTCATGAGCTCGGTACGCGAGCGGTTGGACCTTGCCAATATCCCGCCGACCTTCAAAGGGCTGCCGATTTCCTTTATTGTTGCGGGTCAGTTTGCCATGGCCTTCCTAGGCTTCTCCGGTCTGCAGCTTTTCTGATCGAAGATCAAGTCCTGAACATACAAACGGATGTAATGCGAGAGTAACGAGAATTATGGATCCGGCATTAATAAAAATTGCAATAGGTGGAGTGGTTCTGCTGGGATGTATCGGCCTGTTTTTCGGTATTGGCCTGGCGATTGCGGCCCACAAATTTGCGGTCGAGACCAACCCCCTGATCGAAGAGGTCCTTGAGTCCCTTCCTCTGGCCCAGTGCGGTGGATGTGGTTATCCCGGTTGCGAGGGATATGCCATTGCGGTTGTCAGCGACCCGGATGTTCCGCCCGACCTCTGCTTCCCGGGAAAGGAACGGGTGGCGGCGCTGGTGGCTGAGCTGACAGGAAAAAAAATGACGGCGGTAGAGGATCAGATTGCTCTGGTCCGCTGTTCACGGGTTGAAGGGAGGGTCAGCCACAAGCACGAGTATATCGGTTTCGCCTCCTGCACCGCAGCCAATCTTGGTTTTGGCGGACCGTCCAAGTGCCAGTATGCCTGCATCGGTCTCGGGGAATGTGCCGAAGTCTGCCCCTTTGATGCCATCGACATGGTGGAGAATTTTCCGGTGGTCAATCCCGACAAGTGCGTGAGCTGCGGGGTATGCGTGCGGACCTGTCCGAAGAAAATCATCGAGTTACAGACCTTGAAGGCCAGGGTTTATGTGCCCTGCTCGACGATGGATATGGGCAATAAGGTGAAGGCTGTCTGTGAGGTTGGCTGTATCGCCTGCAAGATCTGCGTCAAGGTCTGTCCCGGCAAGGTGGTATCTTATGAGAACAACAACATCAAGATTGACCATAAGGCCTGCATCGCCTACGGTCCGAGTTGTGAAGAGGTCTGCGTGGCCAAGTGTCCGCGGGATATCTTCCGGCATTATCAGGGCCCTAAGGTCATAGCCCGCAATGTCGAGAAAGGCTTGAAAATGGCAGGGTGAGGCAAGCAACACATTCTCAGAAAATAACTTAAAAAGGAGGGTCTGGCTGTAGACCCTCCTTTTTTTGTCCTCTGTTTTGGCCCTCGACTGCAATCACACGAAACAGGAGAATTTTTGCCGATAGGCGGAAGGCGAGAGACCGGTTTGGTTTTTAAAGAGCTTTCTGAATGAACTTATATCCTCATAACCTGACTTGAACGTGATCCCCTCGACGGTCTCGGATGTTGTTTCAAGCAGTTTTCTTGCCCCCTCAATCCGTAGTTGCTGCAAATATTCCAGAGGCGTGTCTCCTGTCGCCTTTTTAAACCTCCGCATGAATGTCCGCTCACCAAGTCCGGCTTTGTCCGCCAGTTCGTGGATGGTGGTTGGCTTGGCATAATTTTCCTCAAGCCATTTCTGTACCGCAAGTATCGCTGTATCACCATGATTTTTTATAAAACTGCAGGTCCGGTAGGGGGATTGCAGATGCCGGGAGGGATCGATGAGGAGGAGTTTGGAGAGCGAGGTGGCAAGTTCAGGTGAACCGAATCTGGCCGTCAGGTAGAGAGAAAGATCCATATAGGCGGATACCCCACCGGCGGTGATACAATCGCCCTCATCGATAAGCATCCTTTCCCGTTTCAGGAGGATATCCGGGAACCGTGTAGCGAAACTGTCAGCGAGATTCCAGTGAGTCGTCGCTTTTCTGCCTTTCAGCAGACCGGTCTGGGCCAGGAGAAAAGCCCCGGCGCAGACGGAACAGAGACAGGCCCCCTTCCGTCCCTGTCGGGCAAGCCAGAGCCGATCATCTCGGTGTCGGCGAGGAGGCGATACGTGCCGATGAGGTTGCCCCATCTCTCACCAAGAAGGCTGTATAACAGACAAAATGGTCAGACTGTCTGCAGGACTTTGACGGTGACGCCTGTCACCATATCTTTCACCCGCTCCTGATATGCGCGCATATGCGGGGCGACGAGATGATCTTTCAGGGCCGCCACGCTGTGCCATTTTTCTATTATGGTCACCACAGTGGCATCAATGGTTTGCGGCGGCAGTCCTGTGTCAAGGTCGACAGTGGGGTAATACTCGATACAGCCGGTTTCATTGCGCACGGCCTGGACGTTGGCCTTGAACAGCTCGATGAATTCCTTTTTTTGTTCGACTTTAACGACAATTGAGGCAATGACGGTGATCATCTCTGTGGTCTCCTTTCATTTTCAGGGGTTCTGGTGTCTGTGTGCCTTCTGGAGGAGGGGCAAACGATGCCAGAAAGGGACTCCCCTGTCAAGGGGGCGGACCCTTTTGCCGCGCTGCAGCATGAGGAAATTGCCGGAAAGGATCAGGACAATGCCGGCCACGGCTGACCCGGTCCAGTGGTATCCTTCCCAGACGGTGGAGATAGCCAGAGCAACGAGGGGGAAGAGCAGGGTGGAGTATGCCGCTCGATCCGTGCCGATGTTACCGATGAGAGACAGATAGCAGCCGAAGGCGATGATCGAGCCGAAAATCGCCAGATAGAAGAGGGAGCCGATATAGAGGATGGTGGTCTCGATGGTAAAGGGTTTGCCGGTCAACCAGGCGGCAATCAGCATCAGGAGTGCACCGTAGCCCATGCCAAAGGCGTTGGTTTGGATGATCGGCAACCGGTTTTTCTGGTTGCGGGCTGAGAGAATGTTGCCGAGCGAGGCGGAAAAAGTGGCAAGCAGACAGAGAAGAATGCCGCGCAGGCCCTCATTGTCCATCGAAAAGGAGGTGATTTCCGGTCTAAAGACCAGGAGTATGCCGAAAATCCCCAGAAAAGCACCGGCAAGCACCTTTTTATCGAGCGGCGATCTGAGAAAAATCGCGCCATTCACCATGTTCATCAGGAGGATGGTGGAGAATATAACGGCAGCGAGGCCACTCGTGAGCTGCAGTTCCGCGAGATAAAAGAGCAGGTAGTTCAGGGAAAAGAGGAATATGCCCTGGAGGGCCATGAAACCGTGTTCGCCGAGCGAGAAACGCATCGACAGTCTGCATGTCCTGCACCAGAGCAGAAGGAGGGCGGCAGCCAGACTGAAACGATAACCGACCGAGAGCATCGGATCGACTGTCCCGAGTTGGAATTTGATGGCGATCCAGGTCGAGCCCCAGATACAAACCGTTGCCGTATAGAAGAGAAGATTCTGCATTGTGCTACCCCGATGTGTTGTGCCGCAAGAGAGTTTGTTCATTTCAGGCCGCAGGGACAAAGATCTTGCGGATTTCAGGGCATCAATCTACCACTCCTGAGTGGTGGAAGAACAGATACAGATTTTAGAAAAAAAGAGGGGCACAGATGACAATAGACTGTTGGGAAGATCGGGCAGTCACTTGGATAAGGCGGGAGGTTGTTGGCAAAATGTTGCTTACTGAGAAAGACTGATAGAATAATCTACTGTTTTTGCATCTGATCTTCAACCTGCTTGATATGGCTGTTTTCCTGTTCGGCGGCTATTTTGGCCTGATCCAGAGGAGTTTTGATCGCCTTGACGGCCTCGTTTGTCATCTTGTCCGTTCCCTGCTCGATTATGCCATTCTCTTTTTTATCCTGATCACTGGAGCAGGATGCGAGAGAAGAGTAGAGAATAAGCAACGCTAAGACGGTACGAAAAATATTTTTCATGGGACACCCCGGGGGAAGAAGACAGGTGCATATTTGGCCGGTGATTAACTACGACTCGTGATGCTTTGTCTTAATGATACCATGAAAAAGTTGTTGACAGCAAGGTCTTGAGCGGCAGGTCAATGCCGGAGCATGCCTTCTGGTCCATAGGTTTCCAGCTTGATGTGTTGGCGAAAGAAAGGTTGATGCTCGTCTTTTCTATGGCTGACATAAAGGATGGTGCTTATCCGGTATTCGGCAATCATTGCCAGAAATCCGAGTAGTCCCTGGCGGTTTGCCTCATCCAGCCCTTGGGTCGGTTCGTCGAGGATCAACAGTCGTGGGAGTTTGATGAGGGCACGGGCGATCAGGACCAGGCTCTGCTCGGCAAAACTCAGGCGGCGAAAGGGTTGAGAGGCCTTGCTCGCAAGGCCGGTCCACTCCAGCCATTGTCCGGCCTTCTTCTGTTGGGCGGCAGTTGGGTCACGATACAGACCGATGGAGTCAAAAAGGCCGGAGAGCACAATTTGTACGGCCGTACCGGGGATGTGATGGCTGCGGTGAATCTCCGCTGAGACAATACCCATATGCCGTTTCAGCTCCCAGATCGATTCGCCGCTGCCCCGCTTGATCCCGAAGATATGCAGATCATTGGCATAGCATTTGGGATTGTCGCCGGTGATGATATGCAGAAGGGTTGATTTACCGCAGCCGTTCGGGCCGGTGATCAGGGTGTGACGGCCCTCTTCGATAAGGAGATCGAGATGTTGGAAGAGGAGTTTTTCGCCAAACCCGGCAAAGCCATCCCGAAGGAGGACAAGCTCAGTCATCTTCATGCCGCTGGCTGCTGTTTCTGCAACTTGCGGGATATCGAAATGGAAAAGGCCCGCGGAGGTTATGAGACGATCATCGAGTTCCTTCAGTATAGCCTCCTTCCCGCCCTGCCGAAGAATCCGGCCCTGCGAGAGAAATGCCAGGTGGCTGCACCAGAACGGAATGTCACAACGATTGTTGACAGTGACAAGTATCTGTACTCCGTGCCCCTGGAGGGTAACGAGGGCCTTGTCGAGTTCCCGGCAGCCGTCCTCATCCAGACCATCGTAGGGATTTTGGAGTATAATCTCGGTTGTACCCTTGAGGATCTCACGCAGGAGAATGAGTTTTCGGCTCTGGCCTGAGCTGAGCTGTCGATAGCCTTTGTGCAGGGAATCGCCCATGGCAAAGGCCCGGACAAGGGGCGATTGTGCGCTGCCGGGTGGCAGAAATGCCGCTGCCGGGGTGCCGGGATCGATACGGTCAAGGTAGTTGCTGCCGTCGAGACGGAGTTCCTCCTCATAAATATCCTGCCGGACCTTGAATGAGATGATTCCGGGGTCGGCCGGGAGGGTGAGGAAGTCCGCAACCGGCTTATCGAGTTCGCCCGCGAGGAGTGCGAAAAACTCTTCTATCCCCGAATCGTCAGCCCCATAAAGGCACCAAGATTCGCCGGGCGCTGTGGAAAACGAGGAGATCTGCAGTGCCGGATGTCTGAGATTAAGTATCTGCATGGGAAAAGCGGTCAAAAGGTCATGAGACGAAATGGTCTGAACGACTATGGTGGAACTGTCGCCATCGATGAGGATATATCCCTATAAAAGGAAGGTGTTGGAGGATTGCCATCAGGGAAGGCCCGTCGGGATTTCAATCATGGAGAGGAGGAGTTTTGAAAAGCAGCGGCTACTTTCCCTCATCATCAGGTGTTTTGTAAAGAGGGCACGTTTTTTACAAGGAAATGTCATGTGCCAATCGCCTGGCACTGGATCGGCACATGAACATCTTCAGCCCTGTCTTCTCAGTGCAGGGTATCCGTCAGAAACTCGGTGAAACGCCGCCAGGATTTTTTGTCGGCATCCTCTCGATAACGGTCGGAGCCGAAGACTGTGAAGGCATGGGGTGCCCCACTGTAGGCGATCATTTCATGCGGGACGTGGGCCTTTTCCAGATCCTGAGCCAGGAGCGCGAAATCATTCATGCTGACGCTCTCGTCTGCTGTACCATGGAGGATCAGGACCTGCCCTTTGGTCTTGCCGTAATCCTGTCCAGCCGGTGTGACCAAGCCCCCATGGAAGGCGATAAAACCTTTGAGGTCGGCCCCGGAGCGGGCCATTTCCAGGACCGCCGCCCCGCCGAAGCAGTAGCCGACGGCCACCGCTTGAGGGTTCTTAATGCCATTTTCCCGGGCCGTGGCAAGAGCTGCTGCCAGGAGCTCACGCATCTTTGCTCTGTTCTGATACAAATCGCCTGTCAGCTTCTTTTTGTCCTCCATGGTAGTGGGACGGATTCCTTTGCCAAAGAGGTCGGCAGCAAATACAGCATAACCCAGATCGGCCAGCATCTCCGACCTTTTGATCTCGTAATCTGTGAGGCCGTCCCAGTCGTGGACCAGGAGAACGAGGGGCGCGTTCAGTGACGGGCTGATGAGGTAGCCTTCGTACTCCGTGCCGTTCACAGTATAGCCTATCCGTTGGCCGGTTGCAGCAGAGGCAATGATGGCTGTGCAGAAAAGAAAAATGAGGGTGATGAGTGAGCGCATGACAGGCCTCCATGTGTAAGAGTCAGGAAGGAATCCCCGGACCGAACACATGCCGGATGAATACTGCATGCCGGTATAAGGGAGGGCGTTCAGCCCGGGGAAACAGCTGTGCAGAGAGGGCGGATGGCTATACATATCCCGCTTCAACCGCTCCTTCTCCTCTCCATAGGGTAAGAGCCAGGCAGGTGAAAATCAACGGGCAGAGAGTCCAACTGCAATGATTTAAAAACCGAGGTAGTGGCTATACAATTCATGTCCGGTCAATTGTCATCCTTACTTCGCTCCTTCGATAATAACCTGACCTCGGGAGGTGAAGGAAATGCCCTGCTGACTCTGGGTGCCGATCATGATCGATTCGATAATGGGTTGGTTGATCGGTTTGGTCGCTGACCACCTGACCAGGAAACTGGCACCTGATCCCCCGGTTTTATCTGACTCGTTGACGAGATACCGGACTGAAGAAAAAGGCCCGAGGATGACAGGGGTAGCCACATATTTTTTCAGGAATTTGCCGCTTGAATCAAAATAATCCGCAGTGGCCAGGGTGAGGGGGGTGCCTGGGTCAGTATTTCTGATACTGAGTGTAACAGTGAGGTAGAAAGGATGCTCCCGGTCGCCAATATAGATGTGGGAATAGGCTGGTACATACACCGCCTGACCCAGTGACAGGGGGTATTTGTCTTCGGCCATTGCATCATTTGAGGTGATACCGATGCATATGATCAAGGTCAGGAGCAGATGATACCTACAACGAAGGAAGTGGGTGCGCATGTGAATACCTTTGTTAAAGAGGTTTTTCCGCCGCTTGAGGCGACAGGGAAGAAAATGGCCTGTTCTTTTCTTTGTAGCGTGTTTTTGAGAAGATTTGAAAGATTTTTTCTCTTCAGATGAAATCGGGACGGGCGTATCGGTCAAGCTGGGTATTCTCTCGTCTGGAATTCTGAAAAAGGCCGCTCTTTTTATGGCGAAAAATTTCGGCGGCTTTTGCTCTTTGCAGCTTTTCAGGATATACTTTGTCATCTGACGGTGGATATCCGTCATCCAACTGGGGTATCGAGAGAGGAAAACGAGAGATGTCGACGGAAAAAAGACGGTTCAGCCGTATCGGTTTTAACATGGCAGCGGAATTGACAGTGCATGATCACGTCTATTCCTTTTCGCAGGTGGACAATCTCAGTGTCGGAGGCTGCCTTTTTAAAACGGCAGAAGACCTGGAGGCTGGTGCTGCCTGCCGGTTATGGCTCCCTCTCGAGCCAACTGATTCTGAGTTGGGTGTGGAGGTCTTCGGCGAGATCGCCCGTTGTGATAGGGAGACCGTCAGTGTGCGATTCACCCGCATCGACCCCGAAAGCCTGTTCCATCTGCAGAATATCATCCGTTACAATGCTGTCGATCCTGATCGGATTGAGGACGAAATCAGCGAGCATCCCGGCCTGATCTGAGGCTTTTCTGGGAGATCGGAAAAGTCTCATACCAGGCCCGCAATCTCGCAACTTTTACCCTTCCAGCCACCTGAGACAACAGAAAGCTCCGAACGCCGGTATCTCCACCAACTTGGGCATGTGCCTCTGAAAACAGCACTTGCTCTGAAGCTGTCCCGCAATCTTGGCGTTTTCTCAGAGATCGGCTGCCGGAGAGAAACCCAAGGCACTCATGGCATCCCTCCCCCCCCAATAGAGCAATATACGGCCTGGTGGCATACATTGTATTTCTCATACCTATTGATTGTGTAGCGCTCGACCGCCCCAACCTGAACTCTACATCAAACTCGGCATCGTCATCACGGGCGCCGGCCTGGCGTCAAGGCCGTACAGTCCTTCAGCCTGGCCTCCAACATCATGTTTCGGGGCTTCTGCGCCATCGTTGAAACCTAACCGGTCTACTGGGCGGTATGCATTCTCTATCTCCGAAAAAAATGCTTGAAAATGGGATTTCTCTCTTCGGCGTTCAGGAAGAAGTGCGGCGGTAGGTGATGACGGTGAAGGAGGCTTCTGCGCCGACCTGCCGTTTCCGGGATATTTCTTGAAACTCCGCACAACTGAATTCCGGGAAAAAGGCGTCGCCATCGACCTCGTGATCGAGAACGGAGAGGATGAGGCCTGTCGCAAGAGGCATTGCCAAGGCGAATATCTGTTCGCCACCGATGACAAAGACCATCTTTTTCCCGCGACAGAGTTGAAGGGCTTCCTCAAATGTTGCTGCCCGTGTTGCACCGGACGGTGCAAAAGACGGATCCCGGCTGAGGACGATATTCTCTCGTCCTGTCAGGGGGGCAGAAAGTGAGGCAAAGGTTTTGCGGCCCATAATCAGGGCATGGCCCATGGTCGTGGCCTTGAAAAACCCCAATTCTTCCGGGATATGCCAGGGAGTTTGGCCTTGTCGTCCAATGACCCGGTTGGCGGACATGGCAGCAATGAGAAGGATGTCCATTTGACGGTAAGAGAGAGAAAAATTAAAATATGTATTTTATTTGCTGACTCTGCTATTTAATAATACGATAAATATGCAATTTTTAAAGCATGAAAACAATTTAGGAGCCGGTACGAAATAACCATTACATTTCTGACCATTTCGTTACGGTTCCTTATGCCGTTCTTGCCATTTAAATGGTATAGCCGTTTTATTTGAACGGCTTAGAGCGCTATCGACTATTTCGGGAGGTTGGTTAATGAAAGTAATTTGTCCCCATTGTGAGTTGAAGGGGACTGCGGATGACGCCTTGGTGGAGAAAAAAGTACGTTGTCCTCAATGCCAGAAAGTTTTCAGGATGATTGAGGCAAATATCTTATCCACTGTGACGACGTCTCAGGAAATCGCAGCAGTCTATCTGCCGGGAAGTGCGGTTCCGGTTGGCCTCGACCAGCCGGTGCCTAGAGAAATTTCGGCATCCCGGCTAGTTCAGGCACAGGAGAAGATTCCTGCACCGGAACTGGGGACCTGTTCTGTCTGTGGTTTTACTCTGAGTCATGCCTATCTTGAAGAAAATGAAGCAAAACTGTACTGCCGGATATGTCTGCCTGCCTGAAAACAGAGGTCGATTGCAACATGTCTTGCCAATAGCCTGAGTCAATTGTTAACACGAAAATCGTAGCCTGGGCACAGGTCCTATCGGGAGGTTTGGCGATGAAAATGCATTGTCCCCATTGCGGGGTGAAAGGCTCAGTTGATGATTCGTATATCGGCAGAAAGATCAGGTGTCCAAAATGTCAGGAAGCATTCAGGTGTCAGGCAGATGAAGAGATATCTATGGGTGTTGCGCAACAAGAGCCCATACCGCCTCTTGCCCGGGAATCTCCCGCTCCATCCCTTACCGACGAGAGGCCTGCTGTAGAATCACTGACGGAAGTAGTAGATGAGTCCCCGGAGGTGTTGGAACAGCCTGACCACATGGATGACCCCACTCCTGTCACATCTCAGGATTTTGATAAGTCTGAAGAGAG
>JANOIV010000223.1:0-13398 GCA_031407875.1 Desulfobulbaceae bacterium | reverse complement strand
CCTGCCCTCGTTCCGCCTGCCCACTTTCAGCCTCGATGCCGTGTTGCAACTGCTGACTGCGGCTCTGATCATCTCCCTGGTGGCCTTCATGGAATCCATTTCCATGGCCAAGGCGATGGCCAGCAAGAACAAACAACGCATTGACCCCAACCAGGAACTGATCGGCCAGGGCTTGGCCAACATCGGCGGCTCCTTATTTCAGGCCTATCCGGCCTGCGGTTCCTTCACCGGCTCGGCCATCAACATGCAGGCCGGTGCCAAGACCGGTTTTGCCATGGTTTTCAACGGGATTTTCGTCGCTGCCACCCTGCTGTTTCTCACGCCCTTCCTCTACCATCTGCCCAAGGCGGTACTGGCGGTGATTATTCTGCTGGCGGTCACCGGCCTGGTCACCCCCCAGGCCCTCAAGCATACCTGGAAGGCCAGCCGCCCCGACGGCGTCGTGGCTCTGGTCACCTTCGTAGTCACCCTGCTGGCTGCGCCTCATCTGGACAAGGGCATCATGATCGGCACTGCCCTGTCCATCGGGCTCTATCTCTACCGCTCCATGGCTCCACGCGTTGCCGTCCTCGGTCGCCATGATGACGGTACCCTGCGGGACATCAAGGTCAATCCCGACCTGACAACCTCGGCGCTGGTGACCGCCATTCGATTTGACGGCTCGCTGTATTTCGCCAACATTTCTCACTTTGAGGATGCCGTCCTGGCTTCGGTTGCGGAACACAAAAAGGCGAAATATCTTCTGGTAGTTGGCGACGCCATTAACTATATCGATTCTTCGGGTGAGGAGATGATCCACCATCTGGTGGCGCAGCTGCGCGAGTCGGGCGTGGAACTCGTCTTTTCCGGGCTGAAGAAGCAGATTCTTGATGTGATGCGCGCCACTGGGCTTTACAACCTTATTGGGGAACAGAACATCTTCGCTACGGAGGATCAGGCGCTTACCGCCATCTCTCAGCGTCTGGGCGAAGAGGCGAAAGTTGACGCTCTATTCTTCCATCTGTGAAACCTTAAAACGTTGCTGATAACATTAATACCAATTTTGATAAACTCGTAACAAGTCGCCACGGAGATCACAGATGGCTAGATAAAAATTTCGATATCCGAGGCGTAGTGTTTTTGGCAGGTTCTCGACTATACATATAGTATGTCGAGAACCTGCCAAAAACCTACAACGAAGGAGATCGGGCTTTTTACGATGCCATCAATTTTCGGTAACTTTCATGATGCCGACCCGTTGACGGTTACAACGCATCATTTCTTTCAGACAAAAAGATAAGCGATGTTTCCAATCCCTCTCTTGAGCGACCAAAAGTCAAGAGTCGAGTAGCCCGGGGGAATCGCACCCCCAGGCCCTCTCAGATCCGGACGTGAACCTCTCGGCTCATCCGGCTCCTCATGTCCTCCCACCTCAACGGGATTTGCAATACTCGTAGGTTCCTCCCATTTCTGGTTGACCAATTCGTAATCTCGGACATGTTACCCCCTTCGCTCCACCTCCATTACAGCGGCTTCATCACTACTACGAGGTAATCCGCCCCTGTGCTCCGCATCGGCACTCTCATCCTCATGGGTCCTCCACTTGGATTTCTCCCTTGGCATCGGAACGACAGGTTCCCACGTTCCCCACGAAAGCCAAGATCATGTTCACGCCATCTTTATGCCGGTCATCGCTCGGGCAATAAACAGGCTCCCCCCGAACTTATCCTGGGATGGAAATAGTTCCCAGTTTCGACGACACCTTGTAGTTTCGACACCTCATCAGTGGTTCATTGTCATTCGTCTCCATGACCCATACCTGATCCAGTCCGCTGGACCTTTTCCTTAACGCTCACCACCATGGCTCTTTACCACAGCAGCTTAAGGTGGTTTGAAGCCTGCTCCTGCAAGCCGACTCCGAGGGACCTACCCTCATCTTTCGTGCGGCCTCGTGGCGCACTAATTCCACTACATCATAACCTGAAAACCAGATAACAGATAAGAGATTTTCCTGAACATCTCTTGGGTTCTGACAAACAGCTTCTGAAAAGCCACGCCCTATCTCACGAATTTCTGCAAACGGCGTTGGGTTTTTCGGGGATGGTCATTTCGATAAAGCCATTTGCCATGGCGCGCTGCCAGATATTCTTGACTGAAGTGTTTTCTGTCCCTTAGCCCAAGTTTTTCCATAATTTCTCCTCGCGCCATCTCGCCCTGAAGAATTTCAGGAAACCGCGCGACTTGCGGGGTAACTTGCGGGCTGACAGCAAACACAAAGCCTAACCTGTAACGTTGTCGCTTGGATTTGAATGGAAATTATTCGAAGTGAAACGGGGAGAGATACTTCGCCAGCACCTCTTTTTTTTCTTCCTGCAGAGACGGGCAGTCGTTGTGGTCTTTGGCTCCTTCGATCACGCGGACGGCAAAGACCATGCAGGTCGGTTCCCCACATTCTTTACAGTTGGTCCTCGGCAGGAGTTTGAGGACTTCAATCAGGGCCGGTTGTTTGGCGCCTTCAACGCTTGGCTCAATTTCCCCGCGCTGCTCCCAGGTGCTGTTGATCTCGCGCTGCAGCCAGGCGACGATCTTTTTGCGCCTCGTCTTCATCCTTGAGGGCATTCACGGCGATCATTCTGGCATGGATAGTGATAAGCTTGCCGGAGTTCTTCAGGGTCAGGGACGGCGGCTCCCGAGTGTAGGTGAAACCGCCAAGCACGGTGTTCAGGTAGGGCAGGACCTCGCTGACATCATCGTTAGGTGGGCATAGCAATGCAACGTCCGGGCACCGGCATTACATTTCGAGCGGAAAATTTCCATGGTATAGCCTGAAAGCAACATACGTTTCTTCTCCTCCGGCTGAGAGCCGCTGATGTGCTCGTTATTCCAGCAAAATCTCCCTTGCACTCCACTAGAGACAGGTCAGTCCTTCACCCGCACATGACACACCCCTGAGAGGGAGCGCTGTTCATGGGGAAAGTACCGGCCCTTCAGTCTGAGGGCCACATTCACCAGGGCGATCAGGACCGGCACCTCGACCAGCGGGCCGATAACCGCGGCAAAGGCCACACCTGAATCGATGCCGAAAACGGCGATGGCAACCGCTATGGCCAGTTCGAAATTATTGGAGGCGGCGGTGAAGCTGAGGGTGGTGGTCTGTTCATAGGTGGCACCGGCTTTCATGGACAGGAAGAATGAGACGGCAAACATCACCAGAAAATAGATGGTCAGCGGGATGGCGATACGCAGCACATCAAAGGGCAACTGGACGATGTACTCACCCTTCAGGGAGAACATCACCAGGATGGTGAAGAGCAGGAAAATCAGGGTCAATGGGCTGATTTTCGGTACAAAAACCTCTTCATACCACTGTTTCCCTTTGATCTTCAGACCGATGAACCGGGTCAGCATCCCGGCAAGGAAAGGAATACCGAGGTAGATAAAAACTGATTTGGCGATATCGCCGATCGAGACATCGACCGCCACCCCCTCAAGGCCGAACCAGCGCGGCAGGATGGTGATGAAGATCCAGGCATAGATCGAAAAAAACAGGACCTGAAAGATCGAGTTGAAGGCCACCAGACCGGCACAGTACTCGGTGTCACCATCGGCCAGGTCATTCCAGACGATTACCATGGCGATACAACGGGCCAGACCGATCAGGATGAGGCCGACCATATATTCATGGTGGTCCGAGAGAAAGATGATAGCCAGAAAGAACATCAGCACCGGCCCGATCAGCCAGTTCTGGACGAGGGAAAGGGTCAGGACCCTGCCGTTCCTGAATACCTGACCAAGTTCTTCATATTTGACTTTGGCGAGCGGCGGATACATCATCATGATCAGGCCTATGGCAATGGGAATATTGGTGGTCCCGACCTGAAAGGCGTTGATAAACCTGGTGATACCGTGAAAGAAATAGCCGCCAAAAACACCTGTCAGCATGGCGGCAAAAATCCACAGGGTGAGAAACCGGTCGATGAACAAGAGTTTTTTTACGGCAGCGGTCATTGTGAACCTCGATGAAGATGGATTTGGCGGAATGGATCCGGAGGCATGGCGCCCATTGAAGAGAATGAAGCCTAGTACAACTATTATTAATCCGCTCAGGCGGATATGTCAACACCGCTAGAGAGTAGCTGAACTACCATCATGAGGAATATCAGAGAAAGCTCGAAAGAGCAGTACAGTCAAAGTAACAATCTGTTTATGTTGATATTCTTCTGAATTTGCATAATTCTGAGGCCATAAAAAAAGGGGGCCGCCAGCAACCCCCTTTTTTCCTTTTAAGATCCAAGCCATTAAACCTTGATCAGCTTCACCATGGTGTCATAGAACGACACACTGCCTCCCACCTTATCGATCATACAGGTATTTTTCAGATAAGGATCAATCCACATGGCGGCATTGGCGTGCACGCCGGTAGCCCGGCGTTTATCGCCTTTTACCACCTTGCCGTCAATGGTCACATCTTCAGCCCCGGCACTCCAATGGCCATGCCCCAGGGTAAAGGTAATGACCCCGGGACGGATGGTCTCGGTCACCTGGACCCTGCCCATCATCGGCTTTATCCTGCCGTTCTTCAAGTCCCAGACACCGTCCGGGTTGGTGGCCGACACCAGCTTGACCAGACCTCCGGTCTTCACCCCCAGTTTCTTGGCGTCGCTGGTGTGCAGGATGATGCCGTTTTCCGGCATCAGATCGGTCAGGTAGGGCATGGTGATAGTTCGGGACTTGGTATGCAGGATATCGCGCTGGGTGATGAGATGGAGCGGATAGCCCTCGGAGAGCTCCTTCGGCGCTTTGCCCATGGTATCGGCAATCGGCACAAACCGGGCAAGGCCATAGAAGGATTTGCCGGTGAAGGCATCCTTACAGCCAGCCGTCTTCTCCTGATAGAGGTTGATCAGCTTGCCGTATTTGTTAGCGACATGATCATCCTTGTAGGTAGACGATTGACTGCCGAAGCGCCCGCCCCGATTGAGGACGGTCACCACCTTGGGCCAGGCCGGACCGGTAATCTTCTGCCAGCGATCAATATCGAAGACATTTTTCGGCAGATGGCGCCGCGACAGTTTGAACAGTTCGATCTCCGCCGCAGAGGCATCGGCCACCGGTTCCTTGCCGTCGAGTGCGATGTTGGCCACCATGCGGATATAGAGATCGTCCGGTCTGGTGAAATCCTGGCCCGGACCAAAACCATCCTTGCCAAAGCCCTTCAAACCAAGTTTCTCGGCCAGGGCCAGCCAGAGAGTTTCAAAACAAATCGGTTGTTCCTGACCAAAGACCGTCACCACCTCGTTTGACGAGGCAATGACCGGCTGCCGCACCGGCTGGGCCTTGACCGGCATATTGGGATGCGACCCCTGGAATTCCCAGCGCTCAAGATAATGCAGATCCGGGATGATATAATCGGCATACATCGATGTCGGGCCGATCAGAATATCACTGGCGATATAGAGCGGCAGCTTCTCCAGATCCATCACTGCCGCGATCTGGGTCTGGCCGGCAGGCAGGGAATAGGTGGGTGCCCCCATATACGAGATTGCCACCTTGGCTGAATACGGGTAGGCGTCGGCGATAGAAGGCAGGATCTCCTCATAGACATCGGAAGAAAGCGGCCACCAGTTGCGCTTGGCCGGATAGGATTCCTTGCCCTGGAAGAGGGTTGATTCCTCGTATTTCATGCCGTGCCGGATGATGGAGGTGCCAAAGACCTTCAGCGGTTTGGGGCCGATCTCATTGAATTTGAACGGCTGCTGGTCGGTGCTCTTGCTGGTGCCGTCGATATTGTAGGTGGAGGCGGCGATCATGCCGCCCTTCCAATCAAAGTTGCCGATCAGGAGATTGAGATTCATGAGCGACGAGATGTTATAAAAGCCGTTGGTATGCTGGGCCGCTCCCCGGTGCACATCGACACAGGCTTTTTTGCCATGGCTGGTAAATTCTCCGGCCACCGCCTCGATGGTCGCGGCTTCAATTCCGCAGAGCTCGGCGTATTCAGCAAGGGTTTTTTCCCGGCTGACTTCCAGCATCAACTGCAGACTGCTCTTGACCTTTACCTCTTTGCCATCACTATCGATGACGTCGCTGTCGGTGAACAGCTCACCGACCACGGCCACTTTTTCATCGTTCGGATCGAAGGCTAGCGGCTTGCCGTCCTTCATGGTGACCAGGTACTCGAAATCGTATTCCTTGCCTTTTTCATCGAGCCGCTTTTCCGCGGCCTTCAGCCCGATTTCCTGGGCCCGCAGGAATTTACCCGGCTTGCCGTCCTTATCGACCTTGACGAGCCAAGCGGCATTGCTCCAGCTCAGCTCCTTGGCGGCTTTGGCCGCGGCCATATTGCAGCAGGCCAGGAATTGCGCATCGAATTTCTTATTCTCAAGGATCCAGCGGGTCATGCCCATGGCGAAGGCAGCATCGGCTCCCGGATTAATCGGCACCCAGCGCTGGGCCTTGGATGCCAGCTTGGTAAAGCGGGGATCGACAACCGTCATTTTCAACTGACCGTCGGCCAACCGCTGGGTCATGCGCATGGTGCGGTTGGTGGGGCCGTAGTTGCCGTCAAAGAGATTGGCCCCGACAAAGAGGATGTACTCACTGTTCTCCTGATCGGCCTGCCAGTAGAATTTCTGGCCGTCCTTGAAGGTGTTGCCGACATACTGCTCGCTCATGGCCTTGCAGGCAAAGTACAGCGAACCCTGGCAGACGGTGGTATGGCCGTGGGTGTTGGCGGTGCCGTAGGCACCGGTAAAGGCGGCGGCAAAATTCGAGCGCCCGCCCTTCTTGCGACCCCAGAAATAGACAAACTGATTGTTCTTCGGTCCGAAGTCGGGATGATCCGGATCGATCAGGGTGCCAAGGTTGGCCGCATGTTTGGTCTTGAATTCCGCAATTGCCTTCTGACGTTCCTCCGGTTTTTTCTTGCGCAGGAGAGCAAGGTCCTTCTCCATCGCCTCAAAGATTTTTTTGTCCTTTAAGGCATACAGTTCCTTCATGCCGGCAACCTGCCGATTTTCTTCGCCGGGCACGCGCTTGAAGAGCTTGCCGCCGTCGACGATCTCATCGATGGCCTGTTGGAAGGGGATACTCTGCCATTTGTTTTCGCCCCGCTTCCCGGCCCGTTTCAAAACCCTGGTGATCCGGTAGGGATCGTAGGCCCCCTGATGGCCGGCCTGACCTTTCGGACACAGCCCACCATCGACTTTGGCCGCCGATTCGGGCGTAACCTTCATCTCCAGGTGGGGATGGAGGTTGAAGGGGTTGTAGGGATTGCCGTCAATCTTCACGGCCACCCCGTCGATGATCTTCACCTTGATGCCGCAACCGGTATTACAGTTGAGACAAGCCGAATACAGGGTATTTTCGGCCTGCAGAAGTTCATAGGCCTCGGCCTCGGTCAACTCGCCTGCCTCGACTCGGGCAATCAGATCCTTGGCAAAATCAAACTGTGAAACAACAAGGGCAGTGCAGCCGGCCATCGCGGTGGTTTTGAGGAAATCGCGGCGGGAGACACCGGTCGTAGTATTATTTGTCATAGAGCACCTCCAGCTTTTCGTTGGCAATATAGTATACACGCGGTGCTGTCCCCTTCTCCGCTTTGAGGATTTGCACGATATTGGCCTTCTTCACCTGGGCGATGAGACTCTGCGGATCATTTTCATCGCCGAAATAACCGGTCCGGCCGATACAGGTGGTGATACAGACCGGCAGTTGACCGACGGCCAGACGGTGCAGACAGAAATGACATTTCCGGGCACTGCCGACTGGCTGGTTTTTATCTGAGCGTGACCATTTCTTGCCATACTCGTAGCAGGGCATGATCTCATATTTCTGCAGGGCTGGAGTCCCGGCAGAGTGGAAGGTCCCCTCATCCATGGTGCGGGCATGATAGGGGCAGGCGTCGACACACTGGCCACAGCCGATGCACTGTTCATAGTTGATAGGGACAATACCGGCGCCCAGACCTTCGGTCTCCTTCCAGGTGGCGCCATCAGATCCTTTCACCGGACAGGCTTCGACACAGGGCGGATTATCGCACTGCATGCACGGCCGGGGCAGGAAGGTACGAGAGACCTGTGGGTAGGTTCCTTGCTCATATTCATAGACTGGCCGATAGTGCATTTTGGGAGGCAACTTGTTTTCCGAGACACAGCCGACGGTGCAGGCATGGCACCCAACACATTTGCGCAGATCGAGCAGCATGGCCCAGCGTCGATCCTTGGCCGGTTTCTTCACTGCCCGTTCGAGATCGTTCTGCATGACAACCAGAATATCTTCGTTGATCATTGGTTTCCTCCCCTATTTCGCTTGTTCTTGAGTGTGACACTTTTCGCAGTTTTCCTGGACACTGAAGGCCGCCGTGCCGTCATGACAGGTACCGCAGGATTTGCCATTTTCCATCTCCTTCATAGTTGCACTCGTGTGTTTCTCGGTGTTGAGATAGATCTTGGTATGGCATTCCCGGCATTGCATACCCGCAGTTCTGACATGGGCCTCATGACTGAAAACAACGTTTCCTCCCTCGTTTTTCATGGTAAGTTCACCTCCACCCACAACGGCAAAGGCAACTCCCCCGAACAAGAGAATCAGTATTACAGCAATAGTCATCCTCATAGGCACCTCCATGCAAAAGGTTAAACTGCCAAGTTTATGAACGCTTACCATCAAAAACGAATAAGCTTTTATCATTATATCCGCATGAACAGATAAAGCAAGTTGATGCAATGTGGTATTTCGTTGCAGTTGACTGCGATGCGCTGGTGGATTAAAAAGAGAGGATGAAAACAACTGTCAATATCTTCAAATCCCTGGCCGATGAGACCAGGCTGCGCCTGCTCCTGCTCCTGCAGAGTCGGGCTGAACGCTGCGTCTGCGATCTGATGCATGCCCTCGACATGCCCCAATCTACCGTCTCCCGCCACCTGGCCTACCTGAAGAAAAACGGCTGGCTGCATGACAGACGGGGTGGGGTCTGGATGTACTATTCCCTGAAAAGGGACCTTGATCCCTTTCTCCAGGCCCAGCTCGTCCTGGTTATCAGTACCTTGGCCGGAGACGCGGACAGTCGGGCTGATCAGGAGCGACTTTCCTCCTATCTCAAGATCAAGGATCAATCCGCCTGTGCCTGAAAAGGGCTGCCAGATCCGCAGAGGCAGATCTATTGACTTCAAGGTCGAAACTGTCCTTGCAACCGATATGTGAAGAAAGAGGGAATCTCATGCGTTTACAGGGAAAGACGGTACTTATTCCGGGGGCATCACGCCAGATTCCAACCCGAAACACCGACACCGACAGCATCCTCCCCTTCAGCACTGAAGGAGAAGCTGTGAGCGATACCCTAGCCAATCTCTCGCGTCCCCGGGACCTGCAGTCCGTCGTTCGCTCAATGAAGGCCCTGGCTGCAGCCAGTATAGGATAATACGAGAAAGCGGTGAGTGCCTTGGCTGATGATTACTCTCACACCGTGGAGCTGGGCTTGAGTGTCTGCCTGCGCGAAAGTACACCGATGCCGGAAATCAAAAAACCTGACGCCGACAAAGCAGGTGCTGGCGCGTTCATGCACGTTTAGCGGACGAAGGTCTGTCCATGCTGGGTTTTTTCTCCGTGCCGAACTCCGTCAAGGCCATTACCCCTCTCGTTGGGCGAATTCTCGTTGAAAGCGAAAATCTCAGAGAAAAAAATGCGCTCAGTGAGCTGTACCTTTTTTTCAACCGCCCCCGGCCAGATGTGGTCTATACACCGGCCAGCCAGCGCCTGCTGCCTCTTGATGAAACCTGGCGGCGCGATCTGGCTGACTTTGCCTGGCCGACGTCCCAACTCCCCGAGGTTTTAGGCGGTGGCACCCAGACTTTGCGGGCGCTCATTCGTGACAGTCGCCTGGCGGCAATGCAGCGCGCTGAAAAAAAATATTGAAGAATTGCTTGAAGATCTGGACGGAAGGTTCCACCGCCTGCGGCAGAGCAGCATCGACGAGGAACTGTTTGATGTCATCACCGGTTTTGAGGCCTTAACGAAAAATGCAACATGAGGAACAGCATGAGGAGAGAGCAGATAAAACACCCTGTGGATGGACAAAAGGCCGCCAGCACCGGTGGCCTTTTGTCCATTACGAGAGGTATTTTCTCCCGGAAATTAACTCGAGCCCTTTTGAGCAGTCTATTGGCGCACAACCGGCACCGCTCCCGGAAAACCGAAATGAGCGCGTTTATCTGTCGGCTCTCCGTCCCATGCAAAATTGCCGCTCACGTCAAAATACCAAAATCCATCCGCATAGACCCCGAGCTTTGTTGTTCCACTGCCGCTCCAGTCACCCGCAGCAGGAATCGCTCCGGAGAAGCCGTAGTGCGCTATACGGTCCGTCGGCTCTCCGTCCCATGCGAAATTGCCGCTGATGTCCAGGTACCAGATGCCGTCCGCATAGACCCCGAGCTTTGTTGTTCCACTGCCGCTCCAGTCGCCCACAATCGGAATCGCTCCGGGGAAGCCGTAGTGCGCTATACGGTCCGTCGGCTCTCCGTCCCAGATACCGCTGTTGTTCATATCCAGATACCATAATCCATTGGCGTAAACGCCGATCTTTTTCATGCCGTCTCCGGTCCAGTCTCCTGAAACAGGAAGAGCTCCGGGGAAGCCGAAAAATCGTGTTTCATCCTCGGGGAGTGCCTCCCACGCACCGGTACCGTTTATGTCCAGATACCAGGTGCCCAGAGCGAAGACGCTTATTTTGGTAGTCGTTACGGGTACGGCATCGATCCTAAAAAGCTGCCCTGTAAAGAAATTCGATAGATAAATATTCCCCACTTCATCCTCGCCGAACGTTGTGATAGCCTGCTCTGAGGAGAGCAGGACGGCGCTTTCCGATAGTCCGCCTGCATTCCGCGCTCCCCAGATGCGTCCGCTGCAGAAGTCCCCGAAAAGATAGATTCCCTGCAGGGCGGCCAAGGCTGCATCCGGGCCTCGATAAACGTGCCCGCCGGTCACGGAACATCCCAATGTATGGTCATACTCGGTCACGGGAGGAACAAAATCCGGCGGAGGAATGCAGCCTGTTGTGGGGCTGAAGCATATCGATCCTTCCAGAATGTCCCAACCGTAGTTCTGCCCTCCGGGACTCAGGGGCTCCTGAAAATCAATCTCCTCCCTGCTGGATTGACCGACGTCTCCAATATAGAGAGCTCCGGTGATACGGTCGAAAGAGAACCTGAACGGGTTTCTCAGTCCCAATGCCCATATTTCGGGGAGTATGCCCAGGGATGCAACAAACGGATTGTCAGCTGGAATGCAGTAGTTCGCCCCGGATACCGGAGGTGACTGCTCCACGCATCCGGGTCCTTCAACATCAATTCGCAGCAGTTTCCCCAGAAAACTCAGCTGATTCTGGGCATTGTTGAGCGGATCTCCTCCACCGCCCCCGTCACCGGTGCCGATGTACAGAAAGCCATCCGGACCGAAAGCAATCTGCCCTCCGAAATGATTGGAGAAGACAGGATGAGGAATCGTCATGATTTTTATCTCACTTGCTTCATCTGCCCTGTCAGCATCGTCAGTAATGAGAAACTTCGAGACCTGGATACTGCCGGAGAGGTCAGTGTAATAGACAAAGAAATATCCTCTGTTCGGCGCATTATCGAGGGGAAACGCCACGCTCAGGAGACCGCCTTCGCCAAGTGCATTAACCCTTGCGGTAATGTCAAGAAACGGGGCTGCAATGACCGTTTCGTTGCGTATGATTTTTATGCGTCCTGCTTTTTCGACTACAAAAATCCTCCCGCTTCCGTCGCCGGCATGTGCAATATGGACCGGCTGCGAAAATCCCTGCGCAAAAAAAGTTGCACTAATCCCCGGAAACTGAGCGTGGGTTATTCCAGCGGAAACGAGCAGCACCACGACCAGCGGAAGAAATAGCTTCGATATGAGTTTTTTCGCCATACACACCTCCCTGAGATACTTCATAGTCTCTCATTCTGTGGTCTCACCTTCTGTTTTGGGTTGCAAGGGGAGAGGTCAAAAGTGATAGTTTTTGGAGTCACTTCAGGAAGCGGAAATCATATTACGCCAAGAAATTATTAGCCCATAAACACAGCCACTTAAAAAGTGGTCAGATGAGTGCTTTGAGCTCAACAACCTGGCTTGCAGGTGATCGATAATCATCTAGATTAATTGAATATTTACTATTCTCCCGTACTTTGCAATCCGTTTTCTGAAGTGCTCCCAACATTGAGACACAAAGACCGCGATAAGAATTCGGAACGACATGGTCGAACTATTACTGATTGTTTAGCATGCCTGCTAAAAGTCAAGTTGGTAGGCGTTATTTTTTTCTCCCAGAGGGTTTTCCGGCTGACAGTATTTTCATCAGGAGACACCGAGGCTCCCGCTTGACGGTTATCGCTTGCTACCCGGATATCCGCATATCTCCAAAAAATTGGTTTTTCAAAAAGTAACAGCCCTCAGATTGCGGCAAGATATACCGCAAAAGGCGTGTCGGCGTTGACTGGATTGCAATGCTGAAGTAAGAAGAAAAAATGAAAACAGTTGTGAACATCTTCAAATCTCTCGCCGATGAAACCAGATTGCGCCTGCTCATGCTGCAGCAAGGGAAATCCGAGCTCTGTGTCTGCGATCTGATGCATGCCCTCGACATGCCGCAGTCGACGGTCTCCCGTCACCTGGCCTATCTGAAGAAAAGCGGCTGGCTGCATGACAGGCGTGGCGGCGTCTGGATGTACTATTCCCTGAAAAAGGACCTTGATCCTTGGCTCCAGGCCCAACTCGGCCCGGTTATCAGTACCCTGGCCGGAGATGCGAGCTGTCGGGCTGATCAGGAGCGACTCACCTTTCCTATCTCAAGGCCAAGGATCAATCCGCCTGTACCTAAAAAAGACTGCCAGATCCGCAGTGACAGAGATATCCCTTTCCGGGTTGCATCTGTCCTTGCATCGATTTGTTAAGAAAAGGAAATCTCATGCGTTTACCGGGAAAGACGGTACTTATTCCGGGGGCATCACGCCCCATCGGCCGGGCCATCGCCCGGCGTTTCGCAGAAACTGGGGCGGTCCTGGTCCTGCCTTATCACGACTGGCCGGAATCGAATCAGGAGATGCTGGCGGAGTTTGGCCAACGAGGCACCCCTATTCTCGCCATGCCGGTTGATCTGCGCCTACAAGACGATGTTATTGCCCTGACCGAGGCCGTTAGAGAACAATTCGGCGGCCTGGATTTCCTCATCAACAATATCGAGCGTGGCGGCATGCCCGTCGTGCACGGCAGCTATGACCATGCCCACAATGCCGGCCAATGGGATCTGGAAATCTCGACAACGCTGACCGCCAAATGGCTGCTCTATCACCACTGCCTGCCGTTGATGCGCGGTGTCCCCGGACGGGCTGTGGTCAATCTCTCCTCCGTGGCCGCAAT
>JANOIV010000178.1:0-4706 GCA_031407875.1 Desulfobulbaceae bacterium | reverse complement strand
TAATAGCTGAGTTTAATTCTCGAATTGATATTCCCTGAACCCCCCATTTATCATTTTCTTCGTCTCGAATGAGCATTGATTGAGGATAACTTCTTGAAATCGCGCGTGCAAAGATTTCGTTTACACAAAGGATACTCGTATTTGTTGTATTCAGCTCCGAAGTCTCTTCTAAAAGTGGATACGTATCTTTGAAATATCTCAATAGCTCCGTTTCATGGTCTGTTGTTCCTGGAATGAAATAAATTTCTTCTTGTAAGCCGTTCAACTCTCTCAACACATTACGTAGCTTATTGATAGTTTCTCTGTAAGAAATTAATCGATCCAGATTTAATGCCGTTGATTCGTAGCTCTGCAGTTCTTCCTTTAGTGTACGATATTCGGCGTATAGATTTGAATGAGTTTCTCCGATGTCGCCAAGAAATCTGGATAGTCGAAAAGAAATTGATAATTTCAAGTAGGCACTACTAGGCTCGGTCCCCATCGCTCAGTCCTCATTATTGATGCCATTTCGGCAAGATCAATTTTCGAGACGTTCCATGGAACGGCAATGCTCTAGTTTCACAGATTTCAGTTGCGTTGTAAAGAATCTCGTCAGGACGGAGTAGGCTTTCCGATCAAGTCGTCCTTTTCAATGGCAATTTCGGCCTTGAAAATCTTTCTCGATTTCCAGTTCCGAAGATAGCCAGATTGAAGGTTGCCTCTGAGATTCGACATTTCTGTGAACATTTTCGCATTCCATTCATGAAGCGAGATTGACCCACCAGTTTTGTATAATAAAATCCATGCCTTTTTGTTTTCAATGAGTTTTGTTTTGAAAACTCGCTCGTCTTCCGGATGAAAAATCACTTCTAGATTGGTCGGAGTCTCGGGAATGCTCAATTCAGCATTGTCATACTCAATTCCTTCGTTAGTCTCGTAGTAATCGAGCAGTCTCATTATTACATTTGCCGGAGTATCAAATCCTTTTGCATGTTTTTCCAAGCGTCCGAAGGTTACATCCTCAACCGTGATGGTTTTGCTCATTGACAGGCCTCCATTTGGTTTAATTGATAGAATTGAATCTATTGATATCAATAAATACAATTATTTTCAATTCGAGTCAAGAGAGAAATGGAATTTTTTTTTCGAGAGGATGGCAGTTCACGCAAAGGGAACTGCGTAGATGACAATTCGGACATTTCAAGTATTCGCATAAATATGGGGACACCATACTCATTTCGTCCTTGACGATGACCATCACTAACAGTATGATCGTCCCATGCCCAGAATTGCTCGTATAACCGCCCCAGGCATTCCGCACCACGTGACCCAGCGTGGAAATCGGCGAATGCAAACATTTTTCTGTGATGAAGACTACCAGGCATACTTGGCCCTGATGGCTGAGTGGTGCGGAAAGTTCAATGTCTCGGTTTGGTGTTATTGCCTGATGCCGAATCACACCCATCTCATTGCCGTGCCGGAGACGGAAGAGGGTTTGCGTATGGCGATTGGCGAGGCACATCGCCGCTACTCCGTCATGATCAATCGCCGGCAGAAATGGACCGGTCATCTATGGCAGGGACGATTTTCCTCGTTCCCGATGGATGAGGCGTATCTTCTTGCCGCCGCCCGATACATCGAGATGAATCCCGTTCGGGCGAATCTCACTCCTGATCCGTACGCCTGGAAGTGGAGCAGCGCGAAGGCGCATGCCGATGGCGCCGACGATATTTTAGTGAAGATCTCTCCTCTTCTACAGATGGTTGGAGACTGGAAGCTGTTTCTAAGGGACACGGACGAAGAGGATGCGAACATGATTCGCGGCCATGAGCGCACGGGCCGAGCATTAGGATCGGATTCCTTTCTGGAATCGCTTGAGATGTCTTTGATGCGAGCAGTGAAACGACGGAAAGCCGGGCGAAAGAAGAGAGTGGATGAATAGGTATGGTGTACCTATATTTCTTTTAAGGAAGATCTGATGGCTGACTGGAAGTTGGCTGTTGCAGGAGAACCTGTTTTTAAGATTGATCCATTAAAATAAGAGAGGAGATGGAAATGGACAAAATCATAAAAGCCAATCCACTCAATGACTATCGAATAGAAATTCTCACAAGTAGTGGAATTTCAGGAATTTTTGACGTGAAACCCTATTTGCATGGCAGTGCTTTTAAGGAACTCACTGACAAATCTTATTTTCGTCTCGTTCGTCCTGCCCATCATGGCATTATATGGCCACACGAACAAGACTTTAGTTCCGATACTATTGTATGGGATATTCAAAATTCCCAACAAAACGCTCAAGCGGACGCTGAGAAACCGCGCCGCTGAGCGCCAACGTTATAAGCCCACATATTTCCTATCTATTTGGACCGAATGCTCCATAAAATTCCGCACGCCGAACGACAGATTTCAGTCTGCCACGTTGAAATCCAAAACTCCGATCACGGCCAATGATTTTCTGGCCACCGCCTGATAGGCCCATCGAAAAGTCGAATCTGCTGGAATGACAAACAGAGAAAACCACGTCAGGAGTCGCCGGGCAGAAGATAACCAGAGAAAGGGCGAGGGGAGGGTGGTGCCGTTAGGCCTGCGGCATCAGTCGTGGCTGGCGGCTGCGCTCTTGTTCTCCCCCTGGTTGTTGACCATTTTCCTCAGCCGGCCGCTCTTTCTACAGCATCCGGCCGCCGCTCTGATGCTGCTGCCCGGCCTGGCGGTGGCGGTCCATCTGCAGCGCCAGCTGTTTCGTCATCTGGGGAGCAACCATCGGCCTGGTGAAGAAGATCAGCCTTTCCCTACCCTGGGGGCCGCCAACTGGATCACCCTGTTGCGGGCCAGCGCCATTGTTGCCCTTGCCGGCTTTTTGCCGATGGCTCTCCAGCGCGGTGACGGGCTGCCGGAAGTCCTGAGCTGGGTGCCGGGACTGATCTATCTCGGGGTTTCCCTGGCCGACCTGCTTGACGGTATGGTGGCCAGGAAGCAGGACCGCGAGACCGAGCTCGGCAAGCGGCTGGATATCGAAGTCGATGCGGCGGGGCTTCTGGTGGCCTCGCTGGTGGCTGTCAGCCTTGGCCGGTTGCCGGCTGTCTATCTCCTGGTGGGGCTGGCCTACTATCCGTTCATCTTCGGCGTCTGGCTGCGCCAAAAACGGGGCCTGCCCTTGAACGCCTTGCAACCGCGGCCTTTTGCCCGCATCATCGCCGGTGTCCAGATGGGTTTGGTGGGGATGGCGCTCCTGCCGCTCTTCAATCCGACCTTCACCTTCCTTGCCGCCTTTATTTTCATGACACCGCTGCTCGTCGGTTTTGTACGGGACTGGCTGGTAGTCTCCTGTCGGCTGAAAATTGATGGCAACCAACAAACAGCCTTGGATCGCTGGACCAAGCCCTTGTTGACGAAGAACTTGCCCTTGGTGCTGCGTCTGATTATCCTCGTTGACGGGATCGCGCTGCTTACCGGTGCGGGCTACCAAGTTCATCCTTTCTGGCAACTGGCCCAGAGCGCCTGCTGCCTGCTGGCCGGCTTTGGCTGCATGGGCCGCAGTGCCGGCCTTTTTCTGATCCTGCTGCTCGGCAGCACCCTGTCGCCGTTTGGGACGTCAATGCCTGCAATGATCCTCTTCGGCGCTGCCGCCACCCTGATGCTGACCGGCGCCGGCGCCCTGTCCCTCTGGACTCCGGAAGAAAGAATCCTCTATCGCCGCAGTTGACCGGACTATTGGGGCCGGCTACGAAGTGTTTGACTTGACAGGGCAAGGCCAGTATCATCATCGATACGTCCGGACGACAGGGGGTAGGGGATAAGAAACTTTCCGGTCGCCTCCTTCTCTTCATGCTCCAGGCTATTTAAAGGATATTCATGAGCACAGGGCAACCTCAAGACACTCTCCTCCGCCAAACCGACGGCGGCGATCCCGGCGGCCACCAGGAAAATTGGCTCAGCCGGTGGCCGCGCCTGGCCGAAGAATTTCTCGATCGGCAGCATCGGCCCCTGGTCACGGTCTGCTACGCCCAGAGCGTGGACGGCAGCATCGCCAGCCGGGATCGCGGGCAGCTCCAGTTGAGCAGCCGGCAATCCCTGGTCTTGACCCATCGCATCCGCGCCGCCTGCGCCGCCATTGTCATCGGCATCAACACCTTGCTGATCGATGACCCCCTGCTGACCGTTCGTCTCGCCGAGGGGACCAGTCCCCAGCCCATCGTCCTTGACAGCAATCTGCGTATTCCCTTGCAGGCCCGGCTCCTTGACCGCACCGACTCCCGTTGTTGGCTGGCCTGCGCCGACAACATCGAAGCCGAGCGCGTCGGCGCCGTTGAAGGCCGGGGAGGCGAGGTCATCCGCTGCCGGCGTGACCGCCGGGGCAGGGTGGATCTGCCCGACTTGCTGCACCGGCTGGGCGAGCGAGGGATCAGGAGCATCATGGTGGAGGGCGGCGGACAGGTGATCACCAGCTTTATTGAGGCCCGCCTGGTGGACCAGATGATCATCACCATCGCCCCCCGCCTGGTCGGAGGCCTGCCGGTGCTGGATCGGCCCGTGGTGAATAACGGTTCCCTTCTGCATTTGAGTGAAGTGACCTACCAAGCCTGCGGCCCGGATATCATCCTCTGGGCCCAGCCGCAATGGCAGGACGCATGAAGCAGCATCGCCTGCAATTCACCGAACCAGGGCGGGTCGAGGTCAAAGTTGGGCCGGCGCCACGGCCGGCTGCCGATCAGGTCCTGGTGCAG
>JANOIV010000169.1:0-1784 GCA_031407875.1 Desulfobulbaceae bacterium | reverse complement strand
CCGTGGCCTACCACGTCACCGACCACTATCGTCATTTTTCGCTCATTTCCGGGTGTGATAAACAGATCGAAATAATCACCGCCGGTATCGTCGCAATAGATGCATATTCCCGCGGCATCAACACCATCAAGGGAGATGCCCGTGGACGGCAGAAGATTTTGCTGAATTTCCTTGGCTACATGCATTGCCTCCTGTAACAGCAGTCTTTCCTGTAATTGTTCGGCCATGGTATTGAAGTTTCGGGTCAGCTCCCCAACCTCATCGTGACTGTGCACGACCAACGGGGGGGCAGGTGTGCCGTCGGCGAGTTCGCTCGCAGCCCTGGAGACTCTCCTGATGGCCTTGGTAGTTCTGGAAATGACTGTCCGCAAGTACAATAAGGCCAACAAAATGCCAATGCCGGCAAGAAGGATATAGGAATTTCTGAAATTGATAATTGGTTGCAGAACCTTCTCGCCAGGGGCTATGAGGACTATTATCCAGGGGGCTTCGGTCAGCCGGCAATAGCCGCTGATGTTTTCAGGAGGGTTTCCGGGCCCGAAGACCGTGCCGGAGTCGTGCGTCTGCAATGCAGTAAGGGTCTGTTTCTCGAGCGGGTCAGATTCCCCGAATTTCTGCTTTCGCGCACCGACTGGATTGGTGGTTTCAGACAAGGTTGTGCTGGCGAGGATATTGCCGTCCCGATCGATTAGAAAGGCTTTATTACTCTTCCACCAGGGCGCTTTGACGATCTGGTCGATGAGAATATTAAAGGAAAGCACCACTTCGATTGAGCCCGTTTTCTGCCCGGCCCTGTCGGTGAAGGCGGAGACCAGGGAAACCGTTTCGCTCTTGAGTGTATCGTCGAATTTCGGGGCGGTAATCTTGACGCTCTCCATCTGGTGGGATGGCTTACCAAGTTTGTGCGAGATACTGTGTTCAAGGATGTTTTTGTTGTCCGGTAAAGGTTGATACCCATCTGCATGAACCTTGACGACCCCGTCCAGTACGTGCAGTTGATCGAGGATAAGTTCAAAGTGCACGCCCGGCTTTGGATCAGTCTGCAGTAATTGAAGCAGTTCTTTCGGTCGCATCAACCGCATATCGACTTGATGGGCTTTCTGCTGCAGTTTGGCAATGGCCGTTTCCTGCCATTGCTCGAGCAGGACATTGCGCACAAGTCGCAGGCCGAGATAACCGATGGAAAACAGGATCAGAAACGTGGGGAGAAGGATGAACAGAGCTGTTTTCTGTTGAAGACTGGTTGGCCGTAGCGTGAAATCTGAAATTTTGATCATTTTTTTGTGGAGTTCAAATCAGGGGATCGGCAGCGACGGAACCGTGATGTGAGATTGTGATTTACATTCAGCTATCTCAGGTCTCGAACAAAGGAAATCTCAGGCAGTATGCCTGGTTTTTCCGGAATTACCCGCAATATTTCTGTTTCAAGGCAGCAAACTCTGTGTTTTTTTTCAAGAAAACATCGGTTATAACGGGGTCAAAATGGCTCCCCTTACCTTTTGCAATCAGATCCACGGCTTCGTGGTGCGTCCAGGCTTTTTTGTAGACTCTGTCCGAGGTTACAGCATCATACACGTCGCACACAGCAGTGATCCTTGCGGCAAGGGGGATCTCGTCGCCACTCAACCCATCAGGATAGCCGCTGCCATCCCATTTTTCATGATGATGCAAGGCAATAGCCTGGGCCAGTGACAGAAAGCTCTGTCTACCAAGCTGCTCCCTGAATCGCTTATCCGCATTTGCCAGCATTTCTCCGCCGATGACCGTGTGCTGCTTAATGGCTT
>JANOIV010000074.1:0-19636 GCA_031407875.1 Desulfobulbaceae bacterium | reverse complement strand
GTGAAAGAAGCTCAGCAATCAGTTGCCGCTTTTCAAGGGATAATCAACGACAAAAGAGCCGCTGGCACGCGATTGTCGCATGCTCTCTGCGATGCAGATAATGCATTGGAAGCTCTGTTGCGGACGTTCCGCACTGAAAACGAATTGCATCGCAACAAGGAGGTCCGCCGTCCAGGATACTTTGATGAGAGACCAAAACTTAAGTTATTGCCACTACCAGACTTCGATACGTCGGCCGATGAAAAATCGCTCTATGATCAGCAGGAATTGATAAAACTTTTGCTGACAAAAGTACAAAATCTTCGAGCAAATATTCAGGAGTCTTTCAACAGGCATTTTGATCGACTTAAGCCTTTAGATTCCCACTTCCAAAGGGAGAAGGTTGTTTAATGGCACGAAGAAGTCAGCGGGAGCTTAAACGCCAAAGAAAACAGATTTTTATTGCCATATTCTGCTCTATTATTGTGCTCGCCATCTTTGGAGGGTTCCTTTACTGGACTTTCATGCCAAAAAAAGGACAGATTGATGCGACATCACTCTGCCCAGCCGAGGGACCGAAAGGACACTATGTGCTTTTAGTTGACAAGACTGACCCTCTGACCTTCACTCAAAAAGAAGCTTTTTCGATTACGCTGCGAGAAATCATAGAGAAACGAACACCGGAAGGCTATTTGCTTTCTCTCTTCGTCCTTGGAGAGGATTTCAAGGAAAACGCCAAGCCACTGGTCGAATTGTGTAACCCCGGCACAGGCACTGACAAGAGTGAATTGACTGCTAACCTTAAGCAGTTGAAGAAACAATATCAGGAGCGCTTTCTTAATCCCTTACTTGAAAAATCTGATATGCTACTGGCTTCTAACCCAGCCAAATCTTCGCCAATTTTTGAAATGCTGCAGTTGGTAGGAATCAATGCTTTTCGCAAACATGACATTAAAGGTGAGCGTCGCCTCATCATCATGTCAGATATGCTCCATAACACAGCCCAGTTCAGCATGTATAAAGGACCTGTTGATTACCAAACCTTCACAACATCTGACTACGGACGAAAATCTCACCTCGAATTACCAGAGGTAGAAATTGAAATTCACTACCTCATAAACACACCCCAGCTGCAGACTAAACGGAATGTGAAGTTCTGGGAGGACTATTTCAACAAGGCTGGGGCGCGCATTGTCGCCGTCCAACCACTGGAAGGCTGATCGTGAAAAGCATCCTAGACATACGAGTTCAAAAACTCTTTCTCATAACCATCATCCTTAAAGTTGGCTCGTCATTTTTGGGATGGTACTTTCAATATCAGTGGAGTCTTGGTTTTGTAGTACCGTTGTCCATCATGATCATTTACATCATTATAGGCTTCCATCGTCACGACAAAGAAGTTACAGATGAGAAATTTGCAGATAGCTGTTACTACCTCGGATTCATTTTCACTATTACTTCAATAATTTTTAGCCTTTTTGATCTGCCGAACATCGGAACAAAAATTCAAGACATCGCTGTACGCTTTGGTGCTGCTATGGTCAGCACAGTTATCGGATTAGGTGTTCGAGTTTATCTAGTCAACTTCAAGAGAGATGTGGCAGACGCTATTCAGGATGCAGAAAACGCTGTCATAGATGCATCACAAAAATTCCAGGAGCAACTACTGATCGTCTTCGAGAGGCTCTGTGACTTTGAATTTAAAATTAATAATGCCGCGAAGGCGACAGTCGATAACGTCAACACTCAAGTTGAAATACTTTCTAAGAACCATGCTGATAAACTTTCAGAATTTTTCATTGATTTGACTGACCGTAATCAGGATGCGTTCACAAATGCCCTTGAAGAAGTTAAAACTGCAAGTCTACGTCTCTCGGATTCCGTAGACGGCTACTCAGAAGGTATGCGATCAAACCTGAAGAGTGTTGAGAATAAAGTTACGGCTTTTACTGAGGGTATTACGAACCGATTAAAGACAACAACCTTTCCTGATGAGTATTTCGCAAAACACCTCGAAGAACCTTTGGCTCATCTCACTGATAGCGCAAAAGTAGTATCAACCAATATTAAGTTGGTTGCATTTGAGGTCGGTGAATCTTCAGCTGTACTCTCAGGAGCACTCAAAACTCTTCGAGCAAAGGCAAAATCCACCGGTGGTTCTCTCGACAAGGTGATCAATCTCACAGGTCAGCAGCAAGCCGTTCTGGATACAGCACATGGGCAATTAACAGTGCTGAACCTTATTGCAAACAATCTCTCAAAATTCGATTCCGCGATGTCAAAAACCCTGGAAGCCGTTGAAAGCAGCGCCGCCGTCACTTCAAATCTAGCGACACGAGTTGAAGCAGTTGTAGCCGAAAGTTCGCAGGCACGTCAAAGTCTGGAGACTTCTCTTACTGCTATCGTTTCTAAATTGGACGCGTATGCTTCAGCAACAGATTCGGTAGCCAAAAATATTGATACCAATTCCTCGGCTACGCAATTGGTTGCCGGGAAATTTGATCTTTTATTGCAAGCGGAAGAGCGAGTAATAGTGACGCTGAGCAATCTCGGAGGGAATATCTCAAAAGTCATCGCCAAGGAAGACAACACCACGCAACAATTGAAAATGATGGAACATAATCTTGTTTCCCTGAATTCTGAAATCCGTGGTCAAAATTCCGAAATACAGCAGATCATCGAGAACAGCAAGGATGTTAAAAACATTGTGGAGCGTCTCAATCCTTATAATGGCTTTCTCAATTCAACAAGTTTTGCAACCTCCCTCCAGACACAAATCGGATATAATACAACATATAGTCCACAAGATGTCACATCTACGAATTATCCTTCTATACCTTCAACATCCTCCTTGAAAGTGCGTCAGTCGATTTCAAATTTACCATTACCGCAGTTATTGAATAGCGGAATTGCCTCATCAAAAGTAACAATAGATAATGGGCTCGTACAATCACACAAAGTCCTCGATGCCTAGCACTTAAGGATTTAGAGCGGTGCAACGAAACGATCAAATATTCCAACTATCATTAACAGAAATTGCATTCACGATTGTCTTCATTTTATTACTTTTATTAGGCTATCAAGTGAATAAGGAGCAAAGGGATAGAAAAGCTGCCGAAGATTCTCTTGCCAGAATACAGTCAATAGAAAATGCTACTTCTGAAATGGAAGCAGCGAAGGAGAGTTTGACGTCTGCGCTACAGAAAGCTAATTTTTCAGACCCCGATGAGGTTATCACAAAACTCATCTCCACTGAAAAAATCCGTGCTGAGAGAGATTCTCTCAGGAAGCAAGTAATCGACCTTGATACTAAATTGACCGCTCTCACCAGTTTGCAAAACACACTGAACAAGGCGGCACAGTTAAGTAGACCAGAATTAACACAGAAAGAAGTTGAGTCGGCTATGGCTTTGCAAGAGGTGGTGCGTGCCACCATCAATGATGATGAGGAAAGCAACTCCTCATCAAAAACAGATAAACAACCTTCAAGTAATCAAAGCAGAGATGATCTTGTATCGCAGGTTAAGCAATCTCTTGCAGTGTCTGAAGAATTTAAAAAGCAGATCAACGCGCAATTAAATAGGAATTTGAAGCTTGGCAGGGAACGTGAGAATGTTGAAGAAGTTGTAACGGCGGCTAAGGGCTTTCAAGATTTGGCCAAGTCAGCAGAAGGCCAGATCACAACAAAGAAAGAAAACACGGATCTCAGAGGCCAGGTTGCATTCTTAAAGAACAAATTGGAATCTCGCGGTGGACGTGATTACCCGCCGTGCTGGGCTGATGAGAAGACAGGAAAAGTGGAGTTTTTATTCATGATCGAGGTGAGGCCAGAGAGTATTACAGTCACGCCAATTTGGCCTCCCCGTCGAGAAGCTGATGCCCAAGCTTTGCCTGGAATAACCGAAACCCTATCGGCTAGTCCACATTCATACACAAATTTTGTAAAGCACATACAAGGTATCTTTAAAGAAAGTCAAGCAGGACAGTGCCGGTACTATGTTCAACTTAAGAGTTCCATCGATGACGCCGTTCAGTCTGACAGAGCACGACTGATGATTGAAAGCTATTTTTACAAAACTGAGGTCAGACGGTAGAGAGGTGGTGATCTGTATCGATCCGAGTATGCTGGCCAATCAGGCATTTGCATCGCAAATCATTTCTAAAAATTTAAAAAAATACCCCCTTTGCTAGCATTTATACAAAGGGAAAAGGTTTGGACTGATCTCCGACCTGAACCCCACCGCCACCATCTTATCAGATTATATTTTTCGGGATCTGTGATATCGTGGCAATCATGAAACCAGATTCCTCCATCGCCGATATTTTTACAGTCGATCAGAAAACTCAAGTTGCCCGTCCGCTTTTTACTTGCGGAGTCTCTGCGGGCTTCCCATCGCCTGCTGAAGATCACATTGACCGAAAGCTCGACCTGAACGAACTTCTTATCCCACACCCGACATCGACTTTTTTCGTTCGTGTAGCTGGTGATTCCATGAAAGATGCTGGCATCAGCAACAGCGACATTCTTGTTGTTGACCGTTCGTTAGAGCCGACCAGTGGCAAAATTATCATCGCAATCATCAACGGAGAACTGACCGTCAAGCGTCTTATTAAAACCGACTCTGCCTGTCGGCTGGTCGCTGAAAACCCTGAATACTCTTCAATAGAAATAACTGCCGAGACTGATTTCAGTGTCTGGGGTGTTGTCACCAGTGTCATCCATCAGTTCTAATGTCTCCCATGATCCGGAAAGTCTTCGCGCTCGTTGACTGCAATAACTTCTATGCTTCATGCGAAAGGTTGTTCCGACCTGAATTAAACGAAAAACCCATTGTTGTTCTCTCCAACAATGATGGTTGCATTGTTGCTCGATCCAATGAGGCAAAAGCGCTCGGAATTCCCATGGGTGCACCACTGTTCAAGATGAAATATCTGATCGCTAAGTATGGAGTCCATGTCTTCTCATCGAACTATGCATTGTATGGAGATCTCTCACACCGGGTAATGGATGTGCTGCGACAGATGGAATGTAATGTCGAAGTATATTCAATCGATGAGGCATTCCTATCCCTGCCGGTAAATAAAGTTTGGGATCGGCTTGAATATGTAGCTGAACTCAGGGAGAGAGTGCGAAAGCATGTTGGTATACCGGTTTCCATTGGTATTGCCACGACAAAGACACTGGCAAAGATTGCAAATAGGGTCGCCAAGAAGAATCCTCAGCATCAAGGTGTCTTCGATCTCGTCGGTAACAGCCAGATGAACCAGATATTACAAGAGACCGATGTCGGTGATGTATGGGGCATTGGTCGCAAGTCTGCTGAAAAGCTGATCGGGCGTGGCATCTACACCGCCTATGATCTTAAACGTGCAGATGAGACGTGGATCCGGAAGCATCTGACCGTTGTAGGTGCGCGGACTGTGATGGAACTCAATGAGACCCCATGCATTTCACCTGAGAAAGCTCCTCCATGTCCGAAGTCAATTATTACATCCCGAACATTCGGCCATCCTATCACCGACATCGAGAACCTTCGTGAAGCGATTATCAGCTATGTTTCGATGGCTGCCGAGAAGCTCCGAATACAAGGAGTCGAAGCCGACAACCTGAATTTATATATCACGACCGGACCGTTTGATAAGCAGTCGAGCTATTCCAACAATCAGACAATCACACTACCGAGACCGACTGCATCCACACCCGATCTTATCGCAGCTGCGTTACGGTGCCTCAAGTCGATCTATCGACCAAGTTATCGATATCGAAAGGCCGGCGTGATGCTTGCAGGTATCGTTAAACAAGGCTACAGACAGCAGGATCTGTTCTCGCCGGCAATCCTTGCGAAGGAGGATCAGCCGCTCATGGCAGCATTGGACAAGATCAACGGTAAATGGGGCCGAAATACCATTCAGTATGGTATGACAGCAGAAGCGGGAAAGCCATGGTCAATGCAACAGGCTCTGAAATCACCAGCCTATACTACCAATTGGCACGAGTTGCCTGTAGTAAAGACAGTAAGTTAGTCAAGATTCAGTGGAAATATCTTTACTTTGGAAAGGCCTCGACCAAGGTCATTTAAGATGAAACTATCTTTCTGTATAACACTCAATGCGTGGTGTCATACAGATCTGTTGAATTTCTAGTTGGGATGCAGAGTATCGCGTAGCCTACGCATAAGACGATTAGGAGCATAGGTGTTCTCACTCATAGAATCCAAAGTGGAAATCGAAAAGGCGCAGCGCATGCTGGAATCTGCCATTCATCGCGACTTCAAAAAGAAAGTGATAAAGAGCATCGGCTACCCCGGTGGAACAACTTTCGGTGCTGAAGTCGTTACCGATGGAGCCTACTGGCACTACTCATCAGATCACGATGATGCTGGCATACCAAATCCACGACATTTAAACTGGTTCGGCCTTTTTAAAGAAGGTACTGGTTTACAGATTTCTGTTGAAATCAACACGGTATACGAAGGGCGGAATGACCAAGTTGCAGGCTTTTTCGCTCGTGATAACGGGACAGGCTCAATCTATTTGCTTCACTCAGGGCGTGTTGGCGGTGGCACTAAGGGTGTTGGCAAGACTGCTTTCCTAGCATGGAGCAACCAGCCCATAATCGAAGTCGTCGATTCATCAGGTGGCATTCGCGAAGGTGTCTTGGTCATGCCAGTCAAAGGCATCGCGGCAACACGGTCAGCGGTTCGATACATTGACATCATTTCCAAATTCAAACAGGCTGTGCGTGCTGGCGACATGGAAACGGCTGAGTTCCAGCAAAAGAAGAAAGAGCTTGAGGACTTCTACTCTGAGTCACGAGGCAGGCGCAGAGGCAAGCGGTCCGCAGAAATTGACTACCTTTCGCGGCATGGGGAAGTAGTTGATGCTCTTCATGCTTGGCGGAGCTCAGGCCCTCTTCCAGCCGGAGGGCGTTTGGTTAAAAACGTCCTCATCGATTTGGGTGTTGCGGTTGGCCCAGAGGTCATCGAAATCTTTGAGGTCAAAACCAGCACAACACGATCCGACATTTACGCAGCTATCGGACAGCTTATGGTCCACGGATCAACGGTTGGATGCCGAAGAGCGATAGTTTTACCGCAAAAAGAAGTTATATCTTCCGACCTAAAGGCGGCCTTGCAAAGACTTAATATCGAATTGCTGAAGTTCAAGTTAGATGAAATAATGGCGACCATTGTTTAATCCCAAGTCAATAAACCTGAGCGGAATAGAGCGCGTTCTAAAAGGTGGGCAGCGTGTCGGTCGGCAGGTTATTTTACCGGTTGTGCATTGATATAATTATGATAGAAAATCCATTGCCGCCTACCTGGCAACAACTTCAGGAACAAGTAAATCAAATCCTACTCGATATAGGTCTGGAGTCAGAGGTAGGAAAGAAAATTTCAACCCCACGTGGCATGGTCGAAGTAGATGTATTTGCTATAGACACGAAAAGTATTGATAAAATTCAATATATAATTGAATGCAAGAATTGGTCTTCTTCAATTCCACAAGCAGTAGTGCATGCATTTACCACAATAATGCACGAAACGGGTGGCAATATTGGCTACATAATTTCAAAGCAAGGCTTACAGTCAGGAGCAGTTGAATACACCAAAAATACTAATATTCAAGGTCTAACTTTTATGGAATTTCAGGAGAAATATTTTCCCGTGTGGTTTGAAAATTATTTTGCACCTAGCATTAGCGCAAGGGCTGACGCTTTGATTCAGTACACTGAACCAATTAATTCAAGAAGAGTGCGTTACATAGATAGCCTTTCACGTACCCATTTTGAAGAATATAGGAACCTTGACGAAAAATATTGTTTGTTCGGGATGTTAATGTGCATGGTTAGCGCCCCGCCAATATTCCAAAAAGACACAAAGAAAGTGCCCGAAAGTATACAGGAGTTTAAAAAAAAATTGTCAAACATGGGCAACGATTTTGAGCTACATTCTTTTTATTTCAGGGAGTTATTAAGTGAACTTTTCTCAATAATAGACAAAGCAACAGACAAATTTCATAATTTATTTGGGCAAAATATATTTGCACAACAGGCCAATAAACCTGACTTGAAATAGCCGCTTTCTAAAAGGTGGGTAGTCTCTCGACCGGCAGACTATTACACCGTTATAAGTCAAGATACCTCCTCTCACTTTTGACTTCCGGACCCAAAAAAATAATTCCTATCCAGATAGCCTTGCCTTAAGCCTCTCGATCGTCCGAGGTGCGGAACCTTCGTAATGGTTATTCACGTTGACGAAGCTATGGAGTTGCCGGTCTTTCAGGTCACGCACGATCCGGACCACTTCCTCCAGCTCCTCGTCTTTCGGTTCAACAATCTTGTCCCAGATCTCACCTGTACCCTCCTCCATGGCCTTTCTGTCTGGGCCATGCAGCCTGATCACGACCGGATCCATCAACTTCTCTTTGAACTCCCAGTATACCCCGGATATCGGCGGCATATAATATCCCTGCAGGAAGACATGGCCCAGGCTGTGTTCGGCGAGAAAGTCGAAATAGGGAGCCCGCAGATAATTTGGATTCCTGATCTCAATGCCATAGCGGTAGCCCTCCGGTAACCCCTGACAGAAGACCTCGAATAGTTCGAGGAAATGGTGCAGTCCACCCATCTTCAACTTGTTCAGGTATTCAAACTGGAACATCAGCGGACCGATATGGTCGCCCAGCGGCTCGATGGCTTGAAGGAATCTCACCATCAGGCCGGTGGAGAGGAAGTGTGGATTGGGGATGAGGGTGGCGCCTTTGCCTTTGCCGTAATGATGTGTGAGCGTGATGCTGTTCGGTACTTTGATACTAAATAGAAATCCCGGCGGGACTGAGGCAGCGTATTCCTTCACGACATCGGCTCTGGGTAGGACAGGCGTGTTATTTTTGAAGAGAGACCAGAACCACTGGTCGATCTCGACGGTGGTGTAATGCCGGCTGTACTGTTGAAGGTAGCTGCTGTCTTTCTCCCCGGAATAGACCAGCCCTTCCCAGGAATCATATTTCCAGCTGCATGTACCGATTCTGATCAGATCTGTATTGTCCATAATTGGACTATAAGGTCGATGTAGACACTGGCAACAGTCTGTCTATCCAGTATGAAACATCATAGTCCTGCGCCAATTCCATGGCCCAGGATGTCCCCAATATGCATTTTTACACAAGGCTGAACCCCTTTGTATTATTGGTTCCAGCCAAGATTGTCCTGGCGCATAGGCGGGCTTAGTTCCCAAGTCCCCAGGACCGATACTCAATACGAGTTGTGTTCTCGTACCTGCTCAAGAATCTCGAAGTACCTATTGACCAATTCCATTGGCTGAGGGCCAAAGTGTTCGACCAGGACCATGATGGCAGAGGCACGGTCATCGATGTCCATAACCTCGAATATTGAGAAATCGAATAGGTCATGGGCCTGACCGATCAGGCTCACGGTTATGGGGTTATCATCCTCTACCACAGGACTCTCCCTGGCGATCCGCATGACGCCGTCTTCTCCTGGACTTTGCCATTACATTTGACAAACGAAAAAGTGATGACTGTTTAAAAAAAATTGAAGGATGGCTAGAGTGGTTAAAAACTACAGAATGCCTGGTGTTCATAAATTGGACGTTGGGGTTTGTTGGTACATTAGTTGGTATATTGAAATATCATTACATAATAAAACGTATAATATCCATATTATATCAACTTAATTCAAGCGCCTCTCTCCCGCCATGACATAATTCAAGAGAGTATCATAGAGTCGAAAAGACCCGCTATCCTTTACAGGAAGCGGGTTTTTTGTTGTCAAGCGATGTTTGATAGGATGGACTGGAAATACAGCCCTTCTTGTGGGTGCAAGATGATAACATATCAATGTTATCGAAATTATACGCAATCAGAGATTGCCAATGAGATACTGCACAAGAGAGACAGCGGTAAGAGTTGCAGTCTCGGCCCGCAGGATGCAGCTGCCAAGGCTGACTGTCTGCCAGCCCAGATCTTTGGCAACGGCCATTTCACTCCGAGAAAAGCCGCCTTCCGGCCCGAGAAGGATGCAGACCCCGCCAATCGCCTGATCTGCCGTCATGACCTCATGGAGATGCACCTTCTCTTCTTCCTCCCAGAAGACCAGCCTGAGGAGGCCTGAATCCTGATTGGCCAGGGCAAGCATGGCGGAGAAATCGATAACCTCGTCGATTTCCATCGGCTGCGCCCGTCCGCACTGTTTGCAGGCGGAGACGACAATGCGCTCCCAGCGCTCCGATTTCTTCCGGCCCTGCATCTCATCAGGTCTACCCTGACAGCGACTGCTCACAAATGGAGTCAGGCGCGCTACCCCCAGTTCGGTACATTGCTGGATCGGGGTGTCCATTTTTTTACCTTTCAGAAGTCCCTGGCCAACCCAGAGAGACACCTTCTCCGTATCCACCACCATCTCCCTTTGCCCGACAATCCGGCAGGCGACATTTCGCCCCACGTCAACTATAACCGCCGTGAACAGCCCTCCGAGCCCGTCAATAAGCTCGATTTGGGTATCCTTCTGCAGGCGCAGTACCCTGGCGATGTGATAGGACTCCTGCTCTGAAAGAGTTACCCTGTCTCCGAATCGCGTGTTCGGATCGAAAAAAAACCGGCGCATAAGACATGTACTCCGCTACAATGTACTGCTTCAGGAAAGAGAAGAAAGGTCAAGCTGCTCGTTATAAAACTGACCTCTTCAACAAGGTATGAATCTACTTTCAATTTGACAACTTGTCGGCATTTACGTATGTATTGAGATGGAGAGGCTACATAAGCCGAATGAACCTCTCAATCTCCAATCTAGTCGCAACACTCTTGAAAGGAAACCCTCATGTCTATTGAGCGAAGAGAACAGAAACGCTTTTTTCTTAATCTCCAGGCAAAAATCTCGGCAGAACAAAAGGATTCCTCCTCATCGCTGGTTGAGACCGTTGCCGCCAACATCAGCGCCGGCGGGGCCTTTCTCGAAACCAGCCACCAGTTTCCCCTCGCCAGCAAAGTGCGTATGGAGTTTCTGGTCACCTATGAGGACCTGAAAAAGCTGCGGTTCATTCTCTCCTATGAAAGTTTAAAAAAACTGGCAAACAACAAGGTCTGGATAAATGCAACCGGTATTGTCATCCGTCAGGAAGCTCATGGAGTAGCAGTTATTTTCGAGACAAACTACCAACGGACCCCCCTCAAGACACCGGCCTGATATCCTCTCAGCCTTATTCTTTTATCAGGAGTAGTGCGGACCACTCCGTCAACTTTTCACATCTTTCAAGCCGGAACCCCTTCTGCTGAAAGCAGTGCGCGATATTCTCCGTCTGCGGGCCCTGAAGAATGCCTGAAAGCACTAGAGCTCCTGCCGGTTCGGTCAACTGACCCAGAAGCGGGGCCATCTCTAGAAGGGTATCGTGGATTATATTGGCCACCACCAGAGAATAGTTGCCAGGCAATGACGCAAGAGGGGTGGCCGCCACCTGCATGATTTTCTCCAGGCCGTTGCGCCTGACGTTTTGGTCGGCCGCCGCCACGGCCTCCGGGTCATTGTCTATGCCCAGGACCTCAGCTGCCCCGAAAAGGGCTGCGGCCATGCCGAGAATACCGGTGCCGGTGCCTACATCAAGGACTCGGATACCGCTCGTTCTCCGAACTACGTCCCGCACCAGGCCCAGACTGAGACTGGTGGTGGCGTGATGACCGGTACCAAAGGCCATGCCGGGATCCATCACGATCACCGTCTCTCCAGGGCCCGCCTCATACTGCTCCCAGGTCGGGGCAATTATCAGGCCCGGAACAATGGCAAAGGGGACGAAGTGCTTTTTCCATGTACTGCCCCAATCCTCTTCCGCAAAATCAGAAGTTGTCATGACCGGCAGGGCGACCATAAAAATTGCCGCAATCTCTTCGAGATAGGCAGAAATATGGCCGAGAATCCGATCCTTTTCAGGCTGTGCCAGATCCGCCTCGGCCAGGTAGACATTCAGTGTCTGCAGGGCAGCCTGGTCGTCCACACCAATTTCTACCCCGGCGTCCGTCACGCCCAAGAGAAAATCACTAATCGAGTCAACAAGTACCGGATCGGCGGATATAGTAATCTTCAGCCAGGTTTTCGCCTGGTTACCGCGTTCGTTCTCCATCAGCTTTCTCCCGATATTCAGTGTTCCTGTATGCAACGCTCCAGGCTGGTGCGAAAAGGTACACCGTAACACCTCTTTCGACAAGCGGAACAGCGGTTTTTATATGACAAATGACCTTGTGCAAATTAGTATAGACAAATCTTATCCGTTGCCCGGCAAGGAAGCCGTCCTCCCGCCGCCTACCGGACCTGTACCGGCAAAAAACCTGACGGAAGTATCCAGTCCCTTCATAGTCATATGCATGATCAGATTCATACTACAGCCTGCCCGGAATGTGACCTTCTTCTCAGCTTTTCCGAGACCCTGGCTACCCATTCATTACGCTGCCCCAGGTGTGGCTGCCAGGTACATAAACGCAGCAGCGGCTGGCTTGAGAAGACTCTGGTCCTGAGTGCTACCGGCCTCCTGCTCTACCTTCCGGCCCTCCTGCTCCCCCTCATGACCCTGGAGACCCTGGGCATGACCGACAGCGGTAATGTCCTCGACACACTCCTTGTTTTTTACAAAAACGGCTATTATGTCGTCGCCCTTGTAATCCTTATTTCCGCTGTCTTTTTGCCCCTCCTGCTCCTTTCACTTATCTTCACAATTACCCTGCTGCTCACCTTGCATCGCCACCCGGCCTTTCTCCTGAAACTCTTTCGGTTCTTTATCTTTCTGGAAGAGTGGGCGATGGTCGAGATCTATCTCCTCGGCATCATGATCACCATTATGAAGATGCGGCGCACGGCCGAGATCCATTTCGATCCGGGATTTTTCTGTTTTGCCGCCCTCGTTCTCATCTCCATGGGCATCACCACCGTCCTCGACAAGGAGCACATCTGGTCAGCCATTGCCACCAAAGGGGGAAGACTGCCCTCCCAGGAAGGCATCCCCACGACTACCCCCGAAAAAGAGACTGCCGGACAACCGCAGACAGCCCTTCGCTCGGGCCTTATACTCTGCCACGTCTGCAGGCAACTGCAGCCCTTGAAAAGTGCAGCAACTGGAGTAGCTGTACCCTGCATTCGTTGCGGTTCCCGCATACACAGTCGTAAACCGGACAGCATCTCCCAGACCTGGGCCCTGATCCTGACCTCGGCCCTCCTGCTCATTCCGGCCAATATCCTGCCGATCATGCAGGTGCAATTCCTAGGCGTCCCCGAATATTCGACCATTGTTGACGGCATCACGTTTTTTTTTGAGGAGGGCTCCTATTTCATCGGTCTGATCATCCTGACCGCCTCGGTACTTGTCCCGATTTTTAAGATCTGCGGGCTGGTCATTCTCCTCTCCACTACCCGCCTCCAAAGGGATTTTTATCTGAAGGAGAAGACTAAACTCTTTCGCTTCATCTCCTTTATCGGCCGGTGGTCAATGCTCGATATCTTTGTCATCGCCCTATTGACGGTGCTGGTGAATTTCGGCTTTTTCACCTCGATACACGTGGCACCGGCCGCTACCTACTTCTGCATCGTCGTCATCTCGACCATGTTTGCGGCAACAACCTTTGATCCCCGGCTCATGTGGGACACATGCCACCCGGACGAGAGGTCGGCAGACCCGGCGCATCCACTTATACCATCCTCCTCCTCCAGCGATCCTTTATGAGCCCTGCAAGCCCTGTCATACAGAAAAAACACAGTATCTCGGTTATCTGGATACTCCCTCTCATCGCCCTGGCAATCTGCGCCTGGCTGCTGTTTTCCAGCTACAGAGATGCCGGTGTCCTGATCACCATTTATTTTGACGAGGCAAATGGTATCGCCCCCGGTAAGACGCAGGTCATATCCAAGGGAATTCCCATTGGCCTGGTGCAAGAGATCCATCCGGATCTGGACAATCAGAGAGTCAGGCTGGTGGTCAAGATGGACAAGGAAAGCGAGAAATATCTGGTCAAGGATACCCTGTTCTGGGTCGTCCGGCCGGAGCTCTCCGCCGCCCGGATCCAGGGGCTTGAGACAATTCTTACCGGTAGTTACATCGGGATCCAGACCGGTTCATCCACCCTGGCTGCCAAGGAATTCACCGGCCTCGCCACGGCCCCGCCGGTACCCGAAGGCGCACCGGGACTGCATATCTCATTACACGCGGAAGCCCTCGGATCCATACAGGTAGGAACCGGCATTTATTATAGAAACATCGAAATAGGCTCAGTCCAGGGCTATCGTCTGCAAGACGATGACAGTGTACTCATATCCCTCTATATCGCTGATAAATATGCCGATATCGTCAGGGAGGGAAGCCGGTTCTGTAACGCCAGCGGCATTTCCATTTCAGGCAAACTGACCAAGCTGAAGGTACAGGTGGAGTCCCTTGCCACCCTTTTGAAAGGAGGAATTCTCCTGCAGACCCCGGGACAGCTGAAAAAGAGTCCGGCTGTACAAAACGGACATGTCTTCACCCTGTATAAGGACCTGGAAGAGGCCAATTACGGCATCCCAATGACCCTCAACCTCGCCTCCGCAATCGATATTGTCGAAGGTGACACCAAGGTCATGTATCGCGGTATAGAGGCTGGTTTCGTCAAAGAAATTCAGATCAATAATGATGACCGGCGGACCGTGACCGCCCATATCCTCCTCGATCCCCGGGCCGAACTCATTCTGAAAGACCAGACCAAATTCTGGCTGGTCAAACCGGAAATCACCCCCTCGGGGGTAAGCAATCTCAGGACGCTTATAGCAGGTCCCCATATAACCTTCAAGCCGGGAGAAGGGACATTCCAGGATCATTTTGAGATCTTGCCGGCCCCACCCCCGGACGAACCCCTGCGGCCAGGTTCCACCTTTGTTCTGACAACCGACAGCGCAGTCTCTTTTTCTCCACAATCTCCTGTTTTTTATAAGAAAATCCAGGTTGGCGAAGTCATCTCCATCGATCTTGACAGCACGGGAAAAAAGGTAAGTACCTCACTCTTTATTTATGAACCCCACCTGAGACTGTTGAACCGGGACAGTATTTTCTGGCAACAGAGCGGGGTTGAGGCCCAGGCCAACCTCTCCGGCGTACAGATCAGGACCGGTCCCTTGGCCGAGATGTTTCACGGCAGTATCAGCTTTGCCACCCCCGACCTTGGACCTGCGGATGACAAACCCATCAAAAACACGCATCGCTTCCCTCTCTACGGCAGTTATGCTGAGGCAGTCCAGGCAGTGCCGGCCCTCCAGGAACCCGGACTGCATATCCGTCTGCGGACTACTGATCCCGGATCACTCTCTGTCCACTCTCCGCTGCTCCATAAAAATTTAGAAATCGGCAAGGTCCTGGGTTTTTATTTGTCGGCAGACCGGCAAGAGGTCTTCATCGATTGTTTTATCAACCGGAAATATGCCGATCTGATACGGACGTCCAGCCGATTTTACACCCTCAGCGGAGTTGAAATATTCGGCAGCTTAGAAGGCTTGACCATGAAAACCGGCTCACTGCAGTCAATGGTCTCAGGCGGCATCGGCTTACTCCCCTCAACGGGCGGCGAAAAACCCCGAGGGACAGGGACCTACCTCCTTTATAAAGATCTCCAGGATGCCCTCCATGCCGATGACATGTCGATCCGGGTGACATTTGCCGAGGCGGTCGGGCAGTTGAAAAAAGGCTCGCCCGTCAAATACAGGGGTGTGAACATCGGCAGCGTGACTGAACTTTCCTTCGGAGATGATCTGCAATCCCTTGTTGCCGACCTTCGGATAGAGAAAAAATTTTCCTCCCTGTTCAGGTCAAATACAAAGATATGGATGGAAAAACCACAGCTCTCCGTCTCGGGAATCAATAACCCGGAAACCGTTCTCTTTGGCCCCTACATTACCTTTGCGCCGGGAAAAGGAGCACTGCGTCGGGATTTCACCGCCCTCGTCAACCCTCCGCGCTATCCCGCACCACAGGGCAAGGGTCTGCATATCATCCTGGAAACCCGCCACCTCGGCTCACTCAGCCCTGGCTCACCGGTGTCGTACAGGCAGGTACCCATCGGTCAGGTAACAGGTTTTACCCTGTCACCGACTTTCCAGAAGGTGTATATCGCTGTCACCATAGACCAGCAATATAAAATTGTTATCAAAGAAAACAGCAGATTCTGGAATGCCAGTGGGGCAAAATTTGAGGCTGGACTTTTTTCCGGGGTCAAACTGGAGACTGAAACTCTGGAGACCATTGTCAAAGGCGGTATAGCCCTGGCAACTCCGGATGAGGGTGGCCGGCAGATACAATCAGGGCACCATTTCCACCTCTTTGACGAAGCGGAGCCGGTTTGGCTGCAGTGGACCCCTGATCTTGTCAGAGCCATCCCGGCAAAATCAAGCAGGCGATAGTCGGTACGGCAGACATTGCAGGACATCCACGAGGGATCTATGGCAGAACATCAGCACCATCATCTCATCTACGGCACTCTTCTCGATTACCTTACCGGTGTGGAATTGACCGATACCGATGATGAGCGGCTGCGTCAAACCCTGAGCAGGATGATGGTTGAAGAAAAGCTCTTTCACAAAGAAGAACTGCAGCCTCGCCTGTTTATTGAGACGTTTTTTTCCCGCTGTTTTGTCAGATCCATTATCGAGCTCACGGTCAGCCTCGGCGGCAGGCAGTTCATGATCCTCCGCTATGGCCCGGGCTCTCTGGTAAGTCGCGAGCGGGCAGCTGTGGCCGCCGCCCGGATCCTCAACCCCGCCTATCGCATTCCTCTGGCGATCGTAACCAACGGAGAAGACGCCGAACTTCTGGATACTTCAACTGGCAAGATTCTCGGATATGGGTTACAGTCAATCCCTGATCGAATGGTTGCCGAAAACATCCTGCCGGGTCTGGTGTTCCTTCCCCCACTCGATGGTGCAAAAAAGGAGCGTGAACAACGCATCCTCAATGCCTTCGACGTTGAACGTTGTTGTGTCTAACTGCCTTGTGTTTGTACATTAAATTAAAAACGTATCAACTCAATACCAATTTAAGAGGGACGCTGTATGACACCCATTGACACCGCCTGGAGCAAATCAAGTTGGAAAAAATTTACCGCTCTCCAGCAACCCCTTTGGCCCGAACAATCAGAAGTTGATCGGGTTTTGGCCGATCTCTCCCAACTGCCACCTCTGGTCTTTGCCGGTGAAATCCGGGCACTCAAGGCCCTGCTGGCCAAGGCTGTCAAAGGCGAGGCCTTTCTGCTGCAGGGAGGAGACTGTTCAGAGGATTTCTCCAAGGTCACGGCGCCCAAAATCCGGGAGACCCTGAAGGTCCTGCTCCAGATGGCCGTCGTACTCACCTATGCCGGAGGGAAGCCGGTCATCAAGGTCGGTCGGATTGCCGGTCAGTTTGCCAAACCCCGATCATCCAATACGGAGACCATCAACGGTATCGAGATAGCCTCCTATCGGGGCGATATGGTCAACCGCCCCGAACCGCTCGAGGCCGCCAGGATTCCCAATCCTAAATATATGATGAAGGGCTACAACATGGCCGCTTCAACGCTCAATCTGCTCCGGGCCTTCACCAAAGGCGGTTTTGCCACCCTGCAGAGAGTTCATGCCTGGAACCAGGAATTCGTTATCCAGTCACCCATGGGGCGTTCCTACGAGCGCTTGGCCAAACAGATCGAACAGGCCATCAAGTTCATGGAAACTATCGGCATCCCTACCGACAACCCGCATATCAACCAGACCGAGCTCTTTACCTCACATGAGGCCCTGCTCCTGGAGTACGAAGAGGCCCTCACCCGAGTAGATTCCATCTCCAACGACTGGTACGACTGCTCGGCCCATATGCTCTGGATCGGCGAACGGACAAGGCAGGTGGATGGCGCCCATGTCGAGTTCCTCCGGGGCGTTCTCAACCCGATAGGGGTAAAGATCGGCCCCACCTATGATTTGGACGATGTCAAGCGTCTGGTCGAAGTCCTCAATCCCGACAATGAGGCCGGCCGTATCACCATTATCACCCGGCTTGGCATGAAGAAGATCGAGAAGGTCCTTCCTCCCCTCCTGCGAGGTATGAAACAGGAAGGCTTCAATATCGTCTGGAGCTGCGATCCGATGCATGCCAATACCTATACCGCCGAGTCAGGCCATAAAACCCGTAATTTCAATGATATCCTCTCTGAGATCACCTGCTTTTTCGAGACCCACTGGTCGGAAGGCACAGTTCCGGGTGGCGTTCACTTCGAGATGACCGGTGAAAATGTCACCGAATGTACCGGTGGGGCCAGAAATATCGTTGACGAGGAACTGCATCACAACTACCTGACAACCTGCGATCCACGCCTCAACGCCGAACAGAGCCTCGAAGTCGCCTTCCAGATCGCCGATATGATCAGAAGCTGAAATCTAATCCCGATATAATAACGGATACGGGATCTTGGTCCCGTATCATCACCAGCCTCACCTCCCTGCTCTAATCCTCTTGCTGATCAAGACTGCATTTGCATAATTTTTCTTGACGGCCCTGTTTTCCGATTTACTGTTTCCGGTGAATATGAGGCATTCCGTGCATTTTCCCGGAATCCATTTGCAATCCCAAAACTTTAACTCTGCCATAGGCAATGTGAGAGGAGAATTCTATGCATCTTCATAAACCCGGTCTATCAGGATCAAGGCTACTGACCCTTCTTTTCATCTGTTCGATCTTCCTGGTCGGCTCCTTCGGTTCAGCCATAGCTGATACAGCCTCTGATACGGCCCTGCTTGACAGATCATCCAGGCTCTTTGTCAATGTGGTGAAGGCAGCGCAACCGGCTGTCGTCAATATCCGGGTCGAAAAATCGGTTAAGGGCGGCGGCGGTTTTCCAGGAGGAAATGATGAGATGTTCAACAATCCGTTTTTCGAGCATTTTTTTGGACCTCAATCACCCAACTCGCCATCCCGCCAATATCGCCAGCAGGGGCAGGGGTCCGGCTTTATCATCAGCAAGGACGGCTACATCCTGACAAACAATCATGTGGTTCAAGATGCCGATTCCGTCATAGTCCGCCTTTCAGACGAGCGTGAATTCAAAGCGAAAGTAATTGGCAGTGACCCGCAGACTGACGTCGCCCTGATCCAGATCAAGGATAGCGGGCAGTTGCCCACGCTTGCTCTGGGCAACTCCGATGCCCTTGAGGTGGGAGAATGGGTTATCGCCATCGGCAACCCTTTTGGGTTAAGCCAAACAGTCACGGTCGGGGTCGTCAGCGCCAAGGGCAGAAACCGGGTGGGTATCAACGAATACGAGAGCTTCATCCAGACTGATGCTGCCATCAATCCCGGTAATTCCGGCGGCCCTCTGCTCAATACCCACGGTGAGGTTATCGGCATCAATTCCGCCCTTTTCTCCCGCACCGGCGGTTATATGGGCATTGGTTTTGCCATCCCCATCAACATGGTCAAGGCCATTGAAGGTCAGCTTCAGAAGCAAGGCAAGGTGACACGTGGCTGGCTTGGTGTGGCCATTCAGGATGTTGATGAAAATCTGGCAAAGTCTTTTGATCTGAAAGAGGCCAAGGGCATCCTGGTCAGTGAAGTGCAGGCCGACTCTCCCGCCTTCAGTGCCGGTCTGCAGCAGGGCGATGTCATCCTGCGCCTCA
>JANOIV010000072.1:0-37392 GCA_031407875.1 Desulfobulbaceae bacterium | reverse complement strand
CAAAACGCTCAAAGAGGGGGGCAATGTGCTGCTGCTTGACGAACCGACCAACGATCTTGATATCAATACCCTGCGAGCCCTTGAAGAGGCCCTCGAAAACTTTGGCGGCTGCGCTGTGGTGATCAGCCATGATCGCTGGTTCCTCGATCGCATCGCCACCCATATTCTCGCCTTTGAAGGCGACTCACAGGTGGTGTGGTTTGAAGGGAATTATTCCGACTATGAAAAGGACCGCAAGGCCAGGTTGGGTACCGAGGCCGACCAGCCGCACAGGATCAGATATCGGCAAATGACCCGCGCCTGAGGGAAGGCTATAATAAGACAACCCTGACTGCAGATAGGTCAACAAGCGTAGCTGCAGCCAGGGAAAGGAGTCGGAATTAGAGGGTTTTCAACTCGACAAGAAGATTTTCCAGTTCGGCCAACAATTTCTTTGCCACCTCAATTCCACCCGCCCTGCTGTCCTTTTCCATTTCCAGCACCACGTCTTTTATGCCTTCGATACCCAGGCTTGCAGCAGCACCTTTTATGGAATGAGCGGCGCTGGAAATCTGTTCTGCATCCTGATTCTCAATTCCTGCCTTAATAAGATTGAAATCATTGGCACAGGAGTCCTTGAAAATCTCGATGAGTTCCTGAAGAAGATCGGTATCATCAGCAGCCTGCTCCAGAGCAAAATCTTTATTCCATCTCAATCCAGCCATGTTTTATCCTTTCCCCTCACTTCTGAGGGATTTTGCAACTCTCTTGTAATGAAGCTATTCAATCTTGCACAGGTTATGCTAGCACAATTTTTCAAGAAAACACAAATTCTATTCTGGTCTTCAGGTGATTTTTCAAAACGAAAAAAAAGGCCGGCCGGCATTCACCCCGGGAACCTCAATAGCTCCGGAACGCAGCAGACAGAGTTCATCATTATGCAAGCCAATTATTGTTGAGCAGGATCCTGCCGGAGTCCTGCCGCCATCAAGAACGTAATCGATATCCCCGCCAAAGGAGCTCAAAACCTCGGAGGCACATCGGGCTGGAGACCGCCCTGAAAGATTGGCACTGGTTGCAGTTATAGCCTTACCGACGAATCTGCCAAGGGCCAGGGCTTGAGGGTGGGGAGATATCCGTATCCCGACCGACTCCGTTCCCCCTGTGAGATAGGCAGAAAGTCCCGGCCTGGCAGGGAAAATAAGTGTCAATGGACCAGGCCAGTATTTCTCGATAAGAGGTTTGTAGGCCTCAGGAAGAGTACTGACAAGGGAACCGAGCAGGGAGAGGTCATGTATCAACAGGAGGACTGGTTTATGCAAAGGCCTTTTCTTCAAATGAAACAGCCGCGCCAAGGCCTTCTCATCGCCAGAATCCACAGCCAGTCCGTAACAGGTCTCGGTCGGAAAGGCTATCACTCCACCTTGTAAGAGGATACGGGCAGCCTGCACGATATGTTCATCTGACAGGCTGCCCGTATCCTCATTCCTGCATTTGGCGGGCCTTTTCTTCAACCTCTTTCACCATATCTTGCCTGAAAGCGATCAGTTTTGCTGCGAGATCAGGGTCGTTAAGAGCCAGTATCCGCAGTGCAAGAACAGCTGCATTTTTAGCACCTGCCTTGCCAATCCCCATGGTTGCAACAGGGATCCCGGGAGGCATCTGGACCGTGGCCAGCAGCGCATCCAGGCCATGTAAGGGCGAAGCATCAAGGGGAACTCCGATGACAGGAAGATCTGAATGGGAAGAAATCACCCCTGCCAGATGTGCAGCCATCCCTGCTCCGGCGATAATGATCTTCAGTCCTCTCTGTTGTGCAGTCCTGGCCCATTCCGCAACCCGGTCCGGTGTTCTATGGGCCGAGGCGACAGTCATTTCATAGGATACTCCCATATTCTTGAGGAAATCCGCCGCCGCCTTCATGACCGGCTGATCTGAATCACTGCCCATGACTATACCGACAACAGGTTTGTTCTGTTTGTCGATTCCACGTTTCAAGGCCTTTGCTCCGATGTCGCTGCGATAGTAACAACCGGAAAAATCAATGCGTCCTGCTGCCCGATAGGCCTTTTCTATGGCCTCTGAGAGATTTTTACCTATGGCTGTCACCCCCAACACCCGTCCACCGGTGGTGACGATTTTTCCATTTTTTCGAGTAGTTCCAGCATGAAAAACTTCAACATCTTGTTCTTCGGAAGCAGCTTTGAGGCCCTTGATAGCTTTGCCTGTGGCATACGCCCCGGGATATCCCGCCGAGGCCATGACCACACAGACAGTCGGCTGTGGATCGATTTTCATTTCAATCTGATCGAGTTTCCCGTCAATACAGGCCTCAAATATATCGATGATATCTGAGTTTATCCGCATCAAAAGAGGCTGCGCTTCCGGATCACCGAATCGGCAATTGAATTCTAAGACCTTGATAGCATTTCCGTCAATCATCAGGCCGGCATAGAGAATTCCTTTATAGGGTCTCCCCTCTGTCTCCATTCCTTTGACCGTCGGCATCATGATGTTGTTCATGACATAATCGGTCATTTCCGGGGTAACCACCGGGGCCGGGGAATAGGCTCCCATTCCTCCGGTATTCGGCCCTTTATCATTATCAAAGATCGCCTTATGGTCTTGGGAGGTAGGAAGGGGCAAGATGGTTTTGCCGTCAGTGAAGGCCAAAAATGATGCCTCTTCACCACGCAGGTATTCCTCTATAACGATGGTATCGCCAGCGGCGCCAAAGGCCTTATCTGCCATGATAAGGTCAACCGCCTCCTTCGCCTCCTTAACCGTTGCAGCGATTACGACTCCCTTGCCGGCCGCGAGACCATCTGCCTTGACAACGACAGGCACCTGGCAGGTATCAAGATATTTTCTGGCCTTTTTCCTATCATCAAAGGCCTTGAAAGAAGCAGTTGGAATACCGTATTTTATCATGAATTCCTTGGTAAAAGACTTGCTTCCTTCTAAAATTGCGGCCCGTTGGGTTGGCCCGAATATCCGCAGTTTCTTTTTTTCGAAGGCATCGACTACACCTTCGACCAGCGACGATTCTGGCCCGACAACTGTCAGGTCGATCTTCTGTTCAAGTGCGAAGGCAAGAAGCGCCTGGACCTGCGTTGGCGCAATCTCAACACACTCGGCAAGACCTTGAATTCCTGCATTGCCGGGGGCACAGTATATCTTTTTGACACGCGCACTCTGACTGATTTTCCAAACCAATGCATGCTCGCGACCACCTGAACCGATAACAAGTACTTTCATGGAAACACTCCAATTGATGATCTATTAAATCCATCGTAGCTTTCGTAAAGAAAAGGAAAATTTGTTCGGACCACAACTCTCTTTGCCTGTTGGACATTGACAAAACGACCTTGAAGGATTACATGAATGAATGGCCATTCATTAAATAATCCTAGCAACATCTCTCCTTTTCATGATGCAATGAAAGATATCAATAAACATACCAAGATTATTACAGCGGCAACAAAGGTCTTTGCCAAGAAGGGCTTTTTCAATGCCAGAATATCCGATATAGCTCAAGAAGCCAAGGTCGCTGATGGCACTATTTATCTTTACTTCAATAACAAATACGACATCCTTATTTCCGTCTTTGAAGAAGAGATTGGCAAGATAGTGGAGCAAATCAAAAAATTACTGGCAGAAGAGACCGATCCCCGAAAAATGCTGAAGATCTACGCAACAAAACATCTTCTGACGATGAAAAAGAATAAGAATCTGGCCGAGGTCATTCAGATTGAATTGCGCCAGACCAACAAACTCATAAAAGACTACAGAAACAACAAGTTCATCGAGTACATTGATCTTGTCGCCGACATCATCAGTCTTGGCCAGAAACAAGACATCTATCGCCTGGATATTGAGCCCGGTATTGCCAAACGATTTTTCTTCGGCGCGCTCGATGAAGTGTCCAGGGTCTGGAACATCTCCCACGATGGTCATTACACGGTTGAGCAGATAGCGGAGCAACTCCTCAAGATATTTCTCTCCGGTATATTGATAACGGAGGAAGACACCGTGTAAAACCGTCAGATACCCTGTCAATCGCCAAGACGATGACCATGTTTTAACGTATGATCTCCTCAGGAAAAACTTGAGGGCCTGATGTCAATTATCTCGAATTGCCTTGTTCCGCCGGGCGTCTTGGCCTGGACTTCATCCCCTACAGTTTTCCCGAGCATGCTCTGACCAAGTGGTGACAACACCGAGATGGAACCTTTTTTCACATCGGATTCTTCTGGTCCGAGCAACTGATAGGAAATCTCGTCATCGGTATCCAGATCAAGAAGCTGCACGACGGTACCGAATACCGCAGTCTTGGTTGAGACCTTCAAGCAATCAATTATTTCCGCCCGTGAAAGTTTATCCTTGAGTTCAAGAATGCGACCCTCAATATGCCCCTGCCTATCTTTTGCGGCATGATATTCGGCATTCTCCTTGAGATCTCCATGTTCCCGTGCTGTTTCAATAGCCCGTACCACCTCACCTCGCTCAACACGTTCCAACCGTGAAAGTTCATCTCTCAGTTTCTGATTTCCAGTTTTAGACATGGGAATACGTACAACCATTACTTCCTCCATAAAAAAAATTCCTGTCAGGGGCAGCTACAACCAGACCCCTGACAGGAAATGATAGTAAGAATACTTTTACCAGCGATAAATCAAAGAAATCAGTGCACCTTTCTGATCGTATTCCTCCGATGTAGAATAGGTTACAATTCCTTTTAATAGAAAATGCGGGGTGATTTCAAGGAAAATTTCAAAACCGGCCTTATAGACGATGTTTTGGCCACTCTCATATCCTGCAGAATAGTCAATTGTATAGTAACTGGGCGTTTCTTTTAAGAGGCTGAAGGTCGTAAGGAGACGCTGGTAACTGATTGTTGCCAGGTGCTCCCAATATTCTCCCGGGCTCCAGTAGGGGATATCCTCCAAAAAGCCCATTGGCAATACCTCGACAGTGGTCGGTAAATTCTCATCATTATTCCGTGTAAGCTTATAATTATACTGAAATTTGTAAGTATTAGAGTCATTATAGAGAGTATAGGCCGACCACAAATGAAACTGATTTTGTGAATTATCATCACTATACAACCGTCTCCGGTAATCACCTCCGAAAACATACCCTCCCTGCGGGGCGGCGACAAGCCCGGCTTCAAAATCCTGTGAGTAGATGCCTGTTTCTATTGCCTCTAAAGTGTCATAGACCGTATCCTGATTAAATGCCACATACCCTTTGAGGTTTTCATCCAGTCTTCTGCTGACCTCAATTCCTGCCAGGGGGGTGGTATCATATTGGTCGTTTTTTTCCCCTCCCAAGCGAAAGAGTATATCCATGTCCTGATTGACATTCTGGGAATATAATCCGACAAATTTATGCCCTAGGAGGGTCTTTGCATCGCCGCTTGCAGAGTAGGTATTCCTTCTGTATTCGAGTGAAGCCTCTTTATCCAGATTCGGCATGAACCAGACCGTAGAGCCCTGACTTTTCCTTTTTATATCAATATTTCCATCCCGGCCTTTCTTTTCCACAAAATCAAAATCAGCCGACAATCGCGGTTTTCTCCGTAATTCGTTCTGCTCAATCGAGGCATTGAGTTCAGGATAGACCGAACCGTATTTATGGATTACTTGATAGAGTTCCGCTTCTTTTCCATACTCACCCAGTCGACCATAAATCCTCGCAAGGTCAGAAAGCCCTTCAACATTAGAATCCTCCTGGATGAGCTTTTTATATTGCTTTTCGGCTGAATGAAAATCTTTCTGCTGCACTGCTTTCTTCGCCAGATACTCGTTTCTGATCAGTTTTTGCCAACGATATTTTTCATAAATCCGGGCAGTAATTTTGTCAATCGGTTGCCCAAGATGACGACCGACGAATTCCGGTTTCATATAAATGGCAAGAGGATCACCTGTTTCCGGTGAGGAGAAGGGAAGCAGGTTCCAAATGCTCTTTTTTAAAGGTGGTATGAAAACCTCGATCTTCTCCTGGGTCATGGCTGTTTGAAATTCCTTCTGAACAGGTTCAGCGAGGAGCATTTCATATACCTTAAGGGCTGCATCCCACTGTTTATCGACCCATAAGGCCCGTGCCAGCATCAGCTTTCTCCAGTAATCCCCGGTTACCGGACGAGTTTGGAGTTTTTCGTCCACCGATGGGTTTGCCTTGAGTGAAGATGCCGTTGTCGATTCCTTGACAACCTGGCCATAGTTGCCCAGCCTGAATTCAATTTCCAGGATCTGCTGCCTGAAAGGGCTCTGTTCTCCGACTGAGGCTATCAGACTGCGATACATCTGTAAGGCTTTTGCCAATTCTCCATGTGCTGTGAGAAGTTTTGCCTTGAGTATCCGAGCGGTAACCGAATCCGGGAGCACTTTCAACGCCTTTTCAATATGGTGCAGACCAACGGGAAACTCTCCGTATTCGAGCGCCAGAGTAGCAGAATCAATTGTTCGCAAAAGAGAAAGATGGCCTGCTAGCACCAAAGTTTGATCAATCTCATTGAATGCCGTTGCCGATCTCCCCTTCTTCCTGGACAGCTGAAACCAGAGAAGAGCGAGTTCAAGATTCTTCGAACGTTTATTCCGTAATTGGGTCAGCAATCGCAGACATTGATCATATTTTTCCTGTTTAAGAAACACACGGCAAAGGGCAATCTGTATATCTAGCTCCGTTAATTGCACATCATGAGTCTGATCCAAAGTAAGGAGTTTTTGCAGAGTGACTTGAAGATCCTCAGCAGCGACATCAAAGGATTCTTCCGCCATGAGTATGGAAATATGCTGCATGAAAATATTTCTGCTCAGAGGGTCGCTACAACCGCGCCAATCAAGCTTGCCGGTTTTTTGCAGCAAGAGGGCAAACCATTCTTTTGCCCGGGAAAGGTCTTTTTCAGCAAGACCAATTTGAACAAGTCGGGTCAGCGCCTTTTCTACGGAAATATTCCTGGCGAGTATCTCTCGTAATACTTGTTCGGCCTGAAAAAAATGCCCGGCATCCCGCAAAGTATCTGCTTTATGAAAGAGAATTTCCAGCTCTCTTTCCAGCTCATTCTGGGATTCAGACAAGAGTTTCGCATACACGTCCTCCGCCTCCTTTAACATGCCGTTTTCCTGCAACCCTTCAGTGTACAGCAACCTAAGCTCAACCTCTTGTACTTCATCGAGGTTTTCAGGAGCACTTGCAAAGAGTTCCTGCATCTGCTCAACGAGACCCAGGTGGCCGGCAAGTTTGATGGTTCGAAGGCGAACAACATGGTTTTCCGGCTTGATTCCGAGGCAGGCATCATAGAGTTGCAGGGCATTCAACTCCCTACCTAACTTATCCTCAACCCTTGCCCTCATGAGAAGATAGCTATAATCCTTAGTTGAAAGCCCTGTGATTTTTTTAAGGAAAACAAGAGAATCAGAGTACTTTTTCTGTTCATAATAGAGCTCTGCTATGCGGAAAATGTTTGCTTCATCATCAGGATGGAAGTGATGAATAATGAGGAGTACATTGAGAAGCTCTTTTAATTTCCCTCTTTTTTCAAGTTGTGCGGCCATTTCCTTATAAATTGCCAGACGGTTGGGCGTCACCTGTACGAGGTCCCGCCAAAGTATCCAAGCCCCATCATTTTCAACAATAGAGAGGAAATCGTTGGCGAGCACTTTCTGGATTTTTTTTATATCAATCTGAATACCGATGTCTTCAGGGTGTTTTTCCGCATATTCCTCGAAATAGTGCAGAGCCTTGTCAGGTCTGCCTTCCTTCTGAAGAAAAATTCTTCCCGCTACAAGGAGCAGAGCATCATCTTCAACTCCATTATCGATCATGTAGAGGATGTGCGGAAGAGCAGATTGGGACTTGCCGATCTGCATGTAATAATCGGCAATTTTCTTATGAAAAGGCAGATAAGCAGGCTGTTTTTCGAGATATTTCTCCCATATCGTCAGTGCTTCTTTTTCAGTTCCAGGTTCTTCAAAAACCTTGGAGGCCTGAAGCAGGACCCTTGCCTCGGTATTTGATCTCGTAACCAGTGATGTGTAATATTCTCGAGCCTTTTTCAAATCTCCCAACTCATGGGCATAGCCGGCAAGATCCTGCAACAACTGGGGATCATGAGGAGTCCGGAGATAGAGTTGTTCCATGAGAGGGAAGGCCATATTTTTTCGGCCCAGGCCCTGTAATCCGGCAATAAGTCCTTTCAAGGCCTCGATTGCTAAAGGACCTGCAGGATCACTGCCGTACACCTTACCGAAGTAATCAACCGCCCGTTTGAATTCTCTGTTCTTGAAGGCAACCGTGGCAGCCATTTGGAGATATTCGCTGCGATCACTATCCGTCTCCAAAAGCCTTTCAAGGAGATCGGAGGCGGTCAGCCAGTCTTTTTGTTCAACAAGCACCTTGCAATATTCCCATTGAGCCTCATCAATATGGGGCTTTAACTGGACGAGTTCGGCATATGATGCTGCGGCAAGGCTGTATTTTTTCAGGCGGGCGTATTCTCTCGCCTGGTCCCAGAGGACCTTCCAGGCAGGATTTCCGGATGACTCAAGTATAACAATGCCCCGTCCCGGAGTCATTTCCGCTCCTTCCGTATGCTGAACAACCAGGACCGGCAAGAGGAGAACACTGCCACAGAGGAGACAATGGCAAAGAAACGATGTACACAGTCGGGGGGAAATCATCTCATGTGTCATCAACTGATAGAAAAAGGGACGTGGATTCGCTCAGTTCAGACCTTCTTCACCGGATCGGCCAGAGGCAAAAAAGGTCTGAACAGGCTACTTTTCCTGATAAAACCGCTTGATTGTGTCGACAACATACTCCTGCATTACAGGGGTCAGTTCTGGGTAAATAGGCAATGCAAGGGTCTCGGCCGCTGCTTTTTCCGACTGAGGCAAGGATACGTTTTTATAGTCACTACCAAGGCATTCCTGTTGGTGCAAGGCGACAGGATAATATATTTCACAACCGATATCATTTTTCAGAAGCCACTCTTTCAAGGCATCGCGCCGCTCAACCCTGATCACATACTGATTATAGATGTGATAATGAGCCACTGTCTTGCAGCCATCCTCGCCTTTCTCAAGATATACGGCCACAGGAGGAGCTACATTCCCCCGGCCAACGAGCCCGGAATCCTGAAAAAGCCCGTTGTATCGCCTGGCATTTTCACCCCGCTTGCAATGCCAGCCATCAAGATAGGGCAGTTTCACCCTGAGGGCTGCGGCCTGAATCGGATCCAGGCGGAAATTTCCTCCCACGAGACTGTGGTAGTATTTCGGATAGGCCCCATGATTGCGCATGAGATTGATTCTCTCGGCAAAATCTTTATCCTGGGTGATGACCATGCCGCCATCTCCTATACCCCCAAGGTTTTTGCTCGGGAAAAAAGAAAAACAGCCGCAGAGTCCCATGGTCCCGGCTCGCAGATTGTGGATCTCGCTTCCTGTCGAAAAAGGATACTCAGCACCGATTGCCTGGGCTGCATCTTCAATGACCGGCAGGTCATACTGTTCTGCCAGAAAGAGAATTGCCTTCATATCCGCGCACTGACCATAGAGGTGGACAGGAATGATGGCCTTGATCTTTTTCTCCTTGTCTGCTTCCAATATTTCCGCCATTTTTACAGGATCAATATTGTACGTAACAGGATCGATATCGGCAAAAACCGGCCGCGCCCCCACCCGCAGCACCACACCCATTGTGGCAAAAAAGGAATACGGCGTCGTCAGGACCTGATCTCCCGGTCCGATACCGAGTGACATCAGGGCCACGAGCAGGGCATCGGTACCGGATGATACGCCGATACCGTATTTTGCTCCCGAGTAGGTAGCTATTTCTTTTTCCAGGGCCTCGACTTCAGGCCCCTGGATATATCGTGTTGAGGTGACGACATTGGTCACCGCTTTGATGAGATCATCCTGGAGGTAGGCAAGTTGAGCCTGTAAATCGAGCAAGGGTACTTTCATGATATGATACCTGTTGAAATCTTGAGTGCGTTAAAAAAGTTTAAAAAGGATAAAAAGGATAGCTTCGACTCAGTCCTTGGAATTCGAGCTGATAGCAATTTTTTCTCCATCAAAAAAATCAACGATATCAGGCATTTCATCCTCAAGATATTTTCGCATTTTCTTCAGAAGATTCACTTCGATCTGCCTCACCCTCTCCCGGGAAATAACAAACATATCGGCGATATTCTGCAGGGTCAGGGGCTCATCGGTAAGAAGGCGTTTTTCAAGGATCATCTTTTCCTTGTCATTCAGTTTCTCTTTCAGTATTTCAAGCAATTCTGCAAGCTTGAGTCGCATTTCCTTACTGGCGACCATGGACTCGATTCCCGGTCCATTACTCGGGATAAAATTTTTCTGTTCGTCGTCTGAATCAGCCCGCACCGGGCTTTCAAGAGAGACATCCCAATTGTCCATGCGCTGGCTCATCTCTATAACTTCTCTTTCCTTTACATTGAGCCGCTCGGCAAGCAACTTGGTCTCGGTTCCAAATCCCTGTGATTCAAGAAGCTTGCGCTCTTTGTTCAGGCTGAAAAAGAGCTTGCGCTGGGCCTGGGTCGTGCCGATTTTCACGAGACGCCAGTTATCCATGATAAACTTGAGAACATAGGCCCTAATCCAGTATGCGGCATAATAGGAAAATTTCACCCCTCGATAAGGATCGAATTTCTTTGTGGCCTGGACAAGACCGACGTTGCCCTCCTGGATCAGGTCCATGAAGTTCTGCATCCAGTATTTCTGGAAATCCATGGCAACCTTGACAACCAATCGGAGATTGGCAGAAACCAGACGATAGGCGGCGTCCTGGTCCCCGGTCTCTCTGAAACGGGTGGCCAACTCATCCGTCTCTTCCCGGGACAGCAGTTCGTATTGACTGATTTCCTGCAGATATCTGTGCAGGGCGGGATTACTCAGAGCTGGGAGATTCTCGTCGTCCGACATGGCGACAAGGGGTTGCTCGACAATCTCGTCCTCAAAAAAATCTACTTCAAGATCAGCATCAATATCTTCTTTGTTCATCGGTGGCAGTCTCCAGACTGTATAATATCAGCAAATCCAAAAACTGTAGATTTTACTGTACTTCATTGAAAGTGCAATATTTATGTGCAATCGAACGGTTTCAATTTTCCCCATAAAACATATCAATCTTATGATATCACAGAGTTCGCAGTGAGGATAATTCTATTTAATTATCAGGGCATTTATGCTACATATCAGTTCTCTTGCATGAATCACACCTGATTCCGCGCTCTTTCCATCTGCGACAAAACCACATCCAATAAATGAAAAATATACGCAACTTCAGCATTATAGCCCATATAGATCACGGCAAATCCACCCTGGCCGACCGAATGATCCAGAAGTGTAATTGCATTTCAGTTCGGGAATTCAAGGATCAGCTTCTTGACAATATGGACATCGAGCGAGAGCGCGGTATCACCATCAAGAGCCAGACCATCTGCCTGCCGTATCTGGCCAAAGACGGAGAGACCTATTATCTCAATCTCGTAGACACCCCAGGCCATGTGGATTTCAGCTATGAGGTTTCACGGGCGCTGACCTCCTGTGATGGTGCACTTCTCCTTATTGATGCCGCCCAGGGCGTCGAAGCCCAGACCTTGGCCAATCTCTATCTGGCCATGGAAAATGATCTGGATATCATCCCGGTCATCAATAAAATAGACCTGCCCTCCGCAGAACCGGAGAAGGTCGCCCTGCAGATCGAGGAGGATCTCGGGCTCGACAGCAACCTCATCCAGTACTGTTCAGCGAAAACCGGTCAAGGCGTCGATGAAATTCTTGAGGCCATCGTCAAACACCTGCCACCGCCCCAGGGGGATCCGAGCAGTGAACTGCAGGCCCTGATCTTTGACGCACACTACGACGCCTTTCGCGGTACAATCATCTCCGTGCGGATAATTAACGGAACCCTCAAGGCCGGAGATGTCATCAGATTCATGTCCAATGGCACAGAATACCGAGTGGAAGAAGTCGGTCTCTTCAAGTTCCGGCGTGAACCGGAAAAACAGCTTTCAGCCGGCCAGATCGGCTATATCCTGGCCGGAGTCAAAACCGTGCATGACACTAGGCCGGGAGATACGATCACCCTCAGGGATGCGCCCTGCAGGCAGGCACTGCCCGGCTTCAAGGAAGTGCAGCAAGTCGTCTTCTCTTCTCTCTATCCGATCAGCACTGATGACTATGAAGACCTGGCCACCGCTCTTGAAAAACTCCAACTCAACGATGCCGCCCTCAGTTTTCAGAAAGACTCCTCCGTCGCCCTGGGCTTTGGCTTTCGTTGCGGTTTTCTCGGACTGCTGCACCTCGAGGTCGTCCAGGAACGCCTTGAGCGCGAATTCGATGTCTCTCTCATCCTCACCGTTCCTTCGGTAAAATACCTTTTTTACCTTTCCGACGGTACGACCAAGGAAGTAGACAATCCTGCACACTTTCCCGATCCCGCCAAGATCACCAAGGTCGAGGAACCCTATATTAAGGCGACCATCCTGATCCCGGAGAGATACATGGGGGCTGTCATGACCCTGTGCATGGAACGGCGAGGCGAAAACACCAGTTATCATTACCCGATGCCGGGCAGGATTGAATTCAACTGCGAATTGCCCCTGGCCGAGGTCATCTATGATTTTTACGACCGACTCAAGTCGGTCACCCAGGGCTACGGATCCTTTGACTATGAGATACTTGACTATCGCAAGGGCGATCTGGTGAAACTCGACATCCTCGTCAACAGCGAGGTGGTAGATGCCCTGTCACAACTGGTGCACCGCAACAACGCCCGGGCACGAGGCCTGCATGCCTGTGAACAGCTGAAAGAAGAGATCCCGCGGCAAATGTTCAAAATCGCCATCCAGGCTGCCATCGGCGGAAATGTCATAGCCCGGACCACTATTTCGGCATTGCGCAAAGACGTTACGGCAAAGTGTTATGGCGGAGATATAAGCCGAAAGAGGAAGCTGCTTGAGAAGCAGAAAGAGGGTAAAAAGAGAATGAAAACGGTTGGTAACGTTGATATTCCCCAGACGGCCTTTCTGGCCGTGCTACGCTCTGAGCAAAAGTAGGCCGTACTTTTTTCGGGAGGATTTCTGCGGCCGGCTCTCTCCTCTCAATAGACATGCGCCTTGGGTGTTCTTCCGGCATCGTGTGATACCCTACATCTCTGCACAGATATTGAAATTCTTTGGTTGGCAGCTTGATATGCGCTTGCCGGCAGAGAAAAAAGACCTCATCATCGGTGCCCCTCATACCAGCAACTGGGACTTTCCCCTGGCCATTCTTGCCTTATCCGCCATGGGATTGCGATTTTCCTGGGTAGGCAAGCACGCTTTTCCACTTTCCCCTCGGCTATTTATTCCGGGAGCTCGGCGGCATACCTGTCGACCGTCATATCCGCCAGAGCTTTATTACAAAAATGATTGAGCTTTTCTGTTCGTCTGAGCAGCTTGTTATCGCAATTGCCCCGGAAGGCCCACGGGCTAAAACCGCCCATTGGAAAACAGGGTTCTGCGCGATTGCGGTGGAAGCCGCCGTTCCTATCGCTCTTGGCTATCTTGACTACAAGAACAAAAAGATCGGGGTCGGGGCAACATTGTATCCCTCTCGGAGTATCGAGGATGATTTTCAAATCATTCAGAAGTTCTATGCGGGCAAGACAGGGAAATATCCAGAGCAACAAGGCCCTGTCCAGTTACGGCGGAAGGATATCCAAAGATCTCGGGCGAGACGAGCCGACCTCCAGAGCACGGATGCTCAGTCTCCTGGTCGCGAGATAAATGAGGCAAAACCATGAAAACCAAAGAAGTCATCAATCTCACCGACATACCTAATGTCGGACCGGCAATGGCACGAGATCTCCGGATTCTGGGGATCGACCGGCCGCATCAACTGATAGGCCTTGATCCTCTTAAAATGTATACGGATTTGTGCACCCTCACCCGGAAACGCCATGACCCGTGCGTCATTGATGTGTTTATCGCGGCAGTCAGATTCATGGAGGGAGAACCAGCCAGAAAATGGTGGTACTATACCGCCGAAAGAAAGGAACTGGTGGCGAAAAGGTCTGTCGAGATCAATTGCAGTTGAGCACATCCGGGGCTTGGTCTTGCATTCCCTGTTCTCGGGCATCCACCGCATTCGCACCGTAGAGACCTGCAACACGGGATCAATCTGCTAGAAGGCAGCAACTATTCAGTTCGTTGGCCTTGGCTTCATCGGTATCGCCATCGCTATCGGTATCGAATCCTTGCTGTTTCCGGCATTTTCATCTTGCTTGGAATTTTCGCTTGGAATCTTTTCCGAACACTCTAGCTTTTGCCCTCCGCCGTCTTCTCGTTGCAGTGCGCGATAATCGATATCGATCCCGATTTCGATTATTCGTCGAAATCGGGGGATGAATAGTTATCTTTGGCAAAAGATTGCCGAACCGCTGTACATCCTAACCCCTGCCGACCTGCTTTTTCATCAACTCCAGGACTTCACCGGGGACATAGACATTCTTCCCGCCGGCGAGGCTGGTTCCGGGTTTGATGTCGCCGTGGAAATCACTGCCACCCGTGAGGAGGAGTCCGAATTCAGAGGCTATTTCCATGATTTTCCGGCGAATTTTGGCGGAGTGGGTCGGATAATAGCCTTCCAGTCCAGCGAGACCAAGGGGAACCAGTTCTTTCAGAAAGGATGGCAGCTTCTCCAGGGTAGAATCCAGCTGCAGGGGATGGGCAAGGACGGCTATCCCCCCGGCCCCTCGGATAATACGGATTGCCTCTGCGGAGCTCAACACCGTGCGGCTGACATAGGCACAGGCCCCTCTGCCAAGATAGCGCGCAAAAGCCTCCTGCATGCTCCACACGGCGCCCTTTTCCAGCATAACCCTGGCGATATGCGGGCGACCTGTCTGGCCCGAAGGCGATACCCGCCTGAGATCCTCAGGGCTCACATCTATGCCCTGCTCCGCAAGGCGCTCGAGGATAGTGGTGTTGCGCATCTCCCGTCCCGCCTGCAGCCGCCCCAGGGCCTCGTTGAGACCGGGATTATTGGTATCCATATAGTATCCGAGAATATGCAGGGAGATGTCGGCATGGCTCACACTGATCTCAAGGCCCGGCACTATCTCGAGGGCCAGCCCTTCAGCGGCCTGCACTGCCGGCTCGACCCCGGCCATGGTATCGTGGTCGGTCAGAGAAATGGCCGTGAGGCCTTTTTTGCAGGCAAGGGCCACCAGTTCGGCAGGGGGCATGGTGCCGTCGGAGAAGGTTGAGTGGATATGAAGATCCAGGGACATGCGTATCCTTAAGATGAGATGGCCGGTCTGCTCTCATTGGAATGTCTGTATTGTTCACGACTTTAACCATTTACCTATCTCACGGCAAGATAATAGTGGCGTATCGGGCCCCGGGGAAATTCCCCGGGGCATTCTCCTGTCAATCCAGCTTTTTCCTTTACTATTCCGTTTGTTGTCCGATAGAGTCACTGATCATTCTAATTTTTCTTGGAGATGCCTATGCCAATTCGTCTGCTCATCCTCGTCCTGCTGTTCTTCATCCCGGCCTGCGGCCGGATCCCGGAACCCATCAACCATGAATACGCCCAGCAGAAAAAAATGCAGGCCGTCGAGCATTGGGACCTGCTGGCCAGAGATGTCGCCTCTCGCCTCAATCACGAACTGGTTATCTACGATTATCTGACAACCCCCGTGTACGTCAAAGAGACCTGCGGCGATGAGGCGACGCCCTGCGGGCAAAATCAGACATCATCCTTCAATGAGGCCTTCAGAGATCTGTTGATCACCCAGCTGGTGCAATATGGTATCCAGACCCGCAGTGAACCGGCCATAGACGCCCTGGCAATCAACTACAAGGTCCAGATCGTCCACCACCGGGCCAAACGGATCCGCTCAGCCTATCCCGGCACCTTTACGGCCCTGACGGCGGCGGTCCTCGTCCTCCGCAACGCCCCGTCCGAGATGATTGCCCTGGCGACATCAGGAGCCGTGGATGTTGCCAATTCGGCCTACAGCCAAAGCGGACATTATGAAATCCTGATCACCACCTCCATCGTCAACGCCAAGAAATATCTCTTTAGGACATCGGATATCTATTACATTAACGACGAAGATTTCTGGCAATATCAAGAGAGTATGCCCCAGGCAGGGATAATCTCCCTGACCGCCCCAGCCTCCGGAAAAGAGCCTGCGGCACCAGTTCAGATGACGGTAACTACAGAAACCATCCGCCAGGAAGAGCAGACCGTGGTTGAGCCGCCGCCACTCAACAAGCAAGGAGCTATACGATGATAACAACGGCGGGCAGGTGCATTCTGGTTTTTATTCTGGTCTGTTTCTTTTCGGGCTGCAGCCGTTTCAACTGTACCCGTCTTGAGGATCTGCTCGGGGCGGACACCGATCTCATCTCCTTCTCCTACAACATCGCCGACCGACTGACCGCCAGCGCCAATCCGCCGCTGGTGCCGCTCAACCCGGATATGCCTATTCTGGTCACTACCTTCGTCGATAATAACGATCTGGAGAAGACCTCGCAGCTCGGCCGTACCCTGCAGGAGCATATCGCCTCCAGGTTGGTCCAGCTCGGCTACACCGTCAAGGAGATCAAACTAAGCAACAGCCTTTCTATAGAGCCTCGTTCGGGTGAAACCATCCTGAGCCGCGATCTCAAGAAACTCTCCCAAACTCAGAAGGCCCAAGCCATTCTCGTGGGCACCCTCTCTTCTACCAACCGCACTCTGTATATCTCCAGTCGGCTGATCAACCCGATCACGGCCAACGTCATCACCTCCGATGACTACCGCCTGTGCATGGATGACCATATCCTGGCCATGTTCGGCCTGCAACGCGCCGAAAGAGATGAGATGATCCAGGAACCCGAGCGTCCTTTCGCCGTTCCCTTCTGAGGACAAGGTACCAAGGCACCTGACCTGTGACTGAAGGATCCTGATCGGGCCCTGGCCGAATCCCCGCATCCTCGTTCTTCCTGCTGGACTTTTCCTGCCGTTTTTGCTCTATTATATCGGCTTTCAACGTGATTTCCGCCCACTGCAGATCCGGTAAGGTCGGTCTGTATTTTTAACCGGACACCTTCGGCTCCATGACAGTTTCTCTGCCTTCGTTATATCTGTTCCCGCTCCTGGCGCTGCTGGTGGCCCTGTGCTTTTCCGGCCGGGCCGAGGCCATGACAGAAACCCCGGCCAGCCCGAATTGGCTGGAGGTGCGGTCGCGAATCACCCCGGAGCTCCAGCGGATCATGGGCGAAAAGGGCTTGAGCCCGGGATCGCCGATTTTCATCCGTATCTTCAAGGAATCGGCTGAACTGGAGATATGGGTCATGCAAGGCAACATCTTCAAACTGTTTAAAACCTATACGATCTGTGATTATTCGGGATACCTCGGCCCGAAGGAGAGGGAAGGAGACAAGCAGAGTCCGGAAGGCTTCTACCATGTCGGAGTTTCCCAGCTCAACCCGTGGAGTAAATTTCATCTCGCCTTTGACCTGGGCTACCCAAACGACTATGACCGGGCCTGCGGGCGGACAGGAAAGTCTCTCATGGTCCATGGCCGCTGTTCCTCCGTGGGCTGTTTCGCCATGACCGACTACCGGATGGAAGAGATCTACACCCTGGCCGATGCCGCTCTGGCCCATGGCCAGGAGTCCTTTGCCGTCCATATCTTCCCTTTCAGGATGACCGAAGAGAACATAAAACGGCATAAGAGGAACCCCTGGCGTATCTTCTGGCAGAACCTACAGGAAGGCTATGACCTCTTCGAACGGACCTCAACCCCGCCTCAGGTCACGGTGGACGACAACCGCTATATCTTCAACCCGGCAAACATCGTATTTGCCCGACATCCCTAGGAAGGCCCCATGGAACGCCCGGACCAGCGCGACAGGATCAGGATCCACTTCGAGACCTCTGTCTCCCTGCAGATTCAGGACAGGAACATCGTCGCAGATGCCTCTTCACGGGACATCAGTCTGGATGGCATCTTTATCAGGACCTGCGAGACGGTGCCGATGAACAGCGTCTGCGAGGTCGGCATCACCATCACCGGGGCCTCAAGCACCCTGATACTGAGGATCAAGGGAAGGACGGTCAGACAGGATTCTGCCGGAGTCGCGGTACGATTCACCGAGTTTGAACTTGACAGCTATCTGCATCTGAAAAACATCGTACTCTATAATCAGATTCCCGATTCGCAAAAGTAAGTCCCCTCTTTTTCTCACTTTTTCTCCAGGCCCTGGCGGTCGAGAATATGGATCCGCCTGCCGACCACCTCGATCAGCCCCTCTTCGTTCATTTTGGCGAAGATCCGCGAAAGTGTTTCGGGGATGGTACCCAGCAGACTTGCCAACTGGCCCTTGGAGATCTCCAGATCAACGCTGTCTTCCCGGCCCTGTTCCTCAAGGAGATAGAGGAGATAACCGGCCAGACGGGCCGGGACCTCTTTGAGCGACAGGCTCTCGATCTGGCTGGCAAACCTGCGCAGACGCATGGAGAGGACAGCCAGCATGTTCAGGGCAATAGACGGGGTTTTGATAACCAGCTGCACGAAGCGCTCTCTCGGAAAAAACAGCACCGTGCTTTTGACCAGGGCCTCGGCGGTCGCCGGAAAAGGTTGATCATGAAAGACGGGGACCTCGCCAAAGGGCTCACCCTCACCGAAGATGTGCAGGATATGCTCCTTGCCGTTTAGCGACATTTTAAAGATCTTGACCCGTCCTTCGCTGACCATATAAAAACCGCTTCCTGCATCGCCCTCAAAGAAGATATTCGCACCGCGCTGGTACTTCTTCTCAACAACTATGGCCATAATCTCGTCTATTTCTTGCGTGGGAAGTCCCTTAAAAAGACCACTTGCCTCTATAACTTCACGTGTTTTCATAGTTAGCCCTCATGCTTGTTTTCTGTACCAAAAAAGTCTGCCTGCCGCCTTGCACCTCAACTGCACTCTATACCAGAAAAGCTTTCCGGCCCGCATAAGATAGAAGAGGTGATCAATTTCTTTTTTTATCTTATACTCACAGCTCAGTCTTCTTGTCGCACACTCTCCGCCCTGCAAGACTGCGGACATCCCCCGAATGTACATCCTTATTCGAACGCAAGGCATGGGGAAAAGGTGTTTTTTAAATATACCAGAGATCCAGGACATGCAGTCTTATCGCAAGATACTCCATATCGACATGGATGCCTTTTTCGCCTCCGTCGAACAACTCGACAATCCTGAACTGCGGGGCAAAGTGGTCATAGTCGGCGGCAATCCGCAAAGCCGTGGCGTGGTGGCTGCCTGCTCCTATGAGGCCAGACGGTTCGGTATCCACTCCGCCATGCCGAGTACCAGGGCCGCCGGTCTCTGTCCTGCAGCGATCTTTATTCGGCCGAGAATGGCCAGGTATAAGGAGATTTCCGATCGGATCATGGAGATTTTCAAGCGCTGCACCGATCTTGTCGAGCCCCTGTCTCTCGATGAGGCCTTTCTCGATGTGAGCGGGTGTCGGCATAACAAAGGTTCAGCCACCCTGATTGCCCAGGACATCCGTAGGCAGATCCACCGGGAAATCGGCCTGACCGCATCCGCCGGGGTCTCCTGCAATAAATTCCTGGCCAAGGTGGCAAGTGGCCTGAACAAACCCGATGGCATGAGCGTCATCCTGCCGGAGAATGCCCTGGAATTTCTGGCCCGGCTGCCCATCGGCAAATTCTTCGGGGTCGGCAAGGTCACCGAAAAGCGCATGCAGCAACTCGGCATTCACACAGGCCATGATCTGCGCAGGTTCAGACGAGAAGAACTGACACTCCATTTCGGCAAGGCAGGCTCATTTTTTTATGATATCGTCCGGGGCAGGGATTTTCGTCCGGTACAAGCCAGCCATGTGCGAAAATCCATCGGCAGCGAAACCACCCTGGAACAGGACACCGATGATCTGACCGAAATATTTGATATACTTCTTGCCCTCAGCCGAAGCGTCGAGACCTCGCTTGTCAGACACCTTCAGGGTGGCTCAACCATCACCCTGAAGGTGAGATACCATGATTTTGCCACGGTCACCCGCTCTCTCACCCTGACCTGCCCGGTTTTTGATCATCAGGAAATCTTCCAGCACATCCCCAATCTCCTCAAATGTACCGAGGCCGGCAGAAAAAAAGTCCGTCTCCTGGGGATTTCTATTGCAAAACTCACCGAGAAAGACAAGAAACAAGCTCGGCAACTGCGACTCCCCTTCCCGTCCCCGGTCGTTCCAACCGCAGGACGTGGACAATTCATGCGCCGAGAAGGTTGAACGACCCCGATGCAGTGCATACTATAGACAGACCTACAACTTTTTATAGACAGACCTACAACCTTTGAACTTAAGCCGTCGTTCAAAAATAACCGTAATATTGAAATACCAACAATCCCCCTAGCCCATGAAAGATCTCATCTCCGCTCTATTTTCCATTTTCCGTCATGCCGGACGTTTCCTCACCCTGACCAGAAATACGGTCTTCAATATCTTCTTTCTCCTGCTTATCATCGTAGGCATCGCCGCCTTCTTCTCCACCAGCAGTACCCCGACACTGCAGGACAAAAGCATCCTCATCCTGTCGCTGACTGGCGATATTGTCGAAGAGAAAGAACCCATCTCGTCAATCACCCAACTGCTTGACGAGATGGATGGCGAAACCAACGAGGAGAGCGAGATACTGCTCCGGGACATCCTCACTATCATTGATCAGGCCGCGGTCGATACACGGATTGTCGCCATCCTCCTCGATATGAAGAAGATGGGCAAAGCCGGTATCGACCAGCTGCAGGTTGTCGGCCAGTCCCTGAAACGCTTTAGGGCCTCCGGCAAACAGGTCATTGCGGCGGAGGATTATTACAGCCAGAAGCAGTATTATCTCGCCTCGTATGCCGATACAGTCATCATCAATCCGATGGGCGGCGTCGATCTGCACGGATTCGGGGCCTATTCCCTGTATTTCAAGGAGGCCCTCGACAAGCTGAAGATCAATTATCATGTCTTTCGGGTGGGGACCTTCAAATCGGCGATTGAACCGATCATCCGCGATTCCATGTCTCCAGAGGCCAGGCAACAGGCCGAGACCTGGCTCACCTCTCTCTGGGACAGTTATACTGCTGATATTATGAAAGAACGTTCTCTGAGCCGGAAAAAGATAGATGCCTATACCCATACTCCGGCAGAGCTCCTGACGGAATCCGGCGGAGATATAGCCAAACTCGCCCTCAAGGCCGGACTGGTCGACAAGATATGGACCAGGGCCCAGGTGCGGGAATATCTCGGTGCCATAGCGAAGATCAGCTCTGCAAAGGATTATACCCATATCTCGTCAAATGATTATCTGAAAATCATTGGTTCTTCTTTTACGAAGGACGATGCCTCACCGAACGCCATCGGGATCCTGGTAGCCCAAGGCAATATCCTGCCCGGTGAGCAGCCTGCCGGCGTAATCGGTGGAGATTCCCTGGCCGCCCTGATCCGCGAAGCCCGCAAGGATGCCTCCATCAAGGCCCTGGTCCTACGCATCAATTCCGGGGGTGGATCGGCCTTCGCCTCGGAGATAATTCGCCAGGAATTACTGGAATTCAAGAAGAGCGGCAAGCCCCTCGTCGTCTCCATGGGGACCGTTGCGGCCTCAGGCGGCTACTGGATCGCAGCCGATGCCGACGAGATCTGGGCAGCACCGACGACCCTCACCGGCTCGATCGGCATCTTCGGGGCAATTCCCACCTTTGAGGATACCCTGGCCGGGCTTGGTATCCACAGCGACGGCACAGGCACAACCCCCATGGCCGCCGGGCTCAATCTGACCCAGCCACTTTCTCCGCAGCTCGAAGAGTCGATCCAACTCTCCGTCGAGTATGGCTACCGGCAATTTCTGGCTATTGTCGGCAAAGGGCGTAAAATTGATAATGCTCGACTCACCGACATTGCCGAAGGGCGGGTCTTTGACGGCAAGAGCGCCCAGAGAATCGGCCTAGTCGATAAACTCGGCACTCTGCAGGAGGCGAGCCAGGCCGCAGCCCGGCTCGCCGGAGTAAGTGATAATTTTCGGCTATCCTATATCCAGAAACCCCGTTCGGTCAGAGAAAAGCTGTTCGAAGAACTCACCAGCAAAAGCCTGATCCTGAGCCCCTCAGCCGGCAGCTCGCAGGCCTTTCTGGCAGGCTTGTTCCGACAGTTTTCCTCTTCACTCGACAGACTGCCGATCTTTAGCGACCCACGTGGGATCTATGCCCACTCTCTGCTCCCCGGTAGTCTGTAAACATATCCCTCCGGTCTCCCACAATCCGTTTCGCAGGAGCGGGTTGTGGGAGATCAAAATCCCCTTTCTTTTCTCCAGGACTCAGCATTATGCCACTTTCTGCCGATACGATCATCATGCTCTGGGAGCGGCTGTTCTGGCCCCTCATTCGCCTGATCTGCGCTCTTTCTCTGGGCCTGTTGATCGCAAATTTCATTGAGGCCCTGAATTGGACACGAAAGATAGCCCTCCTGGCCCGGCCGTTGGTCAGACTCGGCAACATGTCCGATGTCACCGGGGCCTCATTTTCCATGGCGGTATTCTCAAGTGTCTCGGCCAATACCCTGCTGGCCGAGGCCTATGACCAGCAGAAAATTGGCCGAAAAGAGCTCGTCCTTGCCAATCTCTTCAACAGCCTGCCAACCAATTTCGTCCACCTGCCAACCGTATTTTTCATCACCTTCCCGCTGATCAAAGGGGCGGCGATTATCTATGTGGGCTTGACCCTGTCCGCCGCCCTGTTGAGGACCTTCACCATTGTATTAATCAGTCGGCTTCTGTTGCCCCGACCTGAACGGATTGCCGGATTTTCAGCAGATGTGGGTGGGACAGGCATCGACTGGAGGGTCGCCTTCGAAAAGAGCTGGACGAGATTCAAAAAACGTATCCGCAAGATAGTGCTCATTACCGTTCCTATTTATATAGTCATTTTCATCATGAATCGGATCGGCTATTTCAAGGAACTGGAACAGGCTGTTGCCGCCTATCTGACCTTCATACCCTGGCTCTCTCCCCAGTCCATGGGGATTATCACCCTGCAGATGGCAACGGAATTGACTGCGGGAGTGGCTGCTGCCGGGGCGCTGCTTCAGGAAGGCGTCATGACACATCGGGAAGTCATTCTGGCACTCCTGGTAGGCAATGTCTTGGCCTCGCCTCTCAGGGCCGTCCGGCATCAGTTTCCCTATTACGCCGGTATTTTCAAACCTGCTGTAGCACTGGAGCTCATTGTCTGCAGTCAGGTATTCCGCATTATCAGCCTTATCTGTGTGGGGATTGTGTATTTTTTCCTCTCGGCCTGAGCCTCTTGCACAAGTCATCATAGCTTCAATAGCGGGGAGGGACAGCTTTGCACGTTATCAGTCAATGGCGCTGCCGTCCTTGTCTCAACGACCGGGCAGCCGTTCAAGGTACTTGTGCATGTCTTTTCATACGCACAGCATGTTTGAACGCACCCATTCCCCGAAAATAAAAAAAGCCCCGGCGACACTATTGGTCGTCAGGGCTTTCAAAATGGGTGGATAAAAGACAACAGATTGCGGATCAGGCGTGACAGCCCCAATCGTCCTCATAATCGGCGTCCGAGGCGGTGTTCAGCACAAATTCAGTCCATTCCCAGGAGGCATCGACTATCTTGAAACCGATTTCCTGGGAGTGGGTTTTGGCATCGATCCTGCGCCAGCAAGGCTTGGCGAGTACCTTGTAATGTTTGCCTCCACCGGAAATGATGGTGGCGTAGCTGTGTTTTTCGACGGCGAAGGTGTCGGCAACGCGGGTCATCTTAAAGCCGCCGGAAGAGACATCGGCCACCAGACCGCCTAAGAGAACATTACCATCCGCAATATCCGCTGCAAAACCATGAACTCCGGTACGTTGATATCGCCGTTTAAGAATCCCAAACCGCTGACTGCTCTCCTGACTGCTCTGCATTGCCATATGCTCCATGTCTGCCGCTCCTCCGGAAGGGCTGTAATGAGACTGCTGAGACTACACCTCCCCACCCCCCAAAGAATGGTTTTATTTAACCACATTTATCCATCGGTTTCCCAGCAAAAACCATCTCAGCATTGAGGTTTCTGCAAAAGTCGGCTTTTTGCCTGAAAACGGGAGTACAGTCTGTGTGGAATCCCATGAAAAACCGGAATCGAAGTTTGTGCCACCTTCTATCTCGCGCGGGATCTTGCTTTTAAGCCGGGGCACGTAGAGCTGATTTGCAGAGCCCTCAGTTTCCCTTCTCTTTACCCTGCGTTTCTCCCTTGACAAGAAGAGGTCCTGAAGGTATCGAATAGGGAGGTAACAACGCAGGTACTCCTCATGTCCCTCAAGGGGCATGGAGTGTAATAGGGAACTTCGTGTGAATCGAAGACGGGCCCGCCGCTGTAACCGGGGACTGACTCTGAAGATACGCCACTGTCGGATGAACGACGGGAAGGCTCAGGGAAGGAATGATCCGGAAGTCAGAAGACCTGCCTGCGTTGAGGTGTCAAAGAGTATCGCGGACTGATACGATGACAATGATTGCGGATATTCAGGGAAATCCCGGATCAATAACTTTATTGGTCCGGGATTTTTTTTTCGGACCGCAATGTTGAGGCCTCAAGTATGAATAGTTTCGGCCAAGCCCTTTGTCTCCTTTTCTGTATGTTCCTCTGCTCCGCCCTGCCCGCCCAAGGAGACCAGAAACCCGACAGACCCAAGCAGGCTGTCGTCCTCGCCGCCTTCGGCACCACCGTTCCCAGCGCCCTGTCCGGTATTCTCCATATCAGGGAGCGCATCGTGAAAAAATACCCGAACACCCCGGTAAAGATCGCCTTCACCTCCAATATGATCCGCGGTGTCTGGCACAACCGTCGGGAAGACAAGCAATTTCTCCAGGCGAATCCGACCATTTCTCAAGATATCCTGGATGTCCAAGGGCCACTGGCCACTATTGCAGGCCTCCAGGATGAAGGGTACCGAACCATCATTGTCCAGCCCAGCCACATAAGCCTCGGGGAAGAGTATCTGGATCTTGTGTCGTATATCGATGGCCTGAACGCTATCACCACTATAAAACCCAAATTCCGCCCCTTTGAAAAACTGGCCATCAGCCGGCCGGCTATGGGGACCGTCGGCGAGGAGCATCCCTATAGCGAGGATCTTCTTCGTATCGCCCGGGCCCTGGCTGCCGATGCGGCGGCGGCTGAAAAACAGGGGGCCGCCCTGCTCTATATGGCCCATGGCAATACCTTCATGCCCTCGGGCAGCGCCTACCTTGAATTCGCCGCCATCATGAATCGGCTCTATCCCCGGATAAAGACCTTTATCGCCCTCGTAGAAGGCTTCCCTTCCCTTGATTTTACCCTGTCTCAGTTCGAGAAGGATGGCAGCAAAAAGCTCCTGCTCAAACCGTTCATGACCGTGGCCGGTGATCATACCCTCAATGACATGGCAGGCGATGAGCCGGATTCCTGGAAGTCCATTCTCAGCCAAAAAGGCTTCACTGTCATCCCGGTGTTGCAGGGTTTGGGCGAAGTTGACGCCTTTGCCGACGTGTTCGTGCACCACCTGGGCGATACGGCCCGCGACCAGGGCATTGTCCTGCAATAGCATGAGCCGCAACCTCACCGTACTCCTGGGTCTGCTCTTTGTCCTGCTGCTGCTTATAGTGGTGGCAACCGGTCTGGGATATATCCATATTCCGGTCGGCCAAGTCCTGCAGATCCTCGCCGCCCGCCTGATCGACAGCCAGGTTCCCGCTGACCTGAGCGACAAATTTACGGTGGTGATCTATGATATTCGCCTGCCGAGGATCCTCACCGCTGCTCTTGTGGGTGGCGGTCTGGCCGTGGCAGGCGGAGTTTTTCAGTCCCTGCTCCTTAACCCCCTGGCCGATCCCTATACCCTCGGGGTCTCCTCGGGCGCGGCATTCGGTGCATCGCTTGCCATCCTGCTCACTCTTTTCGGCATCAACCTTCCTGCCATCTGGACGGTGCCGGTCTTTGCCTTTATCGGCGCAATCCTTACACTCTTGGCGGTTTTCAGCCTCTCGTCCAGGGATACCCGGCTGTCTTCCAACACCCTGATCCTGGCCGGGGTGATCGTCGCTGCCATTCTCTCCGCCGGTATCGGTTTCATCAAATATATGGCCGACGAAGAGGTGAGCATCATCATCTTCTGGCTCATGGGGAGCCTGGTCGGCAAATCCTGGCAGGAGGTCCTGCTGGTCTTCTTCATCTCCCTGCCCTGCCTGCTGGTGATCCTCTATTATGCCCGTGACCTCAATATCATGGCCCTAGGCATCAGGACCGCCGATTCTCTCGGGGTCGAGACCCTGCACGTCAGGAAGATCCTCCTCGTCGCTGCCACGCTTATCACCGCCGGTTGTGTCGCCGTCTCGGGAATTATCGGTTTTATCGGCCTGATCATCCCCCATCTCCTGCGCATGATCCTTGGAGCTGACAACCGCATCCTGCTGCCCTCCTCATTTCTCGCCGGGGCCATCCTGCTGCTCGGGGCCGATACCCTGACCAGAGCCCTGCTGCCCCATGAGATCCCGATCGGCGTCCTTACCGCCCTTATCGGCGGGCCGTTTTTCTGCTATATCTTCCGCAGAAGACAATTGGGGAGACGTCTATGACGGCTCAGAATTCCGAGGTCTTTGCGGTGCAGCACTGCAGTTTTGCCTACGGCAACAGCACGGTCCTCGATGATATCAGCTTTACCCTTGAACCCGGCCGATTTTACGGCCTCCTGGGCCCCAATGGCAGCGGCAAGACGACTCTCCTCGATCTCATGACGGCCGCCAGCACGCCAAAGTCCGGACAGATCCATTTTCTCGGCAAGGACATCAGGGGCTACCGCAAACATACTTTGGCCCGGCATATCTCCCTTGTCCCACAGGATCTCACCATAGGCTTTGATTATCCGGTCTTCGATCTGGTTCTCATGGGTCGACATCCCTTTATCCCCCGATTCGCCATCCCCTGCCAAAACGATATCGATCTGGTTGAGGCGGCGCTCGTCGAAATGGATATCGCAACACTCCGGGATCGCTCGATCATGCACCTCTCCGGGGGAGAGAGACAAAGGGTGCTGGTTGCCCGGTCCCTGGCTCAGAATACCGAGGTGCTCCTCCTTGACGAACCGACGGCCAGCCTCGATATCAAACACACCTTCGATATCATGCAGGCCATCCGCAGACGGGTGACCACGGCCGGAATCACGACGCTTGCCACCATTCATGATCTTGACCTGGCCTCAGTCTTCTGTGATGAGCTGCTCGTCCTTAAAAATGGCCGGCTGCACCGCTGCGGGCCGGTGCACGATGTCATGACCTGCGAACTTATCCGCGATGTCTTCAGCGCCGAGGCCGATATTCATCATGATACCTATCACCACAAACCCCGAGTCAGATACCGCTATGAACATTGTTGACAGATCCCACCGACCACGTTTTGGCAAAGCAAGCAGGGTTGCCATCCTGCGCCTGTTCCTGCTCTTCGCCCTGCTCCTGGCCCCCCGGTACGCTTTAGCCGAGCAGATAACCGATCAGAAAGGAGAGGTGATCACCTTCAGCAAGCCCTTCTCCCGGATCATCTCGCTCTATCCCGCCCACACCGAGAATCTTGCCGATCTGGGACTGGCCGGCGAGATCATCGGCATCAGCACCAGTGACGACTATCCCGCCTCAATTACCGGCAAACCGCGATTCAACGCTGCGGATAACGCCGAAAAGTTCATCGCTGCGGCCCCCGACCTCCTCCTCATTCGGCCGATGATCGCTCGGACCCATCCCGACCTGATCAAAAGGCTCAGGCAATCAGGAATTACGGTCGTCTCTCTGCAACCGACCACCATCGAGCAGATGTTTGCCTACTGGCAGACTCTCGGGCAACTGACCGGCAAGACCGAGGCGGCCGGGGCGATGAAGAGTCAATTTCTGGCAGGCACCCAGGCGATTCAGAAGAAGATTCCGCAGCTTTCAGCGGACAGGCGGCCGGGCGTCTACTTCGAGGCCATCCACAGCAAGATGAAGACCTTTTCCCCCAAGGCCATCGCCATCTTTGCCGTCGAGACGGCCGGCGGCCGCAATATCGCCGCAGATGCCACACCGCGCAACGAGAGCAATATCGCCGAATACGGCAAGGAACAGATCCTTGCCAAGGCGGAGGAGATTGACGTCTTCCTCAGCCAGCAGGGACGGATGAATCAGATTGATATCGAAATGCTCCGACAGGAACCCGGTTTTCAGATCATCAAGGCCTTCAAAGAGGGTAGGGTCCATCTCATTGACGAGACTCAGGTCTCCAGGCCGACACTCAGACTACTGCTCGGGATAGAAGAGATCGCCAAAATCCTCTATCCATCCCGATAATATGCTAACCATGGCGGCCGACAGCGCGACATCGGTCTGCTCTTTTCCCCCTCACATTGACCTATCAACTATGCACTCAACACTCCATATCGTCGGTACCGGCCCGGGAGATCCTGAGCTTCTGACCATCAAGGCCCTGAACACCCTCAATAAATGTCAGGCTATTGTTGCCCCTAAAGGCTCGCTGAATGGCCAATCAACCGCTCTTACCATCATATCGCAGATGGTCTCCGTCACCGAGAAAGAGGTCTACGAACTCTACTTCCCGATGAAGAAGATAAAGGCAGGCCTGGAACCCTGTCGTGAAGTTCGCGAGGCCTGGCGGGCGGCCGCACAGAAGATCCTCTCCCTGCTCGATCAGGGTAAAGATGTTGCCTTCCCGACCCTCGGGGACCCGGCAATCTACTCCACCGGCTATTACCTGTACGAGACTCTCCTCAGCCTGCGGCCTGAAGTTGCTGTCCGGTTTTATTCGGGTATTTCGGCGATGAGCAGCTGTTCTGCGGAGACGGCGATCCCCATATGTCTTGGCAATGAGATGCTGGCCGTGGTACCGGCGACCTTCAGTGACGAACGGATCCGCCAGACCCTGCACGACTTTGACACCATTGTCCTGATGAAGGTGCATCGAGTGCTCGAACGTATCTGCATACTCCTGAAGGAAGCGGATCTCCTTGACAAGGCGGTCTTTGTTGAACGGGCCGGGATGAAGGGCGAGCGGATAATTCGGGATCTCTCGCAAATTCCGGAGAATCCCCATTATTTTTCAACCATGATCGTGCGCAGGCACGGTATCGGCAACTTCTGTTGAACTGCCTTGCAGAGTGAAGGCAGGTTATAAGGGGCGGTCTTTTTTGCGCCTGTCGGCCACGCCTATTCTTCTGTCGGCGTGACTGAACCACTTGCTTTCATCAAGCTGAAGGCTCGTTGCGACTGCAGGCTCAAGCGGCGAATGGCCGCTGAAATGGCTATAGATCTTGAAGATCACGAACCACTCCATATTGGAGGTAAACTCAATACCCAGGCCGTTGTCCTCCAGCCTTACGATAACACCTTGAATATCTTCAAGGATCAGACGGCTGTTCTGGGCCGGGATGATGATCTGTATACTGCAGGAACTGCCGACGGCAATACGGGCCCGGGTTTCGATAAACATCCCGACGATGCTGATATCCTGGAGTTCTCCCTCGACAATGGTATGGCCATTATCGAGCAACACCTGTGCCCGGGTTGAAAAAAAGGTCCGCGTACACTGTCTTCTTTCTTGAATTTCTTCCATTCACGCCCTCCGAGCCATGGATTCCACAATCACTTCCTGATTTCTCTCTTAGCGATTTATAAGTAAATGAAGGGGTAAGTTCAATTTTATTTTCCCACCGTGTCAGATCTTTACCGTATTCTCCCCCCTTTTTTCTTATTGACGTAGTCGTATTTGCAATTATATTTTAGAGTTAAGTGTCACAGATAACCTCAACTCTAAACTCTATAAAGATTATGGAAAAAAAAATTCTCATGGCAGTGGACGGTTCCACCTGCAGCGCCCAGGCCGTCGAATATATCGCCACGCTTTTTTCCGGCCGATCTGAAATAAAAATTCATGTCCTGCACTGTACAAGCTCCAGCGGATCCGCCCTGCCCGAGTCGGAAGATCCGGTTAACAGCCTTATGCCGACCAGCCACAGGTTCGATAAACATCAGGCCACCGGCCTGCGTTACCTGAAAAAGGCCGAGGAAAAGCTGATCACCCTGGGAATATCGGCTGACCGGCTGACCTCTTCGACGGTTCTCGGCGGGGCGAATATCGCAATTTCACTGAAGAGCTATGCGGAAAAACACCTGGTCGACTGCATTGTCGTGGCCCGGCGGGGCCTGGGAGTCGTCGCTGAGATGCTCATGGGATCGGTGTCGGCGGAACTCTTCAAAAGAAGTCGCACCATCCCTCTCTGGATCATAGACGGCAAGGTCGAATCGAAACGGATACTCGTGCCCGTCGATGGTTCGGTCTATTCGCTCATGGCCGTTGACCATCTGGCCCATGTCTTCGCCGGCCGGGACGATGTCGCCTTTTTCCTTTTCCATACAAGGGGATTTCTTTCGGCAAAAATTCAGTGCATACCTGAAGATTTCTACAGCCGATGGGGTAAGGAATGGTGTGAAACCCATCTTCGTGGCCATAACGGCTTATTCAACGGACCGATACAGCTCCTCCTCGATGCCGGGATCGCCAAAGAGACGATCCATACGCTGCCGGAACCAGCGGTCCTGGAAGAGAGCATGAGCATCATCAGCCATGCCAAAAAGCACGATTGCGGCACAATCGTGCTCGGCAGACGCAAGGAAGGGATGGCCAAGGGCCTTCTGGGCAGCGTTTCGAGTAGGACAATCATGCAGACCCAAAACATGGCCCTGTGGCTGGTGGGATAGGGCCCGCTCATCCGACCGGAAAAATCATTCTTGGGTGGAGCTGAGACTATTTTCCTTTCTTCGGTTCCACCCTGGCAATCGCCACCCTTTCTTTTTTAAGGTACAGGGCAGCCAGGGCGGAAAGCTCAGGCGTTGTCACTGCATTAAAATCACTGATGATTGATGCCGGCCACAGCAGCTGTTGGCTGTGTCGGGTGGAGTCGGTCAAGACCGAACCGAGCCAGTAGGCGTTCGAGCGCACGGCATCCTTCAGGGAAGTCATCATCGGGGCCTTGGCCCTTTTCAGCTCCTCCTCGCTCACCCCGCCCTTCTGCAGTTCTGCGGCGATCTTCAGCACCTCGTCAATGATAACCTGCTCCCGGCCCGGCTCAACCGTCATCTGCACCATCAACACCCCGTAGCCCTCATAGACCCGACTGCCGGAGCTGTAGACCTCGGGCGAGTAGGTCGCGCCGAGCTTCTCGCGGATCACCTTGCGCAATCTGTCATCAAAGACGCCGGCCAGCATGTGCAGCCTGCGGGTGCGGCCGATGTCCCAGAAATCTGCGGTTGGCCAGGCCACAACCACCACGGATTTGTCAATCGACGACCTGACGCTTGTGCTGAGGCTTTTGCCTTGCGGGAAATGCACCGGGGCAACCGCCACGTTTTTCTCGAGGCGCGGACTCAAGGATCCAAAATAACGACCGGCCAGACGCACCACCTCGTCCCGGTCAAAATCCCCGACCACCGAGATCTCCAGTGCCCCGTTCTGCAATTCGGGGAGCAGCCATTGCCGTATCTGATCCAGGGAGATTTTTTCGACCTCGGCCCAGGGCGGCAGCCCGAATCTGGTATCATTGCCGGCAAGAAAAGGTTGAACCTGCAGTTGCAGGGCCCCACTGACATCCCGTTCCAGCCCCTCATAGGCCTGTCGGGTATCGCGCATGACCCGCACAAACACATCTTCACGCAGACCGGGATCGACAATCAGGGTATGCAGGACCCCAAACAACCGTTCCGTCTCGGCCTTCACCGCCTTGCCGGACCAGATAGCACTCGACTCTCCGACCTTGAACACGGCCTCGACCGTACTGCCGGCCAGGACTTCATCAAGTTCGGAGCGCTGCAGACTGCCGCTGCCCGAACCATTGACCACCCCTGAGGCCAACAGGGCCAAGCCGGGACGTGGTGCACTCAGCTTGCCGTTACCGACATGCACCTCGACCAGGACCTCATTTTGCTGAAAATTGGTCTTCTTCAGGTTCACCGTCACCCCATTGGCAAAGACCAGCCGCTCGACACCGATCTTCTTATAGGGGATTACCGCCACGGCCTTCTCTCCGTGTTCCGGCACTTTGAGATAGGGAAAGGTGACTTTGGCGTTATCGGTCGAGGCCGCAATCGATTCTCTGGTAGCGGCGCCATAAACCTCTTTGATTTTCTCCTCCGCTTCTTTCTTGGCCAAATCCGTATTGCCGGTAACCGACAGCAAACGGCTATCATGGGCCCAGACCGCCCTGAAGGCTCTGTTGACCTCATCGAGGCTCATGGCGGCAAGTGCCGGCCCGTAGAGTTCCTTTTCCTGTTTCGGCGATTGCAGAACCCTGTTGGTATTGAGATTGCGGATGATTTTCGCGGCAATCTCCTTCGAGTTACGGGTGGCCGAGGTGAGCACCGCCGATTCAAGCTGTGAGACGAGCTCCTTTTTTACCCGGTCGAGTTCTTCCTGTTTGAAGCCGGAAGTCAGGGCCTGCCGCAGGCTGTGTTCCAACAGCCCCAGGGTCTTCTGCCACTGTCCCGGCCTGGCCTGGGCCGAAATCGTCCCGTAACCGATACTGCCGAGGATATCCCCCGAGGCATACTTGGCACCAGTGAAGGGGGTGTCAGGTTTTTCCTGCAGACGCTGCAGGCGATGCTGCAGAATCAGTGACGCTACATATTCCTTGAGTTCGGCGATCTCAAGGGCCAGTGTATCATCCTGTCGTTTCTCATCCCATACTGCTTCAATCGAGACATCGGTTCGCCCCAGCTCCTCCTCATAGTGGTAGAAGGCCTCGATCCCCTTGTGCTGCAGAGAACCGAAGTCAGGACATGGCGGGGTCGGAGCGCCTGCCGCCAGGGTCTCGAAATATCGGCTGAGCAAGGGTTCCATCTCGCTCATTTTGAAATCGCCGACCACCACCAGGATCATATTTTCTGGCCGATACCAGGCATCGTAAAAGCTCTTCAGGAGCCGATGATCGGCCTTTTTCAGGGTCTCGTCGACACCGATAGGCATCCGTTGCGGCAAGCGGGTGCCGCGCATGGCATAGTTGCTGCCGGCCACATAGGTCCGATATTCGGCTGAATCCCTGGCCCGTTTTTCCGAAAGGATAACGCCACGTTCTCGTTCGATCTCTGATTCCAGGAGCAGAGCGCCCCTGGCGTAATCGGCCATGACCAGGAGGCCTTTTTCCAGTTGCCGGCGGTCGCCGCTGGGCAGGATGATATTGTAGACCGTCTCGTCAAAACTGGTATGGGCGTTGGTATCGCCACCGAAACTCATGCCGATCGACTGGAAGTACTCGACCAGTTCACCGGGCTTGAAATGACTCGAGCCGTTGAACAGCATATGTTCAAGGAAATGGGCATAGCCTCGCTGCTCTTCGGTTTCATTCAGCGACCCGGCCTGGATGTTAAGATAGACGGCCACTCGGTTCTTCGGCTCTCGGTTTTCTTGCAAGACATAGCGAAAACCGTTCTTGAGGACCCCGGACCTGACTGCCGGATCAGGCAGCAGATCGCTGCGCGACGATGGCCAGCCTGTGGAAATGCAGGCGGAGGTATCGGCAGTGCCTGTTTGTTGATCGGCAGATGACGGCAGAACCCCTGCCGCAACAAAAAGCAGGGAAAGAATTGCATACTGAAGGAATTTAGGAATTTTCATGTTTGTACTCTTCTTCAATGGGTAAGCAACGAAAAAAACGATTCAATAGCAGAGAATAACGTGAGAAGAAGGTAGAGCATCTTCTGGGAATTACAAGATTGATGATCCCGGAGGCAGGCGATGAGGCGAGCCGGGGCTGGAGTTGTGGTGAAGCGGTCGAGAACAACAGTCCCCTCCCCAGGTATTACCTCAAATCCGAACGTGGAATGCCCGGCACCCTTCTTCTCTTGCCGTTGATCACCATAATACCTGCGGCAATAAGGGCGATGGATGCCAAGAGATGCGGAGTCAAAGGCTCCCCGAGAAGAGCCACCCCGAAGAACACCCCGGAGATTGGCATAACGAAGACAAACGAGTGCAATGCCGTGACTCCGTATTTTTGGATCAGGGTATTCCAGGCGATAAAACCGAAAGAGGCAGTAACCAGGGCCTGATAGAGCAAGGCCAGCACCACAGGCCCGTCGACAGAGCGCACCATGCCCCCGTCCCAGACAAAACCGGCCAACAGAAAGCAGGGAACGGCCAGAAACATTGGATAGAGTGAGATGATAAGCGGATGGATGGTGCTGGAGAGTTTTTTGACATAGACGGCACTCGTGCCCCAGATCATCACGGCACAGAAGATGATCAGATCACCCGTCTGAATGTCTGCCGTCACCCCCTGCCTGTCCAGTACCACGAACAACACCCCGCAGAATCCGAGAATGATACCGACCACCTTTCTGCCGGTTATAGTATCACCGGGGATAAAGAAATGGGCGAGGGTCAGCACCACAAAGGGCAGAAGATTGCCAATCAGCGTACCGCGCGAGGCGGTTGTCAGATTCAGGCCCACATAAAACAGGCCAATCTGGACGACAAAGAACAGGGAAAGAATGAAGAGTTGTCTGGCCTGTCGCCGGTCAATGTGCAGGGATTGGCCGGTCAGCACAGCCCATAAGGAAATGGCGATGGCCGCTATAAGGAATCGCAGACCCGCCGTGGTGAACACCCCCAATCCCAACAGGCTGATTTTGACTGCCACCGCATTGGCGCCGAACAGGACATTGATGAAAATGGAGAATACGGCCGGGCCGAGGGGTAGCTCCTTGTTTACTGTCGCCGCCCCGCTCGCGCCGGAACTTGTTGGCATTGTCAATTCCTTTTCTTTTTTGCTGAAAAAATTGCTCCGGCTGATCTCTCTCAACGGGATAAGATAACGGACATTTCAATGAAATTACAGGTACTTCTGACATTCATCGATCCACACCACCTCAGCAATAGTAGAAAATTCGATGCAGCAAGTGGAGTTGGTATGGTAAAATCACAACATCTTTTTCCCCTGATCATTTATAAACGGAGGTGCAATGGACGTCATTGCCTTTATTGCCGAACAAAAGATTCTCCAGGCCATGCAGGAGAGGGATCTCACCGACTCGAAATACAAGTTTAAACCCCTGCCTTTGGAAGACGACAGTTTTATACCAAAGGAGCTGAAAATGGTCTACAAGATCCTGAAGAACAGCGGCTTTTTGCCGCCGGAGGTGGAGGAGCGCAAAGAGGTCCAGCGCCTTGAGGACCTGATTTCCGCCACAGAAGATGAACATGAACGGCTACGGCAGATGAAAAAGCTCGATGTCCTGTTGATGAAAATCGACGCCAAACGCCCGTCTTCCACTTCCATCTCCAGCCAGCACGCATACTACCGCACTATCGTCGAGCGCATCACCGTGAACTCGAAACAGACGAAAGACGGAATGGCAACACCACCAAAGAAATCCTAGGGGACGTTGTTAATTTTGTAGGATTTCGAGGATTCCGTCTCTTGCCACAGACGTTCAACGAAATCACCGCTGCCGAGCCGAGTGCAAAACGAGGAGCAAATCAACAAGTTCAACAACGTCCCCTTAGTCCAGGTAGAGCTACGCGCTGATTCACGCTGAACCTGAAAATCCCTCCAGCGGCCGCCTTCTGCGTCAGGGCGTATCAGTAAAACGGGTTGGCGGCAAAATTCTTCCCATCGAAACTGGTGAAAAAAATCTGGGGCGGCTTGGGTAAGCCAGCGATCTTCCACGCCTTCATCGGATCAATAAACTCGTCTGTAATACAGCGGCGCGAGGCGGCATGGATTTTCTTGCATACATAGCCAAGGATGGGAAAAGAGGAAAATTTTCGATAATAATCCCGGAGAAAAAGCAGAATATCGAGTTTTTCCCGGTTCAATTCACGAATCCCTTCCCTTTCGGCGAGGGCACTGGCAACCTCTTCATCCCAATCTTCCGGTTTACTCAGAAAACCGTCCTGATCCACTTCAACCGTTTTATTTCCGCACTCTATGTTCAACATGGCATTACCTCTCTGGGGATGATGCAAACGGTGGCACGGTGAGAGCCCTTCCGTCTGGCTGGTCGTTGTTCCCGGCGATGATAGGAGCATCCCGGAAAAGGCGGGAGTTGTTCACCTGCCACCCTATATAAGACTGTAGTGACGGGGCGAGAATTGTCAATTTTCGGACTGGATTGAGCAGCGAAACAGCGGCAAGACGGCAGGGCAGCAACGGCAAGCCCCGGTAGCATGAACCTGTAGACTCCATTCACCTTTACGGCAAGAGTGAAGCCTGGCATGGTGGTCCCTCAAATTCAGGGCACTGGCTGCAATTGTTGTCAGTGGTCCTGCTGACAGATTGAGGCAAAGGTCCCATTGGTCAGGTTCTTGAGGTCGTTTGGGCTCAACTCTATTTCCAGCCCTCTGCGGCCTGCGCTGACATACATCGTTGAAAACGATTCGGCGGAGGCATCTATGATGGTTTTCAGCCTCTTCTTCTGGCCCAAAGGGCTTACCCCTCCCAAAACATAGCCGGTGGAACGCTCCACCTCGGAAGCCGCCGCCATGCTTGCTTTTTTGGCGCCGGCAGCCTTGGCAATGAGCTTCATGTTCAGCATGGATGATACAGGAACCACAGTGACAGCCAGTTCTTTGTTATCGAGGCTGACAACCAGTGTCTTGAAAACCCTTTCCTCGGCAACAGCCATTTTCTCAGCCGCCTCGGAGCCATATGATTCACTCGAAGGATCATGGGAGTATTCATGGATCTTGTAAGCAATTTTGGCTTTCTTGGCGATGTTGATACCTGGCGTCATATCGACCTTATGCTTTTATCTTGCTCTTATATGGTGTTATTTGAGGCTTTCCCTGTCTTCTTGTCGAAATAATCGATTTTCGCTGAGTACCCATAAAAAAGCCAAGGACAGATCTGCCCCCTTCTCCTCACCTGTGCCACAGAATTATGCCCACAACAACAAGGTGCCACTATCCCTTGCTGCTGGGCTCTGCCATGTAGCGTGAGAGATAGAGGGATTGGAGCACGATGAACACCACGGTCAGGCCGAGCATGCCGAAGAGCTTGAAGTTTACCCACGTGTCGCGGTCAAAGTGGCTCATGACATAGAGGTTGGCCCCGCCCAAGCTCAGAAAAAAGATCACCCAACCAAGATTCAGGCGTCGCCATACCTGTTTGGGCAAGGTCAGGTTGGTACCCAGCATCCGCTCGATGGCAGTCTTCTGGCCAAAAATATGGCTGACCAGAAAAGCCGCCGCGAAGAGCCAGTTAATGACGGTAGGCTTCCACTTGATGAACTGTTCGTCGTGCAAATAGAGGGTCAGACCGCCAAAGACGATGATGATCG
>JANOIV010000042.1:0-4245 GCA_031407875.1 Desulfobulbaceae bacterium | reverse complement strand
ATGCACTCCGACGCCCAGTTCGCCGGTTCCTCTTCAGTCCCCGCCCACGTCGAGATGATGGGCCTCATCGGTATGGGCAACAATCCGATGGTCGGCGCCTCTGTCTCGGTGGCGGTGGCGTTGGAACAGGCGGCTTAGTTTTTCTCTTATTTCCCATAGCAAACAAAAAGGGGCAGGTTCCAGTCAGGAACCTGCCCCTTTTCTCTCAACCCAAGGGTTATGTTACGTTTTCAAATTAAAACTCGACCTGACAAACCGGGGCGGATGAAGTCTTATCGATTCAGGCACACCGAGTTTTCGGTCCTTTGATCTTGAAGATGTCCAGAAATCATCTCCGGCCGAAGATTGCAACAAAAAGAAGGGATGTCGATTTATCCCGCCTTATGCCTGCAGCAAACGCCGTTGTAAGAGAGCCTGCATATCACGACGACCGTCGACAACAAGGAGCACATAGTTCTTGTTATCCATGATTCGGTAAATAATGCTGTAGGGCTTGAAAAAGTCCTCTCGTTATTCACGGATACCTGTTGACAACAACTCCCTCGGGTAGGCTCCGCGTTGAGGATTTTCGGACAGGTTGTTGAACACTTTTTCAATCTGCTCGATGACGTGATCAGCCTTTCCTGGAACATCGTGCAGCTCAATGTAATCGCATATCTCTTCGAGATCGCGAGCTGAGTCATCGGTTAAAAACACGGAGAAGGACATCAACGAGATCCCCGCCGCTCACGAATATGTTTTATGACATCGGTCGCTGATTGCACTTTGCCCTCTTCGATTTGACGTGTGCCAAGCGCCAGAATTTTAAGCAGTGCCAGAATCTCCTGCGTCTGCTCGTAGCTCTCAATACCCTGAAGAATGAATTTAGCTTCGCCATTCTGAGTTATGATCATGGGCTCACGCTGTTCTCCCAGGTTCCGTGCAATTTCTGCGGCAAGATAATCGAGAATCCCTTCCATGCTCCTGTTGATAGCGGCAAAACAATCGGTTTGACGGATCATATCCTCAGATCTCTGCACCCAGGGCGCCTCGACCAGCTCATCGCCGCAATTGTCGATAAGCCCGACCAGGCTTTCCGGTGTCGTTTCCAGGTGAAACTGCAGGCCGAGAATCCGCAAACCGAACAAGAAGGCCTGATTGCGGCAGGCTACCGACATCCTGCTGGGCCGGCAATGCATCCCCGGCGTAGAGTCGGGTGCAGCTCAGCGTGTGCCCTCTCCGCTCGGCCCACACGGCAATCGAGCCAAGCCCCTCAAAAGGCACATGCTGCAACCAGTGGATACGCATCAGAGTATCTGACTGAGAAAGAGTTTGGTCCTCTCGGACTGGGGATTATCGAAAAAGGCATTCGGTTCGTTCTCTTCGATGATCTCACCGGCATCCATGAACAGGACCCGGTCGGCGACCGTCTTGGCAAAGCCCATTTCGTGGGTGACGCAGAGCATAGTCATACCCTCGTTGGCCAGATCGACCATGACGTCGAGGACCTCCTTGATCATCTCCGGATCGAGGGCCGAGGTCGGCTCATCAAAGAGCATGATCGAGGGACTCATGCACAGGCTTCTAGCGATTGCCACCCGTTGCTGCTGGCCACCTGAGAGCTGACCTGGGAATTTTGCCGCCTGATTGGCGATCTGCACCCGCTCAAGATACTTGAGGGCGATGGCCTCCGCCTCTTTACGCGGTTTCTTCTGGACCCAGATGGGGGCCAGGCAGCAGTTTTCCAGGACGGTCAGATGGGGGAAGAGGTTGAACTGCTGGAAGACCATGCCGATATTGCGGCGCACCTGATCAATGCCTTTCAGGTCGTTATCCAGGGTGACCCCGTTGACGATGATATCGCCGCGCTGATGCTCCTCCAGCCGGTTCATGCAGCGGATGAGGGTAGACTTGCCGCAACCGGACGGGCCGCAGATAATGATCCGCTCACCTTTGAAGACCTTGAGGTTGATGTCCTTGAGGACATGGAAATCGCCGTACCACTTGTGCACGCCTCTGAGTTCGACAATTACCTCGCCTGATACCTGCTTTTTCTTCTCTGTCACAATCATATCCAATCCATTTTCTTAATAAAATGCTTCACTCGTATCAGTGTCCGGTATGCAGTTTGCGCTCCAGATACTGGGAGTATCTGGACATGGAAAAACAGGCAATCCAGTAAACCAGGGCGACAAAGACATAGCCCTCGACCGAAAAGCCCAGCCATTTTGGATCGGCAAAGGCCGACTGCATGACGGCCAGAAAGTCAAAAAGGCCGATAATCAAAACCAGGGTCGTATCCATGAACAGGGCGTTGAAGGTATTGACGATACCGGGGATGACCATCTTCAGGGCCTGGGGCAGGATGATAAAGGACATGGTCTTCCAGTACGACAAGCCCAGGGCCTCGGCGGCTTCGTATTGGCCACGGGGGATGGCCTGCAGGCCGCCGCGCACCACCTCGGCCATATAGGCCGATTCGAAAAAGATGATGCCGATGATGGCCCGCAACAGTTTATCGATACTCAGCCCCTCGGGAATGAAGATCGGCAGCATGACCGAGGACATGAACAACACGGTGATAAGCGGCACACCCCGCCAGAACTCGATGAAGATGATCGATACCGATTTGGCGATCGGCATTGATGAGCGCCTTCCCAGGGCGAGAATAATGCCGATGGGCAGGGCGCAGAACATGCCGATGGTCGCCAGGATCAGGGTCAGCATCAGGCCGCCCCACCTGTGGGTCTCCACAACCGGCAGGCCGAATCCGCCGTAAAAGAGGATGTAGGCGACGACGGGATAGACGAAGATCGTGAGAAAGGCGACAAGGCCCTTCTTGGGTGTTTTGTCAATGAGCAGCCAGGCCACCAGGAAACCGACCAGGCTGAAGGCGAGCACCACCCGCCAATACTCGGAAGCCGGATAAAAACCAAAGAGAAACTGGTTGATACGGACGAGGACAAAGACCCAGCAGGCCCCTTCGCGCGAACAGTCCTCGCGCGTTGTCCCGAGCCAGTCGGCGTTGATCAAGGACCATTCGACCAACCGGGGGACCGTCCAGCAGAGAAAGGCCAGGGCCACGATGGTCAGGATGGAATTTACGGGTGTGGAAAAGAGGTTCTTCTTCAGCCAGCCGACCGTCCCGACCATACTCTTCGGCGGCGGCAGATCGGCATGGGGAGAATGCGAATAGACAGCCATAGCTTATCTCTCCACCAACATCATCTTCGTATTGTACCAGTTCATAAAAAAGGAGATCGTCAGGCTTATGACGAGATAGACCAGCATGGTCATGAAAACGATCTCAATCGCCTGTCCCGTCTGATTGAGGGTGGTTCCCGAGAATACCGAGACCAGATCGGGATAGCCGATGGCGGTGGCCAGTGATGAATTCTTTGTCAGATTCAGATACTGACTGGTAAGCTGGGGGATGACAACCCGCATGGCCTGCGGGATGACGACAAGTCTGAGAATTTTGCTCTTGTGCAGTCCCAGTGACGATGCCGCCTCGGTCTGGCCGCGGTTGACTGCGAGAATCCCCGATCGTACAGCCTCTGCAATAAAGGCGCCGGTGTAGATGGATAAGGCAATGAGCAGGGCGGCAAATTCCGGGATAACGGTCATCCCCCCTCTGAAATTGAAGCCCTGCAGTGTCGGCAGCTCCCAGGTCAGGGGGCTTCCTGTCACCAGAAAGGCAAGGACAGGGAGGCCGATGATCAGGCCGCTGCCAATCGGCAGGATCATGAACTGTTGGCCGGTCTCATCCTGGCGCTTCTTGGCCCAGCGACGTAAGAGGACGGTCACGGCGATTGCCAGGACAACAGACCAGATCACCCAGGAAAACCCCTCCTGAAAAAGTGGCTTCGGCACATAGCATCCTCTGATATTGAGAAAGATGATATCTCCCAGAGACCAGCTCAGCTTTGGCGATGGAAGAGCCCGCAAGACGGCATACCAGAAGAATATCTGCAGCAACAGGGGGATATTCCTGAAGGTTTCGACATAGACCGAAGCCATCTTGGCGATCAGCCAGTTGTTGGAAAGTCGGGCAACCCCCACGGTAAAACCGATTATGGTAGCAAAAACCACACCCACGCAGGAGACCAGCACTGTATTGAGCAGGCCCACGATAAAGGTCCAGCCGAAGCTGTAGGTCTCGTCATAGGGCACGAGATGCTGGATAATCCCAAAGCCCGAGGCCTGGGAGAGAAAACCAAAACCCGTGGCTATCCCTCTTTTTTCCAGATTGGCCAGGGTATTATG
>JANOIV010000271.1:0-20100 GCA_031407875.1 Desulfobulbaceae bacterium | reverse complement strand
CATTTTGTACCCCTTGGCATTCTTCTTGGTTCCACGGTCGCAGACGACCGGTAACTCACGGATAGCTTCCTCCACGGTCTGTTGGACCTGACGATCAAGTCGCTTGTCGATGGCCGGTTGCCGCTGCTCACCCTTAGCTGGGCGCCCCCTTTTGCGGGGTTTTCCCGGCTTTTTAGCCACTTTCTTTGCCGGTTTCTCACGCCCACCAATGGCCGTGGAATCCCGGCTTATGTGTCCGACAAGTTCCTGTGACAGGCATTCTTCTACCAGGGCATCGTGTACCCGGCTGCCAAGATTGCCGGCGGCAAATTCAGTGAAGGCCCGCGAAAATGTTGATTCCGACGGGATATCGCCGGATGCCGAAAACCCGCATATCCGCCGAAGATTCGCTGCCGATTGCAAGGCGCGGTGCAAGTCACTGGTCGTCGGATGTCGGTAGAGAGCCTTTGCCACAAATCCACGAGCCAGAGCCTGTCGGTCAAGAGGTTTCCGGCCGGGATAACGATAGCGAGTTACGTTCTTTGGCACATACTTTTCTACCTGGACAATCTCCAGGATCGACACAAGGCGCTCCTCCTGTTCGGTGAGCGGTGTTGTCAAACATTGGTTGAGATGGGGAAACAGACTTCTTTGGACACATCCCATCAACCATGATATTCTTTCCGTGAGCTTCATGGCATTCTCCCTGGCTATGTTTTGCTGGATACAAAACTATACCAGGAAATGCCATGAAGCTCAATTATTTCAATATATTAGGTATAATATTTACCTGGCGGTAAATTTCCCACCACCAAGCGACTCTCGTCATTTTGCAAAAGGCTCATATAAGACCTTCCTTTTGGTGTGATGTGGTATTTCCTGTTTTAAGGACCTACGGTTGTTTGAGGCGTTTTAGGGCGCTGATCTGCCTGAGGCTTGCCGCCCAATCGGTATAATCTCTGCGCCATATTCCACTTGGTGCAGATAATCCCCCCACCACTGCATCATGTCGATTCGATCCGCTATGTACTCGGCCCGGTGATAGGCGGCCCGGACTGCGTTCTTTTCCTGGTGGGCAAGCTGCCGTTCTATGGCCTCCGGATTAAATCCGCTTTCGTTGGCTATGGTCGAGAACAGGGCCCGGAATCCGTGCATGGTAGCCTTGGAGTGGTAGCCGATCCGGTACAAGGCGTAGAGCATGGTATTTTCTGAAATCGGTTTATCCGGGAAGTGGATACCGGGAAAGACAAGCCCTTTATCGCCATAAAGGATCTTCAAGCGGTTGAGAATGGCAATGGCCTGAGTGGACAGTGGGACGATATGCAGAGACCGCATTTTCATGCGTTCTGCTGGAACAGTCCATATATTTTTTTCAAGGTCGATTTCGGCCCAGGTTGCACCACGGACTTCTCCGCTGCGGGCTGCTGTGAGAATAGTGAACTGAATAGCAAGCCTGGTTGTTATGTGAATGTCTCCCTTGGTCAATGTTTGCAGGAAGGCGGGCAGGTCCTCCGGTTGAATCATCGGGTGGTGTTGAACCTTCCGTTTTTTGAGGGCTCCGCGCATGTCTGCGGCTGGGTTGTAGGTGGCCCGGCCCGTTTGGATCGCATACCGGAAAACGGCGTTCATGTGCTGCAAAGTTTTGGCGGCAATTTCAAGCGCTCCACGGAATTCGACCTTACGAAGGATTTGTAGGACCATGGGCGGGCTGATCTGCTCGACCGGAATCTCTCCGATGGTAGGGAAGACATTCCGCTTGAAGATGGTCAGGGTAGCGATTGCGTGGGCTTCGGTCCAGCGGGCAAGCTGATGCTCGTGCCATTCAAGGGCTATCATCTCAAAACTGTTTTCTTCCAATACCTTTTCTGCTTCTTTGGCGTGTTCTACAGTCTGCTTCTGCAGCCGGCGCTCTTCGGTCGGGTTTTTCCCCGCCTTTACCAATCTCCGCGCCTCTGCCCGTTGTTCCCTGGCTGCTTCCAGGCCTGTTTCCGGGTATTCTCCAAGGACCATGATTGTCTCAGAGCCAGCAAATTTGTATCTGTAGCGCCAGGATTTTCGGCCATTCGGTGTTATGTAAAGATGCAGCCCCCTGCCGTCGGTCAGCTTGTAAGGGTTTTCTTTGGGTTTGGCGTTTCGTACTTCAACAGCGGTCAGCATAACAGCGCCTCACAATGTTAGAAGGAAAGAGGGTATTCGGGTTTGTTCGGCGTGTACCCGCTTTTGAGTTGAGAGAAAAGAAGTGAAAAGAGGAAAATATTTGAAAAACGGGAAAGCCCGCGGTGGTCTTGGTGACCGCTTGAAGCGGTACCGGTGGTTGACGTGGTGCCGTTTTCAGAGTATCTTCGTGGCGCTGCCCCTGATCTGAAACCAGTGCACTTTTTTTGATCAGCCTATCTGTATTTTGAAATTCAACCAAAGCCAACATTTAGTAGCCTTGCGGGGTTGAAAGCATTGAGGGGTATGTGGTTTCGTTTGGCCGATACCCGCTTTTATACCCACAAAAAACAAGGATGTCAATGGAAGATAATGGAATTAGACGGAAGAAACAGGGAACAAAAAAGCCCGCAAACCTTGATGATTTGCGGGCTTAAAGGACTTCAGGGGAAGTCTGCGGATATTAATTTGGTGCCGAAGAGAAGACTCGAACTTCCACGAGGATACCCCCACTAGACCCTGAACCTAGCGCGTCTACCAATTCCGCCACTTCGGCAACGGGGATGAATATGCTTCCTGCGTCTGTTTTTGTCAAGACTTTCTTGCGGCTCAATGAAAAAAAGGAAAAATGATCCTGAGAATATGAAGATTTTTAGAAGGGTTGAGGATATACACAAGCCGTTTCCCCATGTTTGCGTCACCATTGGTAATTTTGATGGTGTGCATCTTGGCCACCAGATGCTGTTTGCAGACGTGGTCAACAGAGCCCATAAAAGCCAGGGAACCAGCCTAGCGGTCACCTTTGAACCTCATCCCTTGCGAATACTTCGCCCGGGAGAGATGAAACTGATCTCCAGTTGTGAACAGAAGATAGAACTCATCAGGATGGCTGGGATTGAGGTCCTACTCATAGTTCCTTTTACCCTGGAATTCGCTGCTATGACGGCGGAGCACTTTGTTGATGATATTCTTATCAGGCGTATCGGTGTAAAAGAGCTGGTTGTCGGTTATGATTATGCCTTCGGCAAGGGAAGGACCGGTGATATCAACTTTCTCAGACGGCAGGGAGAGGAAAAGGGCTTTCCCGTTTCGGTGGTCGAGGCCTTTTATCTAGATGATGTTCTGGTGAGTTCCACCAAGATCAGACAGCTTGTCGCTGAGGGTTTGATGACCGAAGCGAGAAAACTCCTCGGTCGTCCCTATCAGATACGGGGTGAGGTGCAGGTCGGCAAGCAGCGTGGGGGGAAGGAGGTCGGGTATCCGACGGCTAATCTGCGGGTCGATACAGAGGATCTTGTACCACGGCACGGGGTCTATGTCTGCCAGGTCATCTGTGCAGGCAGGTGTTATGGCGGGGTTTTGAATATCGGCCGCAATCCGACATTCGGTGAGCAGGAGCTGGTCGCTGAGACCCATATTTTCGATTTCAATCAGGATATATATGGAAAACCGATCAAGGTAAACCTGCTGAAATTTCTGCGCGATGAGAAGAAATTCTCCGGTGCTGAGGAGCTGGCCGCCCAGATAGGCCGGGATGTAGTAGTGGCAAAACAGGTGCTTGCCGAACAGCAGAAAGAACTGATGCTTTCCTGCAGTGAAGAATACCGTTTGTAGTAGCAGGCCGACCCTCCTCTGAGAGAGCCCACCTGCAAGCTATTTTCCTCCTTGCATGTGAGCTGAAGGTGTCTATAGTGTAGCCGCCCGCTGAAAAGTGCATTATCTTATTCATCGGGAAGTGATTTCTGCAGGACTTTACAATCTCATTGATCATGTTTTTTCCGGGTGAGCATCACATGCCCCGGGGAGAATGTTTAATCGCGTGACCAGGAATATTGAGGATAACCATGTCAGAACAGTTGCAGGAAGATTTGCCGAAGGTAATAGCTGAACTTGAGAAAAAATGCCTGGAAAATCCCCAGTCGGTAACCGCGTTTCATCATCTGGGGCTGGTATATATGAAGGCCGGGAGGACGGATGAGGCCATTAAGTCACTGGAAAAGGCGGTGGAGATTGATCCGCTGAACGGGGACGCCATGATCAATCTTGGGGCCATCTATTTTGGCCGGGGTGATCTCGACAAGGCCCAGGAACTCAACGAAAAGGCCATTGCAGTGCATCCTGAAGGTGCCCAGGCCTACGCCAATTTAGGACTCATCTGGCAGCAGCGCAGCGAGTTGGAAAAGGCCTTGGAGGCATACGAAAAAGCCATCCAATACGACCCCAAGCTGGCGACTGTCTGGATGAATCTGACCTCGCTCCTGACCATGAAAGGCGATGACCAGCGGGCCTTGGCGGCTGCCCGTAAGGCGCTGGAGTTAGAGCCCGACTCATCCCTTGGCCATAATAATCTCGCAGTTGCTCTCTACTTCAGTGGGGAATATGCAACTGCCTACAGGCATCTGGAGAAAGCGAGAGAACTGGGATATTCCGTTGATCCGAATTTCACCGCACGCCTGAAGGAAAAACTGGCTTGAGTCTCAGCACTAAAAAACAGGGAAAAGCAAGTCTGTATGAGCAAGGGAAATATTAAAAAAAGTCCTTGGTGTCCCTTCTGCGGGCAAAAGGTCGGGCGGGCGACAGATGCTGTAACTCGCAAGATGACGGAGTTTCCTGTCGGCACATGCCAGTGCGGGGCGGTCTACAGTTGTGATCCCACCGGGCATAACATCGGGGCGGCGATGGTTGAGACTCTGGTGTATGCCTGTGGCGACAATTGGGATTTTGCCTGGGAGCTGATGCCTGAGGATGACTATCTGACGGGACGTGTTGAAAATTACGATGAGTTGACGCATCAGGTAGTCGATATCAAGAATATTGATGGCCGACCGGTTCGGGGTGTCCTGTTTTTTGTCCGCCTGCATTCCGAAATGTCTGAACTTGTGCGCCGGCTGAAAGAGAAAAAAGACACCCGTCTTGACACCGTTGCCAACCAATCACCTCCTGTTGAGACTGTGGTGGTAGATCCTCCTCTTGACAAAAAGCGGATACGGTTGAAGGCCACAAAAGAGGATGTGCGGAAATTGGTGGCTCAGGCCGATATTGACGCTTTGGTCAGACTCTGTCTCGACGACAAGAAAACCCTGCGCCTGATGCATCGACTGCTCTATGATCCGATTGAAGAGAACAGGTGGCGAATCGCCTGGATCATCGGCCGGGTCTGCTCTCGTGTTGCCTCCCGGGAGCCCGGTCAAGTCTCGGAATTCCTCCACCGTCTCTTTGAGGCCTGCTCTGATTCCGCCGCCACACCATGGGGTATGGTTGAAACCATTGGCTATATTGTTTCGGGTCGGCCTGATATTTTCGGGGCCTTCACCCGCTATCTTCTGAGATATATCGGCGAGCCCTCAACCCAGGTTCAGGTGCTGTGGGCCATGGCGGAGATCGCCTCCAAGCGCCCGGATCTTATCCGTGATACTCCTTTTTATAATCTGTTTCATTTTCTGAAGCACCCCGATCCCCAGATTCGCGGCCAGATTGCTCGACTGTGTGGCCGAATCAAGGCAACTGAGGTTGTTCTGCAACTTATGGCGCTCAAAGACGATCATGCCGAATTAATAATCTGGGAAAACGGGGAGGCTGTCACAACTACAGTTGCCGCGGAGGCCGCCAAGGCAGTGGCCACGATTCATGGAGGAAAGAAGTCATGAGTACAATCATACAAAATGTCAATTCCATCGCGCCTATGGCCGGTGCCGGTGAACCTGCTAAGAATGTTGACCCGGTGCGGGCCGATTATGAAGAGGGCAAACGGTTAATGGAAAGCGGGGAACACGCCCAGGCCGCGGTTGCATTGCACAACGCCTTGCTCGGCTACGAAGAAAAAAGCGATGAAGCCGGCATGGCCAATGCCTCCAACCAGCTGGGGCATATCTGTCTTACTAGAAATGACCTCGAACAAGCCAGAAAACATTATCAGAGAGCCTGGGACATCTGTGAAAAAATGCAAGATTCCATGAGCCTAGTGTCCCTGTCAAAACAGTTTGTTCTGGTGTATCGGGGAATGAAGCAATACCGCCAGGCGATCGACGTCTGTCTGGATCTGCTTGACAGATATCATGCGAATAATGACCCGCAGGGAACGGTGACCGTACTGGTCGATATGGCTGAGATATATCTGGAGTCAGGACAAAAAGATCAGGCCGTCGATGCCTACCGCACAGTCGCTTCGATCCATAACAACTTTAAACACCACAATATTGCCGAGAGTTTTACCAAGAAGGCGAAAGAGCTTGAAGAGGCTGCCTGAAAAAGGCAGGATGGGCTTCGATGTTTACCGGAATAATTGAGGGCCACGGCAGGCTTCTCGGAAAGCGGGCGGTTGGCGGTGGGTTGGCCTTTGATCTTGAGGCTGGCTTTGATCTCAGTGATCCCCGGGAGGGTGAGTCTCTTGCTGTCAACGGGGTCTGCCTTACTGCCTATAGTATATCGGGGCGTCGCTTCAGTGCGGATGTATCGCCTGAGAGCCTTTCTCGAACACGTCTGGGGCGTCTGGGTGTTGGTGATCTCGTCAATATGGAACGGGCCTTGCGGCTGTCCGACAGATTAGGGGGACATCTGGTTTCAGGGCATGTGGACTGCGTTGCCACCGTCAAGGGGTGCAAGACTGTCGGCAATTATACTGTTTTCAGCTTTTCATTGCCCAAAGAACAAAGTCGCTATATTGTCGAGAAGGGATCAGTTGCCATCGACGGGATCAGTCTCACGGTAAACTCGTGTGTCTCAGGTGAGTTCTCCGTCTCCATTATCCCGCATACCCTAAAAATGACCACCCTGGCTGCTCTGCAGGTGGGGGGCATGGTCAATATCGAAGTGGATCTTATCGGTAAATATGTTGAGAAACTCCTCGGGGCCCATGTGCTTTCTGCTGCGGGTCAAGGCAATGTCGGCAACGGGATCGATGCTGCGTTTCTGGCAGAGCATGGATTTTTTAAATAGACGGTTGCCTGAAATTTAACTTCTAACGTGTGAATATTATGGCAGTAAGTTCAATTGAAGAAGTGGTTCAAGACATCAGGGCCGGGAAGATGATCATTCTGGTCGATGATGAAGACAGGGAAAATGAAGGTGATCTCTGCATGGCTGCCGAGACCGTCACCGATGAAGCGATCAACTTCATGGCGACCCACGGTCGGGGACTGATCTGTTTGACCCTGAGTCCCGATTTAGTTGATACATTAAAACTTCCGATGATGGTGAGAGATAACAGATCGCCATACGGGACCGGCTTTACGATTAGCATCGAAGCGAAGACCGGTGTTTCCACAGGGATATCCGCCGCTGATAGGGCTCGTACCATTCAGGCGGCAGTGGCTCCAGATGCCAAACCGACTGATCTCGTGAGCCCTGGACATATATTCCCGCTGCGCGCCAAAGAGGGTGGAGTGCTTGTCCGGACAGGGCAGACTGAGGGTTCCGTTGATCTCGCGCGGCTTGCCGGGATGACCATGGCGGGAGTTATCTGCGAGATCATGAATGATGACGGAACCATGTCCAGGATGCCCGATCTTGAACTATTTGCTGAAAAACATGGTCTCAAGATCGCAACCATCGCCGATTTGGTCGCCTACAGACTGCGACAGGATATCCTGGTGCACAGGGCCGCGGAGGCCCGGGTCCCCACCGAGCATGCAGGCGAATTCACGGCCATCGTGTACACCAATGATGTGGATGAACATGAACATCTGGCCCTGGTGAAGGGAGATATTACCAGGGTCGAGAGAGTTCTGGTGCGGGTCCATTCCGAATGCCTGACCGGTGATGTTTTTGGTTCGTCAAGGTGTGATTGCGGCTTACAGCTCAGTGCGGCCATGCAGATGATCGATCAAGAAGGATGCGGGGTCATTCTCTATATGCGGCAGGAAGGCCGGGGGATTGGCCTTGTCAATAAACTTAAGGCCTATGCCTTGCAGGATGAACAGGGAATGGATACCGTCGAGGCCAATATCAAACTGGGTTTTGAAGCCGATTTGCGGGATTATGGCATCGGCGCCCAGATCCTCCGGGACCTGGGAGTCAGTAAGATGGCCTTATTGACCAACAATCCCAAGAAAATTGTCGGTCTTGAGGGCTACGGAATCGAGGTAGTGGCCCGATTTCCTATTGAGATCATGGCAAATGCTGAGAACAGAGGTTATCTGCAGTGCAAGCGTGATCGAATGGGCCATCTGATCGAGGTAATGGATTAACCACCATGTCTGATTTTTGATTGGGCCTGGCCAATATACATCTTGTAGGTGAGAAAGCATGGCGAATATTATTGAAGGAAATCTCAAGGCGGATGGAAAGAAGTTTGCGATCATTGTGGCCCGGTTTAATTCTTTTATCTGTGAGAAACTCTTGGAAGGGGCGCTAGACACCCTTTTGCGTTCCGGCGCTCTGAGTTCGGACATCGATGTGGCCCGGGTGCCCGGGGCCTTTGAGATACCTCTGATTGCCAAAAAAATGGCCAGCTCGCACAAATATGATGCGGTGATCGTCCTCGGAGTGGTCATACGGGGGGCAACGCCGCATTTTGACGTGGTCGTCAACGAGGTATCGAAAGGATCGGCTCAGGTCGGCCTGGAGACCGGGGTGCCGGTACTTTTTGGAGTTTTGACCACTGAGACCATCGAGCAGGCGATTGAGCGGAGTGGTACCAAGGCTGGCAATAAGGGCTCGGAAGTTGCAGCTGCCGCCATTGAAATGGCCAACCTTATGGCCAATCTCATGTAACCTGCCCCGGTCATCGTCTGCGGCAGTGTCTTGCAACAACTTTTTGCGGAGCTATTACCGGTTGCTTGTGTACAACATCGCTAATAGCTCCGCTTTCATTTCATTATCTAACTGCCCGGTCCAATTATGGGAATTCGTCGACAATCACGCGAGGCTGCCATGCAGTTCCTCTTTCAAGATGATTTTTATCTTGAAACTGAGAGGACCCTGGATGATATCCAGGAGAGCTTCGGATTCTTCTGCAGTCTATTTCAGATCAGTAGAAAGGGCCGCCCGTATGCCATTGAATTGCTCGAAAAAACTATAAAAAACAAAGAACAGATTGACGGACTGATAGCTGCGGCGGCGGTCAACTGGCGATTGCGAAGGATCGCCGTGGCGGACCGCAATGTGCTGAGGTTAGCGGTGTGCGAAATGCTCTTTGTCGATGATGTCCCGGATGAGGTGGCTATCAATGAAGCGGTCGAGATAGCCAAGCGGTTTGGCGGTGATGATTCCCCGTCCTTTGTCAATGGTGTCCTCGACGCGGTAAGAATAATCCTGCGTGGCTGATAAAGTGCCGATCCGTGTATTTTGCATTTTCATTGAATTCCTATTACATCAGGATGATAGAGATGTTATTCGGTCTTTCAGAATGTATTTTTCAGGAGTTTGTTGAAGGTAATGGCAACGTCAACAACGGAAAAATCGCGGCCTAGTTTCACCCAGGAATCGCTTGCTGTTCTGGGTATTTTCCTGGCTTCCTTCCTGTTTCTCAGTCTTCTTTCACGAACTCTGGCCACAGAAAAGAATTGGTGTGGTGAGATCGGGACATTTATATCCCAAATCCTGATTGGCTTTACCGGGTGGGGTGCCTATCTTTTTGTTGCCCTGCTTTTTGCCTTTGCCCTCTTTTTTTTCAGCCCCAGGATGTCTTTTAACCGGCTTCCCCATGTCACCGCCGGCCTGACTGGAGCGATTGTCTCCTTTTGTGGGCTGCTCTCAGCCCTTTCCCTGAAAGAGGCATCCCTCATTGAGACCGGGGGCTTTCTCGGGCGGTCAACCTTTACCTATCTTGAATCCTTTATTGGCGGGCCGGGTGCTATCCTTTTTTTGACCCTTGTCTTCCTTATCTCTCTGATGCTTTCTACACAATTTTCGCCCTATCAGCTTATGAGGCTTATGTGGCGAATTAGCAGAGGTTTTTTTCTGCTGTTATTGGGTCGTTTGTCTGAAGGGCAGGAGGTAGTGCTGAAAAATGAAGGCAAGAGGGCTGGTCTGCGCTCGGTGAGGGAAACGCGACCTGTAGTGGATATGCCTTTGCCGTCTGCCGCCACGGTTCCATTGGTCAAGGAGCCACCTAAACCTCTATCCGCTTCAAGTCGGGACGAAAAAACTTCGGTTAAACCCCTGGCACGAGGTGACTGGGAATTACCGCCACTGTCGCTTCTGGATGCCAATAAACAGGTGCAGGAGCACATTGAAAAAGAGTTCTATTACAAGATATCGCAACAGCTGGAGCAGCAGTTGGGGAATTTCGGGGTCTCCGGCAAGGTCGTGGGAATCTCTCCCGGTCCGGTGGTTACCACCTATGAATATGCGCCGGCTCCAGGCATTAAAATAAATAAAATTGTTGGCCTGGCAGATGATCTGGCCTTGGGCCTCAGAGCCAGATCAGTGCGGGTAGTTGGTTCTGTACCCGGTAAGGCGGCACTCGGCATAGAGATCCCAAATGAAAAACGACAGATTGTCTATATCAGGGATCTGATTGGTGCTGAGAACTATCGAAAAAATTCAGATAAGCTGAGTATTGCCCTGGGGCTCGATGTTGTGGGCAACCTGGCGATGGCAAACCTGGCAAAGATGCCCCACCTGCTCATTGCTGGGGCGACCGGGGCTGGAAAAAGTGTTGGGATCAATACGATCATTGCCTCTATCCTCTTTAATGCCACACCTGCCGAGGTGCGATTTCTTATGATCGACCCCAAACGTATCGAGCTATCCGGTTACGAGGGGATACCCCATCTGCTGCACCCTGTCGTCGTCGACCCGCGCTTGGCTTCACGGGCCTTGAACTGGGCGGTGCGCGAGATGGAGCGCCGTTACAGACTACTCGAAGAGGCCAAGGTGAAGAGCTTTGATTCCTTTAACGAACATTCCACGGAAAAATTACCCTATATTGTCGTTATTGTAGATGAACTTGCAGATTTGATGATGGTAGCATCGAAAGATGTAGAGACGGCCATAGCCAGACTCGCCCAGATGGCAAGGGCAGCGGGAATCCACCTTATTCTTGCGACCCAGCGTCCGTCGGTTGATGTTCTGACCGGTCTGATAAAGGCCAATTTCCCGACCCGTATATCTTTCAAGGTCTCCTCCAAGATAGATTCCAGAACGATCCTCGATGCCTCTGGCGCCGAGCATCTTCTGGGTGCCGGCGACATGCTCCTACTGGCACCGGGAACTTCAATCATTAAACGGATTCACGGGGCGTATATTTCCGAGGCTGAGACTTCAAAGATCGTAGAATTTTTAAAAAAGCAGGGGAGTTCCGTCTACGATGAGTCGATCATGGAAGAGATTGAGACGGAAAACGATCTGAACGGTTCCGGAGAGGAGGCCGACTTCGATGAACGTTACGATGAGGCTGTGGCCATCGTCACTGAGTCTGGGCAGGCCTCGATCTCCATGATCCAGAGAAGATTACGGGTTGGTTATAACCGGGCTGCCAGGATGATTGAAACCATGGAGCAGGAGGGGCTCATCGGCCCGGCAGATGGGGCCAAGGCACGGGAAGTACTGGTTCGAAACAACTACACATAGACATGCAGAAAACCCTCTCGTTAATTTGTCTTGACAATTATAGGGCAACAAATTATAAAAAAGTCTTGGATAAAATGAGCAGTCATTCATTCGTTTCTGCTTGAATTAGCTACGTAGTGTCAATTGACTGCTGTCGAAAATAATTTGAAAAAACGCCAGGTTGTCAAGATTTTGTTTTTTGCAGTAACTAGGATTGAGTATAGTTAAGTGGATCCTGTGTGTGCAGGATCACAACAGTTAAAACAAACTGAGGAGGTAGTTTAATGCCAAGTTATGTAGATCCTTCCAAGTGTGATGGCTGCAAAGGTGGAGACAAGACCGCATGCATGTACATCTGTCCCAATGATCTTATGGTCCTTGAGAAAACCGAGATGAAGGCTTATAACCAAGAGCCTGATGCATGCTGGGAGTGCTACTCCTGTGTCAAGATCTGTCCGCAGGGCGCGATCTTTGTCCGTGGTTATGATGACTTCGTACCCATGGGCGGCCAGGTTCATCCGATGCGCAGTGCTGACTCCATTATGTGGACTGTCAAGTTCCGTAACGGCAACTTGAAACGTTTTAAATTCCCCGTGCGTACCACAGCTGAGGGTGCTGCAAATGCATATGCAGATCAGAAAGGCGCTAATCTCGACGATGAATGTCTGCTTCTTGAGGCAAATCTTCCTACCCCGAAATAATCTCGGTTAGGGAACAACGCGAAATTCCAAACAGAATCTTTAGTACATAAGGAGATGTAATATGGCATTACCAAATAAACCAAAAGGTGAACTTGCTGCCGTAGTGGATCCGCAGATCGTCGAGCATGATGTGGATGTACTTATAGTAGGCGGTGGTATGGCTGCTTGCGGAACTGCTTTTGAGATCAAGAAATGGGCACCTGCTGACCTGAAGATCGTTCTGGTTGACAAGGCTGCTCTTGAGCGTTCCGGCGCTGTCGCTCAGGGACTTTCCGCAATTAACACCTATATTGGCAGCAATCCGATCGAGAGTTACGTGAAGATGGTACGTAACGACCTCATGGGTGTTGTCCGTGAAGACCTGATCTATGACTGTGGTCGTCACGTGGATGAGTCCGTTAAGCTGTTCGAAGAGTGGGGCCTGCCTATATGGAAGAAAGATGCAGATGGCGAGACTCTTGACGGTTCTAAGCCTGCTCCGACCTTGCGTGAAGGCGGTACGCCTGTTCGTACCGGTAAATGGCAGATCATGATCAACGGTGAGTCTTATAAGTGCATCGTTGCTGAGCCTGCTAAGACCGCTCTCGGTGCTGACAACGATCTCGAGCGTATCTTCATCGTAAAGCTGCTTCTTGATAAGAACAAGGCCAACCAGATTGCTGGTGCCGTCGGTTTCTCCACCCGTGAGAATGCCGTTCATATCTTCCGTTGCAAGACTGCTATGGTTGCCTGTGGTGGAGCGGTAAATATCTTCCGTCCGCGGTCTACTGGAGAAGGAAAGGGACGTGCATGGTACCCAGTATGGAACGCTGGTTCCACCTACACCATGTGTGCTCAGGTCGGTGCTACGCTCACCATGATGGAAAACCGCTTCACGCCTGCCCGTTTCAAAGACGGCTACGGTCCTGTTGGCGCCTGGTTCCTTCTCTTCAAGGCCAAAGTACAGAATGGTCTTGGTGAGTTCTATGCAAACAGTGATGCAGTAAAAGATGAGCTGGCACAGTTCATGCCTTATGGCGCATCTCCTGTAACTCCGACCTGTCTGCGTAACCACCTGATGATCAATGAGCTGAAAGCTGGCCGTGGGCCGATCTACATGGCTACAGATGTTGCCCTGAATGCCTTTCTTGATGATCGTCGTGCCAAAGGCGCGGATGAGAAAGAAGTGAAGAAATACTGGAAACATCTTGAGTCTGAGGCCTGGGAAGATTTCCTGGATATGTCCGTTGGTCAGGCCGGTCTCTGGGCCGGTATGGATATCGAGCCTGAGAAAACTGGTTCAGAGATTATGCCGACTGAACCCTACATGCTCGGTTCTCACTCCGGTTGTTGCGGAATTTGGACCTCTGGGCCGGAAGAAGCATGGGTACCCGATGTTAAGAACCCCTCTCGTGCTCACAAGTATAAATGGGGTTACAACCGTATGACCACCGTTGATGGTCTGTTCACTGCTGGTGACGGCGTTGGCGCATCCGGTCATAAGTTCTCCTCAGGTTCCCATGCTGAGGGTCGTATTGCTGCCAAACAGATGGTGAAATTTTGCCGTGACAATGCAAATTTCAAGCCGGAACTCAAGCAAACTGCCAAAGAGCTTGCGGATGAGATCTATGCGCCGGTTAAACGTTATGTTGAGTTTGTCGGCGCTTCAACCGCAGCGGATGTAAATCCGAACTACTGCAAGCCTGCCGGTCTGATGATGCGTCTCATGAAAGCTACCGACGAGTATGGTGGTGGTGTTGCCACATACTATATGACCTCCGGTAAACTCCTCAACATCTGCCTTGATCTGCTGAGACTTCTCCGTGAAGATTCAGAGAAGATGGCCGCAGGTGATCTGCATGAGCTTCTCCGTTGCTGGGAGAACTACCATCGAATCTGGTGTGTAGAAGCCCACATTCGCCACATTGAGTTCCGTAAGGAGTCTCGCTACCCGGGATTCTACTACAGGTCGGATTTCCCCACCTGTGATGACGAAAACTGGAAGTGCTTCGTTAACTCCACTTTCAATCCTGAGAGCAAGGAGTGGAAGTGTGAGAAGGTTGAGGTCATCAACATTATTGAAACCGAGCCTTGGCTGTAATGCTCTACCGCTGGCTATAGCATGATGTGAAAAAAAATCTCCAGGGATCTCCGATTCCTGGAGATTTTTGTTATGTAACTAACCTTTTATCTTATATCGGCTAAAGAACGTTCTTGTCTTTATCCTATATGAGGTAGAAAGGATTTTCTTAGTAGATATTTAATAGAGTCCAACAGTTGACGTAACTTTTAGCAGCCACCAAAGAGGTGCCGACTGCGTCGAGGTATGTCAATAGTACTGTATATTCTAAGAGCAATTATGGAGGAAAGGTATGACTGACGAGCAAGGCACTTCTGGTGCAATTTTGGTCGTAGGCGGAGGAATCAGCGGGCTGACGGCAGCCTTAGAGGCCGCCGAAGTCGGAAACGATGTGTTTTTGGTTGAAAAAAACCCGAGTTTTGGTGGACGTGTTGCCCAGCTCAACGAGTATTTTCCAAAGCTCTGCCCGCCCAGTTGTGGACTTGAGATCAATTTCAAGAGGGTCAAGGCAAGCAGGAAAATCCGTACCTACACAATGACCACCGTGAAATCAGTGACAGGTGGGCCGGGTAAGTATGAAGTGACCCTTGAGATTGCTCCACGCTATGTCAACAGCAACTGTACCGCATGCGGTGAATGCACCGCAGCCTGCCCGGATGAAATGGAAAACGAGTTCAATTTCGGCATGGACAAATGCAAGGCTGCGTATCTCCCTCATGAAATGGCCTATCCACGGAGATATGTGATTAACAAGAGTGCCCTGTCCTCTGCCGGTGCTGAGGCTGTCAAAGCTGCATGTAAGTATAATGCCGTTGACCTCGATATGAAAACCGAGACTGTTAAAGTCCAGGTTGCTTCAATTATCTGGGCTACTGGCTGGGTTCCCTATGACCCGACAAAGATGGATAACCTGAAGTACAACGAATCGGATTCTATTATAACTAACATGATGTTGGAGAGGATGGCAGCGCCGAACGGTCCTACCAAAGGTGTTATTGTTCGTCCTGGAGATAACAAGGCCATCAGTTCCATAGCCTTTGTGCAATGTGCTGGTTCCAGGGATGAGAACCATCTTGAATATTGCTCACATGTCTGCTGTATGGCGACTTTCAAGCAGATGACCTATGTACGTGAGCAGTATCCCGACGCCAAGATTTACGTGTTCTACATTGATCTCCGCACCCCAGGCAAATACGAAAAATTCCGAGAAGCAAGGATGGCTGATAAAAATGCCGTCTTTATCAAGGGCAAAGTCGCCCAGATTACTCCGGAAGCGGATGGCAGTGTGACCGTGGTTGCAGAAAATGCCCTCACCGGTGACAAGATTTCTGAAAAAGTAGATATGGCTGTTTTGGCAACTGGCATGCAACCCTCTCTTGGAGTGCAGGGTGCTTCTGTCGCCTTAAATATGGATAGCAGCGGGTTTGTGATCTCCGATAATGACAAAGCTATGTTTGCAGCCGGTTGTGCAAAAAAGGCTGCCGATGTTGTTACTACTACTCAATCATCAACCGCAGCTGCCCTAAAGGCAATTCAGGTTTCCAGGAGGTAAAAATCAATGTCTAAAACATATTGTGCATATTTATGTGCAGGTTGCGGCATCGGAGATGCCCTCGATCTCGATGCACTCAGTGGAATTGTAAAAAAAGAGATGGGCATGGAGTGCAAGACGCATGTCTGTATGTGTGGGGCTGAAGGCCGCTCTTTGATAGGGAGCGACATTGAGAGTGGTATCAATACCGTTGTAATCGGTGCCTGTTCTCCTCGGGTTATGGCGAGAGAATTTGATTTTGGCGACGATAAAATCATTGTTCGGGCGAATCTGCGGGAGCAGGTTATATGGGCTGAGGTCAAGCCTGCTGAAGGTAAAGCTCCTCACAAAGAAGCCGCTGCATTTTTAAATGAAACTGCTGCGGATTACATGCGCATGGCATGTACGCGTGCCAAGAAAACCGAATTGCCGGTTCCCTATAAGCTTGAAACTCTCAGCAAGACCATCATGGTCATGGGAGCAGGTATTGCAGGCCTTACTGCAGCGAGTGAGGCAGCAGCAGCTGGATATGAAGTATTGCTTGTTGAAAAACAAGATAAACTTGGCGGTAAGGCTGCAGGATGGAGAAAGTCCTTCCCGACCAAGGCCCCCTGGACCGATTTAGAAGAAAACCCGGTTGAGGCATTGATTAAAAGCGTCACCTCCAACGGCAAGATTACAATTAAAACTGCTGTCGAGGTTGCTCGTATTGGTGGTGCACCTGGTAATTTTGCTGTAAGTTTTAAGCCTTCTGGCACAAAGAGCGAGTGGGATGCTCCTGCCAAGGTCGCTGTCGATGAACAGGAAGCTATCGATAAAGGTCAGAAGGAAGATCCAAATGCCGGCCTGCAGAAATACACCGAAGTAGACCCTCAGGCCACCATCGTTGGCTCTGTTGTTTTAGCAACAGGTTGGACGCCTGCAGATGTCTCGCAATATGAGCATCTCGGTCATGGACGGATAAAAAACGTCTTAACCAATGTCGAGTTTGAGCAGCTTGCCAAGACCGGCAAGGTTCCGGCAAACGTTGCTTTTGTACAGAGTCCTGGCGGTGCTGAGAATGACAAAGATTTTCCATACTGTAATTCCGTCACTTCAATGGTCACATTGAAGCAGGCCCAGTATGTCTGCGCTGATAACGCTGACGGAAAAGCCTATATTCTTTACCAGCACATGCGTACTCCTGGTCATATGGAGCTTTTTTATAAGAGTTCCCAGCAGAATGACGGCATTTTCATGACAAAGGCAAACGTCATGAAGGTTGAGGCGAAGGGCGGTATATTGTCGGTGTCTGCAGAGGATACCCTTTTGGGGGACAACCTTACTCTTGATGTTGACATGGTAGTTCTTGCCGCAGGTATGGAACCTACCACTCTTCATGAGAATTCTATCAATCTCGCATATCGCCAGGGGCCAGCGTTTTCAGATCTGGGCTTGTTTGATGGCTACGCCGATTCACACTTCATCTGCTTTCCTTATGAAACACGTCGGACAGGGGTTTATACCTGCGGTGGTGTTCGTAAGGCCGAGACAATTGATGAGGCCATTGATGACGCAACCGGGGCCGCACTCAAAGCTATCCAGTGTTTGGAATCGACAGATCGTGGTGTATCGGTTCATCCTCGGTCTGGAGATGCGACTTATCCCGAGTTTTTCATGCAGCGTTGCACGCAGTGTAAACGATGCACCGAGGAGTGTCCTTTCGGTGCACTCGATGATGACGCCAAAGGAACCCCTTTGCCTAACCCGACTCGGTGCCGCCGTTGCGGGACCTGTATGGGCGCTTGTCCTGAGCGCATTATTGGTTTCAAAGATTATAACATTGACCTTATTGGCTCCATGGTCAAGGCCGTTGAGGTACCTGAGGATGATGAAGATAGACTGCGAATCATAGTCTTCGTCTGTGAGAATGATGCCTATCCTGCTCTCGATATGGCCGGAATGAAACGGCATGGAATCAATCACATGATCAGATTTATCCCGGTACGCTGCCTCGGTTCCGTAAACATGGCATGGATTCGGGACGCGCTCTCTGCTGGTATGGACGGTGCCATGCTTTTGGGCTGCACATACGGCGATGATTATCAGTGCCATTTCGTTAAGGGTTCCGAAATTGCCAACAAGCGTATGGAAAACATCGGTGAAACTCTCTCAAGTCTGGGGCTTGAACCCGAGCGGTGTGCGGCTGAGCAGGTGGCCATTACCGATTACGATAAGATTCCCCAGATTCTCAATGATTTTGTTGACAGGATTGTTGAGATGGGCCCCAATCCGTTCAAAGGTTTTTAAATAGGCATCTCCGGATCACCTCATGAGACAGATATGAGGTAATCCGGATGATTGTTTATGATTCAATAATTATACATACATAATCTGGATCCGATTTATTGCAGGAGGAAATTAATGAACGTTCAACCCGATCTAGAATTTATTAAATATCTCAAAGATGCCGGGGGGGATACACTGAAAAAGTGTTATCAGTGTGCTACCTGCTCGGTCATCTGCCCACTTTCAAAGGATGGGAAACCCTTTCCTCGGAAAGAGATGATCTGGGCCCAGTGGGGCCTGAAAGATGTTCTCGTAGCTGATCCTGATATTTTCCTTTGTCATCAATGCGGTGATTGCTCAGCATATTGTCCGCGGGGTGCCAAGCCCAGTGATGTTCTGGGAGCCGTTAGGGCCTACGCGTACACCTTTTATGGTTGGCCTTCAGGACTTGCAAAACTAGCTACTAGTGCAAAGAATCTGCCCATTTTGATTGCGATTCCGGCAGTGATCATTTTTGTTATGTGGTCGTTGTCAGGGGCAATACATATACCCACCAAAGAGCATTTTGCAACTCACGGATACCAGCAGTTCTTCGGAACCTGGGGGTTCAAGTGGTATGCGAAGAATATCTTCTTCATCGTCCTCTTTATGGTTCCGGCCGCAGGGCTAGCCGTATTGTCAACCTTCATGGGCGTGAAAAAACTGTGGCGATCAATGTCTGAAAAAGCCGGAGTGAACCCGTCCTTCCGACCATCGGTTATGCAGTTTGTTTCAGAATTCCTCTGGCCATCTCTCATTGAAATTGTCAAACACTCACGCTTCAGGGAATGCAAAGTCAATATTGACCGGGTAAAAGGGCATCTTCCGATGATGCTGGCTTTCATTGGTCTTTTCATTGTAACCTGCTGGTCGCTTTTGAAAAACGATGTACTCGGACTGTTCTGGCCTTCTCTGCATGGACCACTGTCTATTTATGATCCGATCAAGATTATGGCGAATGTCTCCGCACTTGCCCTGATCTACGGGGCCTATGTTCTTTGGACCAACCGTTCAAAATTTGAGAGTGAGGGGCTTTCCAGTCGTACTTTTTATGACTGGTTCCTGATCTGGGAGGTGATGGCCGTCGGCGTAACAGGCCTTGCCGCGGAAGTACTTCGCTGGCTTGGGATCCCATCCGTTGGATATATCGTCTACTTCATGCATCTCGTTGCAGTCATGATGCTGTTTATGTATATGCCATATACAAAATTTGCCCATATTGTCTATCGTACGACTGCCTATTCTTTTGAAAAATACAGGGAAAGTCCGTTTGCCATGAAATAGTACTTTTTCATTCTTCTAGAAGCTCTTGTAAAAAGCCGAAACCGCAAAGGTCTCGGCTTTTTATATCTGTGTTCTTGGAAACAGTCGAAGTGGGTCTCATTTCTTAGAAGGAAATAATAAAACAGCTCTTGTTGGGAAAAAACATTGATAAAACATTAAACACTGAGTATATTGTTCCGTTTCTTGGGCTGGCGTAGCTCAATTGGCAGAGCAGCTGATTTGTAATCAGCAGGTTGCGGGTTCAAGTCCCATCGCCAGCTCCAGAAAAGTAAAAAAGCACTTTACAAATTAGAGCTAAAAGGATAATGATGCTTTGCCTTTTTTTCAGGCAATTCCCATTGGAGGGGTTCCCGAGTGGCTAAAGGGAACAGACTGTAAATCTGTCGGCAACGCCTTCGGAGGTTCGAATCCTCCCCCCTCCACCACATTATCTCTTTAGCGAATGGACAATTCCCGGGCGGGAATAGCTCAATTGGTAGAGCATCAGCCTTCCAAGCTGAGGGTCGCGAGTTCGAGTCTCGTTTCCCGCTCCATTCAGTTGTCCATACAGTATTGACAGAAGCCCATGTAGCTCAGGTGGTAGAGCGCATCCT
>JANOIV010000243.1:0-10521 GCA_031407875.1 Desulfobulbaceae bacterium | reverse complement strand
AGTTGCTACAAGTATCCAGATCTGGATATTATTGTTGGTGTACACGTGGAAAGTCGGTGAAACAGAAGGAGTATGAAACGCTTCTTCCCGTGGTTCAGGAGGCCCATAGAATTTCAAAGGGGACTTATGGAACTCGACGTATTTCGGAGGAAGTCGAGGCACATGGAGGAATTTGCGGCCGAGCCAAGGCCGGAGCCCTGATGAAACTGGCAGGTATCTCTGTAAAACAAAAAAGGAAATTCAAGATTACTACGGACAGTAAACATACTTTGCCGGTTGCACCTCATTTGCTGAACCGTGAGTTTAAAGTTGAAGACCAGAACAAGGTATATGTATCCGATATTACATATATCTGGACAGGCGAAGGCTGGTTATTTTTGGCTGTAATACTTGATCTTTTCTCTCGAAAGATCGTCGGGTGGTCACTCAATAACCGGATAAGCAGAAAGTTGATCATGGATGCGTTGCGCATGGCAGTCTGGCGGCGACAACCAACTCCGTTTCGTGAGCTGACACCGAAGTGATTGACACCACCTCGCCCGGTGGCCGAATGATGATGCAAATTGTAGGAACCTTCGCAGAGTTCGATCGCGCGATGCTGCGAGAACGCACACACAATGGTCTGAATGCGGCCCGCAAGCAGGGTCGTGTTGGTGGACACCGTCCAAAACTCAAGACGCACCAGCAACATGAGATCCTGCATTTGGTAAATTCTGAAAGACAGCAGCGGATGCCGCCAGATTATTTAATGTCCATCCAGCTACCATATCCCGTCTCCTGAAGCGTGGGATAGTTCCTTAATTGTTCCTGTAGTCCAGTTTAATGACAATTCCCCTGCTGAAAATATTTATTGCTTATGTGTGTGTTTAGAATTATTTTGAATACAAACGAACACACAATAGGAGGTGAACCCATGTCAAAAACCGTAACCATAAGACTTTCTGAAGAAGAATATATTCTTTTTGCTAAAGCAGCGGAGGCTGTGAAGCGGCCTATATCTAATCTCATAAATTATCTGGCTCAACAAAAACTAGAAGAAGATCTTTTTGTTGATCAAATAGAGATGGATGAAATTCTTGGAAATAAAAATTTGGTAGAATCCCTTAGAAAAGGCTCCAAGGATGTGAAACTGAGAAAAGGTGTCTTTGTAGATGTTTAGAATATTTGAGACTGAGACGTTTTTAGCTTCGCTTGAGCAAGATTTTGAGGGACAAAAAGACAAGATCAAGGTGAAACTCCGAACTCAAGTTTATCAGCAACTTAAAGAGTCACCATCATTTGGCCCCAATATTAAAAAGTTACGAAACTGGACCCCACCAACATGGAGGTACAGGATTGGCTCTTACCGTTTCTTTTATGAGATCGATAGTGAAAATAAAATCGTATCTATGCTTTTGGCTGAACACAGAGGCAGGGCTTATAAAAAAAAAATGATCCAGGATAGGTCTCTTAACCGGGTTTTACGTTCCATTGCTCCCCAAACTCCAACTACAGAGCACATCGATCTGTTATTTTGGTATTTTTTTACAAAATGATACTTGCAGAGTCATCAAGGATGACTCTGCAAGAAAAGGTCTTATTTAACCAATGGCCACGTACTGGTAAACACCTTATACCCGCCAGGTTCCCCGTCTGGGAGTCGTTTTTCGGACAGGAAAATTACGGCCTGACCAAGGACGAAGCTGAACGCCAGGTCGATGGATGGCAAACGCGCAGGGCGGAAAAGAACACCCTGTCGAGTATGCCAGTTCTTTACTTGCATAAATTTGAGATAGTCTCTCAATTGTGAGCCCTTAACTTCTCGCTTGCGCCACACAACGGCTTGGCATTCAGTTTTATCGAATTGCCCCAATTTCCAGGGGGAAATAAACAGTGGTACCAACTGGATACCATCAATAGAACGTATATTAGCCCACTTTCATAAATACTGACCGGGTCGTATACAATCAATTCCTTTAAATATCCGAGAGGAACACCGTGCCCTATAAAACAAACAAAGATTTACCGGACAATGTAACCCATGTGCTTCCTGCTCATGCGCAGGATATTTACAGAAAAGCGTTCAATAACGCGTGGCAGGAATACGCAAACCCTGAAGAGCGTCGAGGCGAAGTTTCCCGAGAGGAAACGGCGCATATGGTAGCATGGGCAGCAGTGAAGAAAAAATACGAAAAGGCTGGTGACAGATGGACTGAAAAAAAATGATGCGTATTGGCAGAATGCATAGGGGAATCGTTTGTAAAGGATTACGGAAAAATTCCACCCCCTATCATGAAATCTCATAGGATTTCCCCACTTTCCTTTCCACCATTCCCGCTTATAATCTCTCTTCCAGGGACAGCATCGGCAATTCCCTACCCCATGCCTGGTCTTTTCAAGACAAAAGGAGATGCTTGATAAAGTTAGAGAATTCCGGTCTCACAACAACAAGCCGAATTCTGGCGGGTACCATTCTGGTTCTTCTTCTGCTGGTCTGTTCGCCTCCTATCTGAAGGTCCACTTCGGCGGAAGATTAAACATGACATAAATGCCTCTCTGAAAGGCTACAATGTCAGCCTGCGAACAGTGGATTTTCATCCCATAGGGTTCTCTGTCACTGTAAGGGACTTGGTAATTCGCCAGAATGCCCATCCCGAGCCCCCGTAGCAGATTTCCCCTACCTGGATGCCCACGTCGACTTGCTGGCCGTTCTGCACGGCCGGCTGGTGTCCGAGTTCGATCTCAAGGAACCACGGATTCATATCAATCTGGCCCAGGTGAGGGCCGAGGCTAAGAACAAGCCGGTCGAGGAACGGGGCTGGCAGGAAGCGGTGCTCGCCACCTACCCGCTCAAGATCAATTTGCTGGCGATCGAGGGAGGGGATGTAGTTCTATATTGATGAGGACCCCAAGCGTCCCCTGCATCTGAGCGATATCCAGTTGGAGGCGAGCAACATACGCAATGTGGCCTCCCCCGAGGGGGCCTATCCCTCGCCTTTTTTGAGGCGAAGATCTTTGAAACCGGCCAGGCGACGATCAAGGGCAGTGGCGATTTTCTCGCCGAGCCGTATCCAAGCATCGAGGGTGAGGTGGCGGTGAAGGATGTCATCTTGGACTACTTCCGGCCGGTGCTGTCCTGGTTCAATAATCAAGATGGGCAAAGGCGTTTTTTCCGCAGACGGCAAGGTCGAGTATGCACCCGAGGTGAAAACCGTACATCTCAGGGGCCTGACCGCCTATATTCTGCACCTGGACTCATCCATACCGCGGAGACCGCGACAAAGGAGAAACAGCGGCTGGAAAAGACCAAGGAGGCAGCGAAGGAATCAGCAATCAGCCTGATATCCTGCTGCGTGTCGATGACTTACACCTAACCGGCCAGCTCGGCATGGTCAAGGCCATCGACCCTTCTTACCGGGTCCCCGCAGATCATCATCCGCCTGGTCCAGAATGCCTTTCTCAAGCCCATCCTCCCCGGCTTCAACGCGAATCTTCACCTCATAAAAACGAATCCCCGGCCCCAGAAAGCGAACTCCCGGGAAAATGACGCTGCAATACGGCAGTTCGTGCGGTTCTTGCGATCTATAGGGAGGAATCAGCCCATCTCAATTGGTGTGTATCCAGGAAATCATCGAACACTTGGCTGTCATGGACTCAGCGCTGGTCACTCGAAAGTTTATGATGAACACCCGCCGAAATAATGTTCATATAGCCAAAGAAATTCTTGCCGTTCTTTCTGGTCCAGCGTGCTTCCACATATTCCTGACGTCCCCAGTTGAATTATGAACCCTCGATCGGACAAGGGATTTGTCCAGGCCTATAATGCTCAAACTGCCGTTGACGTTGATACGATGATTATTGTCGAAACCCAAATCAGCCAGGCGCCAAACGACAAGCAAGAGATAGCCCCCGGCCCTTACATCGCTCAATGTGCTCAAAATGAGGAACAAACTCAAGACTATCGAGGGTCGTAAGGTTTACGCGCAACGCAAGAGCATGGTTGAACTAGGTCTTTGGCATTATAAAACAGGTCTTAGGTTTTCGGCAATTTCCCCTGAGGGTGCTGGAGGCAGTTTCCGGCGAATGGACACTTGTGTCCATTGTCTTGATTTGTTAAAAAATGTAATGTCAAAGAACAAAATCAAATGAACAGATTCCGAGTCAATTTGACCGCTAAAGGGCAGTGAGATGATAATCGTTATCGACGAAGTTAATATATAAACTCCTCCTGCTAAACTGTGTGCCCAGTAGTGACGGTTCTAAATCCGACAGGCTCCTAGCAATCAAAAATTAAAATGAAGTAGGCATCAGTGCAAAAACCTCCTCAAGTGAAAGAGAAACATGAAAATTGATCTTGAACAACTGATCAGAGCCCTTTCCAACACCGTTGATCTCGTCGGAGTCGATGAAACCCAGCATGGCAAGAGAGTCGCATTCATGGCGCTTACTTGTGCTGAAAAATCAGGGTACAACTCGAACGATACAACAATGCTCTTCCGGATGGGACTCCTCCATGACTGTGGAGTCTCATCTACCAAGGTTCATAAACAGATTATCAATGAGCTTGATTGGACCGGTTCCGATCTCCATTGCGTGATCGGTGAGCAGAGATTACTTCGATTTGCCCCGCTTGCCCCGATGGCCGACACAATTCGTTATCATCATACTAGATGGCAGGTCCTGAAAGATTTGCCCCTGACGGAAGAAACTAAGCGCCACGCCAACCTCATCTATCTACTGGACAGGGTGGATGCCTTTGTTTCTTTACAAGGGGGCTCTCGATTAGCCAATAAGGATGAAATTTGTCGTAAGATCATTAGCCTTTCCCATACTTACTTTCATCCAGAACTCGTTGAAATCTTTCTCGCCGCATCAAATAATGAAGCCTTCTGGATCACTATGGAATCGATTTTTCTTGAAGATTTCATGCGATTACACCCTAGAGGAAGTGATGAAGTCGTCATTGATGTCGATGGATTGTATACAATCGCTACAATCTTCGCCGAGATCGTCGACGCCAAAAGTTCCTATACCGCCGAACATTCCCGTGGAGTTGCAAAACTTGCCAGATTCCTGGCCGAAAAATGTCAACTTTCATCGTCCGTCTGCCGTCAAATTGAGGTAGCCGGTCTCCTCCATGATTTAGGAAAACTGCAGATACCCGATAGGATCCTTGATTTTCAAGGATCCTTGACCCGCACAGAATTAGCAACCATGCGTCAACACAGTTTTGTAACTCATCAAATACTGAACGAAATAAGCGGTTTGGAGGACATTGCGCTTTGGGCGAGCAACCATCATGAAAAGCTCGACGGGAGCGGCTATCCTTATCGCAGGACCGCAGAATCCTTAACCATCGAGTCGCGGATTATAATGATTGCCGACATCTTTCAGGCCCTTGCCCAAAGTCGTCCCTACCGAGATTCACAAATTCCCGACGTCATAATTGATATTCTTAAACAGGGTGTTGTCCTTAAACAGCTCGATGCTGAGTTGGTCCACCTTGTCGAGTCAGAAATTAAGACCTGCTATGCTATCGCTACAACCCACTTGACCGAAATGGACTGATCCTAAGACACATCTACTACATTCTACAGTTTGGATTCCAATCCGCTAAGATACTGAAGATCCCAGCAGTATTTTTTTTAGGGGGGTAGTCGGTTAGCTCCACCTCCACGAAATTAAGGCTGATCACCTTTTGGTCAGCGAAACAGCCTATCATTACGGAATCATTATTTGAGTACTTATGTGCTCCGACAAGGGTCTCGCACTGATGCCTCGCTGCCTTAAAAGTGCCCAGATGGAGCTAATAGACTACCCCCTTTTTTTTATTTACTGTTGCTGCGAGAAATTGGTGAACGAAATTGCCTTTGGCAAATAGACGCTACGGATCTATTCCTTGCCCAGCCATGGCTTCATTTGACATGAACGGCTTGCGTCTCGAGTTGCTGCCACAACTTTTTAGACACCTGATCAGTGATAGCACCCTGCCATATGCAGGAATATCACACGAAAAACTGGAAGACGCCTATTTCAAGACTATGGAGATAATAAGAAATGGTCAGTAACATATTTAGAGTCATGTAATTGTTGGAAACATTAACATTGCAAAGAACTTTGCCCGGTAATTGCTAAATGGAAAGTTGGTGGGCTGATGTGGGGCCAGAAAGGGCTCCAGGATTTAGGACCACTGGCTAAGTTATAAAATTGTGCATAGTTTCTCAAAATCAACGAGAAGGAGGAATTATGAAAAGGCATAGAAGAAAACACACATCTGAAATTAAGGCCCGGGTTGCTCTAGAAGCTGTTAAAGGTCTGAAGACCATGAGCGAAATTGCTGCGGAATTTGAGATTCATCCAGTAATGGTGGGCACCTGGAAGAAAGAAATGCTGGAACATTTGCCGGAACTTTTTGACAATAAAAACGCCAAAAAAGATAAAGATAACGACCGGGAGAAGGAACAGCTCCACAGTAAAGTCGGCCAATTGACAATGGAGGTAGATTTCCTCGAAAAAAAGTTCCGTCAGTTGGGAATACCCGCAAACGGGCGAAACTCATAGAGTGGAATTCCCAACTGAGCATTCGTTGCCAATGTAAACTACTCGGAGTACCTCGGTCGATGGTGTACTACCAATTATCCGGCGAATCTCCGGAAAACTTGAGACTTATGAAAGCAATGGATCGTTTGCACATGACAGATCCGTCTGCAGGATCACGCCGCATGTACAAATACTTGCGGCGATTAACAGGGGAAAATATAGGGCGAGAACGTGTCCGTCGGTTAATGCGAATAATGGGCATAGAGGCTGTTTATCCGCGTAAAAGAACAACGATTCGAGGCGGTCCGTCAGGTATTTCCCCCTATCGACTGAGAGCGTTAGACATAATCAGGCCAAATCAGGTAGTATGTGCCGATATCACGTATATTCCAATGCGACGAGGTTTTATGTATCTTTTCGCAATAATGGATTGGTATTCCAGGAAAATCCTGGCCTGGGAACTTTCCAATACCTTGGATACCGAATTTTGTCTCAAGTGCCTGAGACGAGCGCTACAGATCTCTGGGATTCCTGAGATTATGAACACCGACCAGGGTTGCCAGTTTACCTCAGATGAGTGGATAAAGTGCCTGAAAGATGCCAATATCGAAATAAGCATGGATGGTAAAGGGAGATGGCTGGATAATGTGGTCATTGAACGATTCTGGCGAAGTATTAAATATGAAGATATTTATCTGAAATCATACGAGAACCCGTTTGAGTTAGAAGCAGGAATTAGAGATTACATTTTCAGGTACAACAATGACCGCCCTCATCAATCTCTCGGGGATGCCACACCAGAAGAGGTTTACAGCCAAAAAGTAACTTTAGCGGCTTAAAAAATGAGGCCAGCCCTTCCCCGCGCGGGGAAGGGCTGGGAGAACAAAACCGAAACAATGCACTACAACTAATAACGGCCAAGTGGTGGTCTAAAAAGCGAGACCACTTCTGCCTTGACATTTATTATACTTATTGACTCACAGTAAGAAATTATGAAGACATAGTTTATCCCCTATCTGCTGCGCGGTATGCCGTAGTGCAACCCAACCAGGTGCGGGGCACGGACATTACCTACATCCGGCTGGCACCTGATTGCGATCATGGACTGGTACTCGCGCCGGGTTTTGAGTTGCTGGAAGCGGAATTCTGTGATTGCCTTCAATATGCCTTGCGCACCGGCGTGCTAAATGGGAGGGTCTCGTTATCAGCATGGAAGGACGGCCTAATGTAAAACATGATGATGTGTATCTGAAAGGGTATACCTCAATGTGTGAATTGATAACTGGCCTGGCCGAGTACTTCACCTTTTACAAGAACCAATCCTGGGCAATATATAACTTCCGATGTCGTATATAACCGCTATTGGCGGAGGAGCGGTGATTGTCGATAAATACCTACGCGCGGTGGAGGAAGCCCCTGTGGTGCGTTACGGAACAGGAGATTCCTCCACCGCGGAGCTAGGACTGGAAGTGGCAGAAACGACGACAGCTGGGCAGTGCCGCCCAGCTGTCATTGGAGTCAAGTGTGCAGCTTAAACTCGATGGATTGATGTCTTGACTCAGGGGTTCACCATAACTAGCTTGAGGAAAAGCGAGTACCAACAAGCGGTAGAATATTCGACCACGCTCTTTCCCTCAATCCAGATCGGGGAGCGGCTACTTCATGGAAAGGTTTTGAAAACCTAAGAACTGACTGTTGGCACTTAGGGCCGCTGATGTTTCAGTTTGAATGTCAAGATACCGATACTTGGTACTTCTTGATTTCGAAGTTTCCTCCATGGGTCTAACCAAAGCTGCTATGCCCCGAGGAGGAGAAAGCACAATGGTCAACTGAGAACCTGAGATCTCCCGGCTTCCCTGGAATGGGAAGCCCATTAACAGATCTTTTCGCACTCATTGGCACCTTTTCTCTACAGAAAACAAGAGGTGTATTATGGCTGATCAAAAAGAACGGCAAGCCCAGGAGGCGCATCAGGAAAAACAGCCCGGAGAGCGCTCAAAAATGCAACTGCTGCCCGAAACGGAAGACGAAAATTATCGGGGACAGGGCAAACTGGAAAATAAAGTGGCTCTCATCACCGGCGGAGACAGCGGTATCGGTCGAGCGGTAAGTATTCTGTTTGCAAAAGAAGGGGCTGATATAGCGATTGTTTATCTTGACGAGCACAAAGATGCTGAAAACACCAGGCACCGGGTGGAAAGCAACGGTCGCCGGTGTCTGACCATCCCCGGGGATATCGGCAATCATGAATTCTGCCGTCAGGCAGTTAATAAAACCGTCGAAACTTTTGGCAGACTCGATATTCTTGTCAACAACGCTGCAGAACAGCATGCTTACGAGAGTATCCTGGATGTGACTCCCGAGCAGTTGGAAAGGACTTTTGCGACCAATATCTTTGCCATGTTTTATTTTGTTCAGGCCAGTCTGCCCCACCTGAAAAATGGAGGAAGCATTATCAACAGCACCTCTGTAACAGCTTACCAAGGGCATCCGAAACTGATCCCCTATGCCTGCACCAAGGGAGCAATCACCGTTCTGACCCGCTCCTTGGCCATAAGCCTGGCTGAAAAAGGTATCCGGGTCAATGGAGTAGCGCCTGGCCCAGTCTGGACACCTCTCATTCCTGCCAGTTTCAGTGAGGAGGAAATGGCAAGCTTCGGCGATAACACCCTTTTGGGAAGGGCCGGACAACCGGTGGAGATAGCTCCCAGCTACCTGTTTCTGGCCTGTTCGGAGTCTTCATATATGACAGGACAGGTGCTGCACCCCAACGGCGGACGGATTGTCAATGGTTAAGAGGAAAGACAAACCGGCAACGGAATTTCCTGCGCTCCGTCTGTTGAACAAGACGGAAACACTCGGGGAATTTTATGGCAAAAGTGCGTTGGCAACAATAGCTGGAGACAAGACGCCGGCCGAACTGGCGCAGCAGTTTGAAGTGCACCCCAATCAGATTACCGATTGAAAAAGACCTGAGTGAGCGGGCCTCCTTGCACAGCCGCAGGTTGACTTGAAATCGTTGGATGCGAAGATCGGTCAACTGACGCTTGAGAACGATTTTTTAGAAAGTGCGCTCGGCAAGGTGGGATTGTTGATCACGCGCCAGATCGACGAACTGCATTTGGAGCATCCGTTTATGGGCGCCCTCATACTGCGTGACCAGCTCAACCGTGCTGGTCACGATGTGGGTCGCAGGGATGTGGGCATGTTGATGAAACGCATAGGGATCGGAGGCACTGTACTGAAAGCCGGACACGAGCAAGAAATATCCCATAAGGTCTATCACTATCAGTTGCGGGGACTGACCATCAACCGTGCCAACCAGGTTTTGGCGCTGGATACGACGTATATCCCCATGGCTAAGGGTTTTGTTTACCTTGTCGCGGTTCTTGACCGGGCAAGTCGGAAGGTGTTGGCGGCGAAGGTTGTGATCACATTGGAGTCCTGCTATGCTGTCGATGTGTTGCAAGATGCCTTTAATCGATATGGCACTCCCGATATAGTCAACACCTTCAGTTTACCGCTCAAGAATTCGTGAAAGCGGTCGAAGAAAGGAGCTGCAGGCTCAGTATGGATGGCCGTGGAGCCTGGTGGGATAATGTTTTTGTTGAACGATTATGGAAATCAGTGAAATACGAGCGAGTCTATTTACACGCTTATGACTCAGTCAACGAGGCCCGCAAGTCGATCATGCAGTATCTGGACTGGTATAACCGATCCAGACCACATTCGAAATTAGATAAAAAAACACCTGAAGAGGCTTACGCCGTGATGCTGCCGACGGTTGAACTGGCAGCATAAAACAAGTAGAGATTCCACTTTAAAACGGCAATTCCTTGTTCAAACAAGTTGAGCCACCTCTTACTGATGGCCGTACTCGATAAAAGCATTTACGAAACGTTGGTTAGCAATTGATTTGCAATCTTTACTCCCTTTTTGTAGAGCAGGTCATTATGATACTCGGAGAGGCCCTTCAATGAAAAAAGAGACAACGAAAATCAT
>JANOIV010000242.1:0-4994 GCA_031407875.1 Desulfobulbaceae bacterium | reverse complement strand
TTCATGCCGACGACCAGGCCGTTGGTAATGGCGTCAAAGGCATCAAGGCCGGCCTCGACAGCCTCTTGAGCTGCCGCTACCGCCTGATCCTCTTTCATGTTGAGGACATTGTCCGCCAGATCCTTCAGGATATCTTCTCGTGATCGTGCCATTGGCTTCTCCTGTGGTGCATCATTCTTTTTACGGTATTTCGAGATGTCTAGATGGTCATTGCCAGGATGCAGCAATACCGTGGCAGAGGGAAAAGATCCAATTGGTAATATGGATAGGTCTGCTACCAGCAATCATGATATTCGATGATCATCACTCCCGAGATAGGGCCTGGAGCAATTTGCTGGACACCACATTGGCCGCCGATCGTGGTGATCGACACTCACGGCCTTTTTCGTGGTAAGTGACAATGGGGCCGGAAACGACAACGGGAATGAGGAGCGGTAACAGGCTGGGAACCATTGAGCCCGTTAAGCTGGATGATCTGATCGGATGACTGGTCTGACCTTTTTGGAGGTTGAAATATTCGGCACTTTGGGTCCGGCAGGAGATCTTCACGGTCGAACAGAACTGCGCATACCAGGACGCGGAACGGGCTTTGGCGGGGCGATCATGCAGGAGGCGTTGAAGCGGACCGTCGACCTCTATCGCCACTCCCCCTCAAAGACATTCATCACAACACGCTGCCTGGAGGGTCAACACAGGGCAGGCGGCCGTCCGGACGACCCGTTCAGTGACACTGCCGACGGAGCCCGGAGACGGATCCCTGTGACCGTAGGTCGGGATGATTATGAGGTCAGCGTGCGTCTCCAGGGCAGCAGTCACGATCTTTTCCGCCGGATCGCCCATCGCCACCAGGGTTTTTCTGAGGAATGAGACATCACCTTCTTCCGCCACAGAGCTTTCGAAGAGCTCCCGCAAGGCCCTTTCTTCTCGTTTTGCCAGGACGTCCCAAGACATGCCGGGTGTGGAGAGCAGCAGGTCATCGGCTATATCCTGCGTGATCACATGCAGAAGCAGAAGGTCGGCTCCCAAGGGGCCAGCCAGGGACACCGCCCAGCGGATAGCCTCAGCGGAACACGTTGAGTAATCGGTCGGCACCAGAATCGTAGACACTTTCTTTTTCATAGTAACAACCTCCCTCTCAAAATGATGCACAACCCTCGGTAAGTGAGCGGCAACCTGTCCCCACTTTCCTCATCTTTTATAAGTATAACACACTTTCGTCGATGACTAAAAGGAGTCGGCGGTATTTGTCGACAGGATACCTCAGGTCTCTGAAACCAGGACAACAAGATGTCGTTATCTATTGATAAATAGATATACAAAGAGATTCGGCGGGGAAAAAAGCACATTGAGACGAGAAAAAACAGGATTCAATGGGGAAAAGGATACTTGAGATCGGAACCGATCACCGGCAAAGAGCCCGCTGATAACGCATTTTCTTGCTGTAATCGGGAAAAGGCAAACAACGTCGTCGGCCTTTCCTGAATACCCCAGGGCTCAGCCAGGACCTCACTGATAGCCTTGAGCAGTTCTTCCCCGGCAAAGGGTTTGTTGAGCGTTGAGGCAGCCCTGAGACCGCGGGCCAACTGCAGGTAGGTGGCGGCATTTATTTGCCACCACCAGACATAGTGATGATTTTTATCTCTGGATATCTCTCCTGGGTCTCGGCAATGATCAGGATTTCCTTCATGCCACTCCAGCTCATCCATCGGCAATATTTCTGACGCCACCCGGAGCAGACTGGATCGCCTGCCGTCTGTTCCCCATGCCCCACCTCACTCTCTTGCTGAACAGAACGATCAGGGCTGTATTCAGTTCTACAAAAAATTACGCCAGGCATCCCGGGAGTTGACAGGATTTTTTTTTGCAATGCGCTTTTTCAATCCTGCAGATGACAGCCGAGGCCCGGGAAAAGACCTCGGCTGTCGAGGGCGTGGAATCTTTATATTTTCTGCAGGAAGGGCCGTATCTTCTCCAGTTTCTTGGGTCCGATGCCCTTCACCTCGATCAGGTCCTCAAGGCTCTTGAACTGACCGACGTCTTTTCTGTAGGCAATAATGGCATCCGCCGTCTTGGGTCCGATTCCCGGTATCTGGGTGAGCATCACGGCATCCGCCTTGTTAATATCAACCTTCTGAGCGACCTCACTCTTTGTCTGTTCTGCCGTTGCCTTGGCATCTGTGGTTTTGGCCTCCGTGGTTTTTGCACTGACCAATGCCGGAGAAAAACCAAGACCGAACATCAGGGCAACTATAATTGCCATAAATACACCTGTTTTTTTCATCCAATCCTCCTCATTTGAAATTTTCAGTTACCGTTTTTGATAACCATACGATGAACTCTGCCCTGGCCAGGAAGAGCCTTTGAAGAAGAGGGGGAAGGAACCGGACAACCTTTCCTGACCAGCAGCGCCGGCCGTCAGGCAACCACCTGAATCCCCGCTCTTTTTCAAATTTCAATCACAATATGAGGAGGTTCTTACAATTATCTTACGGAACGCTGATTTTTTTGGATGGCAGAAACAGAGCGCCCGGTGAGAGATTCATTCTCCCACCGGGCGCTGATTGGAAATATGGGCAATCGGGAAGATCCCGTCGTGTTACTCTGTCTAAAAGATGGACTTCATGGCCCGCATATGGGCGCGCAGTTCCTCGCCTACGGCCTCAACTGTCGTATAGCGAATGGCCTCATTGACCTGGATCAGCTCGATATTATCCACCCCGTTGTCTTTTGAGGCCAGGCCCCTGCCGATGACATCGGTGTCGATGGCCTTCATGAAATCCTGCAGCAACGGCACGGCAGCATGGGCAAAGAGGTAATTGCCGTATTCTGCGGTATCGGAGATCACCACATTCATCTCATAGAGTTTTTTGCGGGCAATGGTATTGGCAATGAGCGGTACCTCATGCAGCGACTCGTAATAAGCCGATTCTTCTTTGATACCGGCAGATACCATGATATCGAAGGCCAGTTCAACGCCGGCCTTGACCATGGCGATCATCAGGATGCCGTTATCGAAGTATTCCTGCTCGGGGATCTCGGTTGTCGTGGAAACAGACTTCTCAAAGGCCGTCTCCCGCGACGCTTTGCGCCATTTCAGCAAGTTGGCATCATCGTTGGCCCAATCTACCATCATCGTCCGGGAGAATTCTGCCGACATGATATCGTCCATATGTTTCTCAAAGAGCGGTCTCAGGATATCTTTGAGTTCTTCCGCCAAGGTAAAGGCCTGGATTTTTGCCGGATTTGCCAGACGATCCAGCATATTGGCGATGCCACCGCGTTTCAGGGCCTCGGTCACCACCTCCCAGCCGTACTGCACCAGTTTCGAGGCGTATCCCGAATCCACGCCCTTTTCCATCATCTTGTCGTAGCAGAGCAGAGAACCGGCCTGCAGCATACCGCAGAGGATGGTCTGTTCGCCCATGAGATCCGATTTGACCTCGGCAATAAAGGAGGACTGCAGGACGCCGGCTCGGTCGCCACCGGTACCACAGCAATAGGCCTTGGCCAATTCCCAGCCCTCGCCGTTCGGATCGTTTTCACCATGCACGGCAATAAGCGTCGGTACGCCGAAACCCCGTTTATACTCTTCGCGGACCTCGGTGCCCGGGGATTTCGGGGCCACCATGATGACGGTCAGGTCATCCCTGACCTGCATCCCCTCCTCGACGATATTGAATCCGTGCGAGTAGGACAGACAGGCGCCTTTTTTCATCAGCGGGATGATGGCGGAGACAACCTTGGTGTGCTGCTTGTCCGGGGTCAGATTGATGACCAGATCAGCCCCCGGAATGAGCTCCTGATAGGTACCCACCCTGAAATCATTTTCCGTGGCGTTTTTCCAGGACTGGCGCTTTTCGGCTATGGCACTGTCGCGCAGGGCATAGGTTATATCAAGCCCGCTGTCCCGTAGATTGAGGCCCTGATTGAGCCCCTGGGCGCCGCAGCCGACAATAACGATCTTCTTGCCCTTCAAGACCTCGACACCGTTGAACTCCGAAGTATCCATAAACCGGCATTGCGACAGCTCCTCCAGCTGCCGGCGAAGCGGCAGGGTATTGAAATAATTAGCACCCATTGTTATCTCCTTGTTTTTGAGTTGTTTTCCGAAAAAATAATACAGCAAACATGTAAACTGATATATTGACAATCATCTATTGCGTCAAGTGATTTGTTCGTGATACTGTATTGCAAAATATGCAACAGTCATCATCATTTGATACAATCACCGTAACACGCCGCCCATGGATATACAGGAACTGAAGATATTCAAGCACCTGGCCCGCACCCTGCATTTCGGCAAGACCAGTCAGGCCTGCAATATCACTCCTTCCGGCCTTACCCGCACGGTTCAGCGCCTGGAAAACGAAATCGGCAGACCGCTCTTCCTCCGGGACAGGCGCTCGGTCAGTCTGACACCTGCCGGGGTGGTTTTCAGAGACTATGCGGAAGAGGCGCTCCAGCACTGGCAGAAACTGCAGAGCAATCTGGCCGATGACAAACCCCTTGCCGGTGAACTGTCCCTCTATTGCTCAGTGACCGCCATACTCGGCATCCTCCCGGATATTTTCTCGCAATTCCGTAAGGCTCATCCCGAGGTGCTCATCCATCTGCAGACCGGCGATGCCGCCATGGCCATCAGTAAGCTGCAGAACGGCGAAGCCGATATCTCCATTGCCGCGCTCCCCGATCAACACAGGGAGCAACTGGAGTTCATCGAGATCATCAAGACCCCACTCATCTTTATCGTGCCCGGGCACTTCCCTGAAACCGTGGTCTATCATGATACTGCCATCGATTGGCACAGGACCCCGGTGATCCTGGCAGAACGCGGACTGAGCCGACAGCGTGCAGACCGCTGGTTCGCGGAAAAGGGCGTCCAGCCCAATATCTATTCCCAGGTCGCCGGCAACGAGGCCATTATCGCCTTGGTGAGCATGGGCTGCGGGGTCGGCATCATCCCCCGTCTCGTTCTGGAAAAAAGCCCGCTCCAG
>JANOIV010000221.1:0-11702 GCA_031407875.1 Desulfobulbaceae bacterium | reverse complement strand
TGAAATGAAGCTCTGTCGCAGTATCAAAGGCGATATGCTGCTGGAGCCCGATGGCCGGTATCTTGATGTCTTCCGATTGGCGGGGGTCCTGAAAAAGGCTGCCTTTGTCATAGGCAACGATACGGGGCCGACCCATATCGCTGTGCATCTGCAGATCCCCGGACTGGCCCTGTTCAGCGAGCATGTCCCGGCCACCTTCACCGGCATCCAGCATGGCAGGTTTGCCTGGATCGAGCAGACGAATCTGGCAGAACTGCCGCTTTCCGTAGTCCGGCAGAGGATTGCTCCCTTTGTTGAAAACCTCACAGATATCTCATCTCAAGCACATACTGGTCTGTTTATCTCCTGAGCTGAACAATTCCAAGTCCATATCAAGCGTTAACTTTGTCGGCTACGCTGTGCGGCTCCTCGTCGTACTTTTATGTACTGTCTCGTCGCTGCTCGCTTGCCTTCGCGTTCTCATCTTGATTTGGAAATGGAGTACCAAATACAGGAGATATGAGATGGAACAAGAGAAAGAAGGGCGGACACAGGAGTTTTTCAATACGGCGGTAGGCTATATCATCAATGTGCTGATCGTCTATATCATCGTCATCCTTATGTTTGGGCTGCTGAAGGTCCTCTATCCCCTCAACGTTTTTTTCGATCAGCACTTCCTCGGGCTCGATCTGCCCCGTACTGTGACCGATATCCTCACCTTCCTGGTGATGATCGAGTTGTTCCGAAGCTTTATCGAATACCTGAAGGTCAGGCGTATCAGGCTGCACAGCATGATCGACCCGGCGATCATCTTTATCATCAGGGAGCTGATCGTCATGCTCTACTCCCACACCCCCCTGACAGGCGATACCCTCCTGGGATTTGCCGCCCTCCTGCTCTCTTTGGGGGGCATCAGGACCCTGGCGGTGATCTTCAGCCCTGAAGAGGATCGTGCCGCGCGCGGCTGATTGGCGAAAAACTCGCGCCACGCCCCTTACTGGTGTTTCAGAAAGGTCCCTTCCCGATACTCCCTGAAGGCGGTCCGCAGTTCCTCCTCGGTATTCATAACAATCGGACCCTGCCAGGCCACAGGTTCCCGCAGCGGTCTGCCTGAGATAAGGAGAAAACGTACGGATTCGGCCTTAGTCTGGATTGTTATCTCATGGCCGTCGCCAAAGAGCAGGAGGCTGCCATCTCCGAGTTCCGTCATCTCCTTGGGTGAAAAGAGGGCCGAGCCGCCGATGACATAGGCCAGAACCGTATGACCCAAGGGTGTCGGGTGCGTGAATTCCGTACGTGGGGGTATGGCGATATCGAGATACTGGGGATCGATGGAGATGTCTTCCGCCGGACCTTTCAGGGCGGCCACCTGACCACAGATGATCTTTATCTGGACACCATTTGCCAGAATCAGTTTCGGGATCTGGTCGGCGGTGATATCGCGATAGAGGGGGGCGCACATCTTTTCGCCGGCCGGCAGGTTGCACCAGAGCTGGAAGCCGTGCATGCAGCCGTTTTCATCCCCTTTGGGCATCTCCTGGTGGATGATGCCGCTGCCTGCGGTCATCCACTGGACATCCCCCGAGGAGATTTTTCCCTTGTTGCCGAGGCTGTCGCCATGTTCGACATCTCCCTTGAGGACATAGGTGATGGTCTCGATGCCCCGATGCGGGTGCCAGGGAAATCCCTTAAGATAGTGCTCGGGGCGGTCGGAGCGGAAATCATCGAGGAGGAGAAAGGGATCATAATCCTCGGTGTCATGAAAACCGAAGGCACGTTTGAGATGGACGCCGGCCCCTTCCAGGGTGGGTTTGCTTGAAGATATCTTGTGCAGTGTACGGATGGTCATGGTTGTAGCTCTCCTTGCTCTTTGGTTGTGGAAATGTTCGTTTGTGAGTTTTTCTTCGTTCCTGCCCGCTTCGACTCCGCTCAGCGATCGGTAAGGGTGACCGAGCGGAGTCTTGAAGGCCGGTGCCATATTTATAGGCGGGGCGGCCGCTTGTCCTCGTGGATACCTCCGTAGACGTCGTCGTATTTCTGGAAACCGCTCTTGACGACCTCGTCATAGACGGTGTCCTTGTCGACCCCGATGACCTCGAGAAATCTGCAGGGGACAGTGCCCTGAATTCTGCTGTCTCCGGTAAGCTCACTGAGAGAGAAGTTCTGCAGATCTTCCAGCTTTTCCTTTCTGGCCAGCTTGACGGCCAGGTTGATTGCTATCGGCGACAAGCGGCGCACATCCTTGTAGACGGTCATAGTCAGTTCATTCTCAATGATCGAAGTGCAGCCGGCGGCGGTCGCGTCCTGGCCGGAAATGAACACCTTGCCGGTTAGGCCGTGGGCCTTCATGGCCTTGAGGGCGCCGAGGGCGGTGCCGTCGTTCGAAGCCATCACCGCATCTATCCTGTTGCCCTGGGCGGTCAGGATGTTTTTCATGATCCTGGTGGCATTGGCCGGGGCCCAGTTCGCCACCCACTGGTCGGCGACGATCTTGATCCGGCCCTTGTCAACCAGGGGTTGGATGATCTCCATCTGGCCTTTTCTCAGCAGGCTGGCGTTGTTGTCGGTCGGGCTGCCACCGAGCATGACGAAGTTGCCGCGGTCGACCCTGGCGAGAATGCCCCGGGCCTGAATGCGGCCGACTTCGACATTGTCAAAGGAGATATAGGCCGCGAGTTTGTCGGATTTAATCAGGCGGTCATAGGCGATGCAGGGGATGCCCTCCTGTGCGGCCTTGGTAACCGCAGTAGCGGCAGAAATACCGTCTTCGGCGATGATGATAATGACATCAACCTCCAGGAGGACCATGTTGGCGATCTGGTCGTTCTGCAACTTAGCGTCATGGTTGGCAACCTGGGAGATTAATTCCGCCCCCTGTTCGCCGGCCAGCTTCCGCATAATGGCCTCTTCCACCGGCCAGCGTTCCGTCTCGAAGTCGGAGATGGACAAACCGATCTTGATCGGTTTGTCCTTGGCAGAGGCGGGGGATGTGACCATCAGAAAAGCGGAAAATATGGCCAGTGCGCATATTGCGAGTTTCTTCATAAGATTTCCTCTTCTGCCCGACGATCCGCCTTGGCAAGCGAGGGGCCGGGGGCAATAACGGCAACCGGTCTGAACCGGATGACGCGGCATCGTGTCAATTTGAGAGCAAGCGAAAAGATGTCTCGACGTTGATCCTTTATACGGTCATTCTAGCAGAAGAAATTCGATATGGGAAATCTGTGGCGCGTTTTGTTCAGGTTTCTGTCTGTCCAGATATGTGACATATGCAGTTTTTCGTTATCCGTTGGAAGCACTCGTTGGATTTCCCCATATCGTTCCATCTCAGTACTCAAGTTTGCCTGCCTGTTTATAAGGTCCGGGAGCCACCAATACCGCTGCCTCGACCTTGGCAGGCAGCGTCGTGATTCCAGGCCGTTTTTACCCCGACGGAGTAGTTGATTTCTCAGCGTAAATGACGTAAGCTTTTTTCCTATTCATACTCCGAACCATGGTATTCCATTTCCGAATCAAGCACCATGCCGGTCGGGCTGTGCGTTTTTTCGCCGGCTTGCGACCTCACCCTGCTTCGGAAATACCAACGTTACGACACAGTCAGTGCAGGAGACCGGCACGACAATCCGTCCTCAGCCATCGGACGGCACGATTTACACCAGAGAGGAAGCGGAAATGGGACTTTATGACTTTACCTACTACAGCATTATCTGTCGGAATGCCGGTCTTTTCAAACAGAAGACCGCCTGGTATGAAGCCGCAACCGCGGAGGTCGTCTCCTTCCAGGAGTTGAAAGCGATGACCGACAATCTGGCCTCCGGGCTCAGGGCCAGAGGGATCGGCAAAGGTGACCGGATCGGGGTCTTGGGCAAAAACAGCCTCCAATATTTCCTCCTCTACGGCGCTGCCGCAGCCCTCGGCGCCGTGATGCTGCCGATCAACTGGCGGCTGTCCGCCGGCGAGGTCTGTTTCAACCTGAATGACGGCCAGGCGAAAATAGTCTTTGCCGACGCAGAGTTCGGTGAAACGATCGGCAGAATCAGGGGCGAACTGCCCACCGTCGAACACTATTATGCCCTGTCCGGCAAAATCGACACGGCCGGGAATTTTTCCGACCTTCTTGTCCAAGCCGATGACTTCCAGCCCGACGATGTGCCCTCGGACAGCGGCTTTGTGATCGTCCATACGGCAGCCGTTGCAGGCAGACCCAGAGGGGCGCTGCTCAGTCATGCCAATATTGTGTTCTCCAGCCTTGAGTTCATCCGGGCCATGTCGCTGCATGCTGAGGATGTACATCTGAATATCCTGCCTTTATTCCACATCGGCGGGCTCTCTATGACGATAAGCTGCTTCTATGCCGGGGCAACCTGCCTGAATATGGGTAAATTCGATGCTGCGGTCGCGGCGCGGCTGATAGCCGAGAAAAAGGCCACGGTCATGTTCGATTTCTCCCCGATTCTCGGCTCGCTTCTGGAGCAGGGCGACAAAAACCGTGCCGATCTCTCCTCCCTGCAAAAGGTCATCGGTCTCGATTCTCCGGAGACCATCGTCAAATACCAGGAAAAGACGGGCGGCACCTTCTACAGCTTCTTCGGCCAGACCGAGACGTCCTGTCTCGCCACCGTCGGTCCCTATAACGACAGGCCCGGGGCGGCAGGCAAAGCCGTGCAGGTGGCCGAGGTTGCCTTGGTAAACGAAAATGACCGACTGGTCCGGGAGGGCGACACCGGTGAAATCGTAGTCAGGGGGCCGATGGTCTTCATGGGATATATCAATCTCCCCGATGACACGAGGCAGACCTTCCGCAACAACTGGCACCATACCGGCGACCTCGGCAGGTTTGATCAGGATGGCTTTCTGTTCTACATGGGCCGAAAGCCTGAGAAGGAGCTGATCAAACCGGGCGGGGAAAATGTCTATCCGGCCGAGGTCGAAAACGCCATCATGCTCCATCCGGCCATTGCCCGGACGGTGGTCTTCGGTGTTCCGGACCCGAAATGGAAGGAGGGCATCAAGGCCGTCTGCCAGCTGAAGGCAGGCTACGACCTCACCGCACAAGACTTGATCGATTTCGTCGGCGAGAAAATCGCCCGGTTTAAAAAACCACAGTATGTGCAATTTGTCACCGACCTGCCGCTTCTTGACAACGGTTTGCCGGATAGGGTGCAGATCAAGAAACTCTACCCAGAGAAAGGTTGATTTCATCCCTGAAAACGGGATAAAAAGGGAGAAGGTCCATTTTATCACTCAAATTTACTGGTAAAGGCAGAATGAAAAAAATAGAGTACCGAGAGCAAGCGCTGAAGATCCTGCCGTGGGTCTGCGCAAACTGCGGCCGTGATTTTACCGGCAAAAAACTGCGAGAGCTGACGGTTCATCACAAAGATCATAATTACAAAAACAATCCGCCCGACGGCAGCAACTGGGAACTGTTGTGCATCTACTGCCACGACAACGAGCACTCCCGCGCCCTGGACGCCGAATGGCTGCCCACCGAAGATTCAGATGCAGAAAAAGGTTCAGCGGCCACCCACACCCCTTTCGCAGGCCTCAAGAACCTGTTGCGGGTGCCTGGCAAGTAAAAAGAGAAGGACGAAGCAGAATGATTGCTCTGACCGCTTTCATTCAAACCGTAAAAAAAACAACAAAAGGAGAGACGTGATGGGAGACAAAGGCGGTAAGAAGGACAAGGAAAAGGGCCAGAAACAGACCAACGAGAAACAGAAACAAAAATCAAAAAACAAGAGTGATAAGCAGCCCGCCAAAAAACCTTGAACAATAGGGAAACCTGGAGCACTTCCCAGAATTTTCCTCTTGCAAAGAACCACAGCCAGGTTTTGAAAAATGCTCCATTCCTATTTCAAAACCTGGCTTCATTGCGGTGGCTCATAAAAAAAACCGAGGGTGGGCCTGGCTCTTTTTCTGACTTTTTCATAGCTGGAACTGTAGTTAAAGAGGAGCGCTCTCTTTGCCTGGAGCCAACGTCAATCGCTGGAGTGCCGTTGGCCTCATAAAGGTGTTGAAATGCTCCCTGGCAAACAAATGGATGTCAGCCGTAATCGGTCGAAATGATGCCATTTTTAGAGGTACGTTCCTGGCGAATTAAATGCACCAGAAACGTTTCACCTTAAAATTTCGAAATCAACTGCCTGTAATTACGAAATAACTCGATTTGCCCAGATGTCAGGTTAAGCATATCTGCATTAACATACTGATTCTACGTGATAAACATACACTCGTTGCAACACCCTTCTCATCTGTTTCGTATTCCAGTCAGAGAAATTATGCGCTCTTTGAAATCTTGATATTCATCACCTTCAGTAGATTTCAGATCTGATAATCGATAGAATGTGTTTGTTGAAGGAGATTCCTGTCGTGCCATTGCCATATCAATTCGATCCACGTTCACAACTGTCCAACATTCCACATACCCAGACGCTTTTGCTTTCTGGTGACTTTTTTCTGCTTCGCCGACACGATTGTGTATATTGGAAAAATCCGTCCCGCCCTTGACTTCGATAGCAATGATATTCCTGAACCGATTTTTGCTCATTTCCTCTCTGATGACAATGTCAGGATCAGGAGCAAACTCGATCGACACTTTTCGGCCCGCAGCGTTCTCAATTTCAATCTTGCTGGCAGTGGATTTATTGGCTGCGTGCTCAACAATGCTATGGATTGCCTGAAATACACCTACAATACCGGCCACACCTTTTTTAACATTAGCACCACCTCTCAACTGTGGACCAACAGTAAGTAGGGTCAGGTCATCAATAATTTCTCTACTCAGCCTATCAACACCAATTCCATCAACGAGGGCAACAGCACTACCAATTAGACCTTTGCATAACTCAAGTAGAGCGGATTTATTTTTATCGGTAAGAATGCCTTTTGTTTCCATTAATTTGAACTCAGAGACGCCAAACTGCTTGGTATAGAATTCTTTTTGGCTGAAACCAAGAAGCAGCCGATAATAACCAAGAAGGTATGGATTGGCTTCAAGTACACAGGGGACGGGGTATATAAGCTCGCCTCGCAAACCATGTTTTGCTAATGCCTTCAGATTTTCTTGCGGAACGTACGCGGATAGCTCGTTGTCAAGTTTTGCAAGGACCAAATTTTCTATGGTGTTGCTCAACGCGTCTTGAAGATAAAGACTCCGAACTTGGCCAAGTGCAAAGGAAAAATCAATTTGGAGTTCTGGAATAGGGATATTGATATTCGGCATCACACAGCAACCTTTATTATTCTTTCTTCTGCGGCACTCAACCTGTTGGCTGCGATTGCCACATAATCGGGATTTAATTCAATGCCTGCATAGCGTCTGTGCTGTTGGATACAGACAACTCCTACCGTTCCTGCACCAAAAAATGGATCGAGAACATAATCTCCGGGCTTTGAAGATGCCAGAATACAAGGCTCAATCAGCTTTGGCGGAAATGTGGCAAAGTGGGCATCAGGAAATCCTTGAGTATGTATATTCCATACGCTCCTGCGGTTACGATGTTTTCCGTTTAGACCAATTTCCTTAATTGCTTCATAGTCATAATAATATCGCTCTGACTTGGTAAGCATGAATAAATACTCGTGTGCCCGCGTTGGTCTGTCTTTCACGCTTTCTGGCATTGCATTTGGTTTGTTCCAGACTATATCGCTTCTCAGGTACCAACCATCGTCTTGAAGGGAAAAAGCCAATCTCCAAGGGATACCTTGGAGGTCTTTTGGCTTCAGTCCTTCCGGTGTGGCGGGCCTAACGGTCATCGCCCGCGCAGGGTTCTTTTTGTCGGTTGCACGGTAACCACGGTTACCGCTTGTGTAGCCGTCGCCAATGTTTATCCAAAGGATTCCATCGTCTCGAAGCACTCTTTTGACTTCACTGAAGATTGCAACCAGATGGTTCAGGAATTGAGGAAGGGTGTTTTCCAGACCAATTTGACCGTTAATCCCATAGTCACGAAGTCCCCAATAAGGGGGAGAGGTGACAACGCATTGAATCGAACTCGACGGTAAGAGGCGTAGGGCATGCAGAGCGTCACCTTCCAGGATTACTGAATCATCCAAAATGATTTTATATGGCGGGCTTACTTTTCTGTATTTCATCTCTAGGTCCTTTGTGTTCTTTGAGGCCAAACACCATAAATCAGCCGTATGTAATGAGGTCAGGCAAACTTCATGACCTGACAATCTGGAACCTCATGAGGAAACATCGACTGACTGGTATTTTCAACTCTCTTGAGTGATATCACTGTGTCAGAGAAAAGAAAACAGAAATAATTACAGGGAGCACTCATCTATTTAAGGGTTTGAGTCCAGTCTTGAAAATGCTATTTCCCAAGCTTGGCCCTCATTGCCAATCATTCTCTTGTAACAGAACAGTCCTCGATATCCTCGTAGTTTTCCTGTCTGGATGGTGGGGTGCAGGGCGAGAAAGAGCAGATCCTTCGCGCCGGTGCTGGTGATGCGTTGTGCGGGAGTTCTGGGAATAAATTACATATGGATGCAGCCGGAATTTTTGTGAAAAATTACTCTTCCGGTTCCAATCGTCTGTGCTTTTCCATGTGAGAGTGTAACACACGGACAATCTCAATACCTTCCGTTATCTCTCGATAATAGATGATGTAGTTGGGAAACTGTTTGATCGGGAAGAATCGTAACCCTTGTAATTTGGCGCGTCTGGGCTGATATATGGTGCCGATACCCGGCATCGAAGTGAGGGCCGCAAAGGTTGTTTCAGCAGCCTGATACACTCGGTCCGCTGCAGCGGGATTGTTTCGGGCAATATATACCCACAGGTTTATTACATCGTTTTCCGCTGCCGGCGTTATTAGAATTGCGGGCATTTATTGATCGTGCTCTTTTTCGAGTAAGGCCTGTGCCTTCACCTGCAGGGCAGTCATATCAAGCGGAGTGGCCTTGCCGCTTTCAAGTCCTTCCAACAAGAGGCGGTCTATTTCTTCACGATCGTGCCGTATGAGATCGCGTAAATAATCGCTGGCACTTTGATACTCCCCCGTGTTGACACGGGCTTCGATAAACGCCCGCAGCTCATCGGGCATGGATATGTTTAGTGTTGCCATAGTTGAGGCCTCCTTATTGGCTGGATATATTATCAATATATCATCTATGGCAAACATTGCCAAGCAGAAGCCGAGGAATTATTCCTGGGAGATTCCCCCGGCAGCGAAATCATCCTCGATATCCTCATAGTTTTCCTGTCTGAATGGCGGGGTGCAGATGGCGAGAAAGAGCAGATCCTTCGCGCCGGTGTTGGTGATGCGCTGGCGGCAAGTCGGCGGGATGAGCACCACGTCGCCGGGGAAAACCTCCTGGGGCGGGAGGCTGCCTACTTCCACAAGGCACTGGCCTGCCAGGATGACATAGCGTTCGATGGTTCCGGCCAGACGGTGCCAGCGGGTGGTTATCCCCGGTTCCACCCGGACCCTGGCAATCGAGAGCTGCTGATCGTCCCCGGCTTGCAGGAGTTCGATGATATGGCAACCCTCGGCGATCAAGAATTCCTCATCCGGCTGCATGCGCTTTATGGCTTCATCCAAGTTAAAACTCCTCCCGCAGGCCTGGTATGCCAAGGCCCTGGATGCGTAGGGCGTTTTTCCCCTCTTCATAGGCCAGGAGCCGGCCTTCTTTGTGGCGGATGCGGAAGGCGAGGGAATAGGACAGGACGCGGATGGGATAATCGCGGGGGAGTTGCTGCAGGTAGGGCTGGATGGTGACGAAGCCCGTTGCCCCGTACTGCTGCATGATAAAGCGCAGCCCACCGTTTTTCGGGCCAATATTGTAGGCCAGCAGGCCGAGAAAGAGGTCGCCCTTCATCTCGGCCAGATAGTGTCTGAGGGTGGCGGCCCCGAGAAAGGCGTTATAGCGGGGATCCGTCAGAGATCGGCTGTCTGGCGGGAAGAGCTTGTCGACCTTCGCCGTCGCCGCTGCCGGGACTTGGGTGATCTGCAAGAGTCCCTGGCCACCATCCTTGCTCTGCCGCGGCAGATAGGAGGATTCCGTGGCGGCGAGACCCTGCAGGAGGTCGACATCGATGGCGAAGGCCGCGGCCGCCTCTTCGAGAGCCGGGTGGTACGGCCCGGCCCGATCGATCATTTTCTGCAGCTGCGTCGTATCCAGGCGGCGATAGGCCGCATAGACCTGGTGCGCGAGGGTGACCCGGCCGGCCTCTTCTTTGCCGCCGACCAGGGTGCGGTAGTAGCCGAAGGCCCGGGTGAAGCGGTCCTGCATGGCAAAGCAGCCGATCATCAGCGCCAGACCGAGGGCAATGGCGGATGGCAAGAAGGGTGACCAGTTCTGCAGCCACTTCCGCAGTCTCTTCCAACCGCTCAGCAGAATGGCGGTGAGGATGATGAGCCCGAGGATGCCACCGGCAAAGGGCAAGAGGCTCGCAAAGAAGCGGGTGCCGGAAAACCGGTTGGCGGCATAGCCGAGCAGGACAATGATGGCGGCCACCCCGGTAATCGTCAGGCCAAGGACCTCAAGGCTCAGCAGCAGGGCGTTTTGCCGAAAGGATGCAGCCGGTTTTTTCTTGCCCTTCCTGCCTTTGGCCTTCGAGGCGGAACGGGGGCGCGGCTTGCGTTTGGCGGCGGTTTGCTGTTTTGTCGGCAGCGGCTGAGGTGGGGGTGAAGAGGCCATTCGATAAATGAGGATCTCTCGCAAATATGCATCCCTGTCTGCCCGGATGACGACTTCTGCAAGTGGTTAAAAATGTATGAGAGGGCTCCACCCGTGGTGAAGATATCTCAGACCATAATCGACGGTGGTTTTACGGTCAATGCCTTCTTCACATCTAGCCGTGCAGAGGCCGATCCAAGGCCTTGAGCGAGGTCTCCAGCATGATCTCGGCCAGGGTGGGATGGGCATGGATGGTCTCGGCCAGGTCGTGGACCGTGGCCCCCTTCTGCATAGCCAGGGTGGCCTCAGCGATGAGGTCGGTGGCATGGGGGCCGGCGATATGCACGCCCAGGATCCTGCCGGTCTCCACTTCTGAGACGATCTTGGCCTGCCCGGCGATCTCGCCGAGGATCTGGGCCTTACCGAGGGTGCGAAAGAGCACGCTGTCGGCCCGGACCCCGGAAAAGCGCGACCGAGCCTCCGTCTCGGAGAGACCGACGGTGCCGATCTCCGGCATGGTGAAGATGGCGCTCGGCACGATATCGTAGTGCATTTCTTTCAGATCACCCAGACAGTTGGCGGCGGCAATCTCGCCTTCCGTTGAGGCCACATGGGCCAGCATGATCTTGGCTGGCCCCAGGAGATCGCCGATGGCGTAGACATCTTTGTTTGTGGTCTGCAGATAGCTGTCGGCCATTACCCAGCCCCTGGCATCACAGTCCACCCCGATCTTTTCCAGGCCGATACCCGCGCTGTTTGGCGTCCGGCCGATACAGACCAGCAGCTTTTCGCAGAATTCCTGTTGCCCTGCAGCAGTGCCCTCTTTTCCCGCTTTGACCTTGCCGAGAGTCAGTTCAACCCGATCCGCCCCCGCTTTGGCTGACAGGACTGTGCTACCTGTCAGGACCCGGATTTTCTTCTTCTTCATCTCCCGCAACAGCAGCTTGCTGCAGTCTTCGTCCACCGAGGGCAGGGGCAGCAGGCGGTCCATGGCCTCGATCAGGGTCACCCGGCTGCCCAGACCCTGAAAGATACAGGCCAGCTCGCAGCCGATCACCCCGCCGCCGACGATGACGAGGGATTCGGGGATGCTG
>JANOIV010000213.1:0-22448 GCA_031407875.1 Desulfobulbaceae bacterium | reverse complement strand
CAACATGCTTTTGCCAGTATTGCTCCTTGGCCAATTTCTCTGTCGATTCTGTGTACTTCATCCATGCCTCCTTGAAAATGGTTCGGCATAGTGAAGCATATCTCTCGACTCAGCGGAAGATGGGGTTCCTTAGACGCTTACGAACTTTTTATCTAGCCATCTGTGATCTTTGTGGCGACTTTTTACGAGTTTATCAAGTTTGATGCACCGGACAATACCCAAAAGCGAAAATTGGGTTTGATCTACAATCCCCCAACCTCCCCGTCTGCTATCAGTTGTTATGAGAAACAAAGAGACTACCGGCAGCTTTGAATCCAGCCAGGCAATTTCTGATCAGGAAGCAGAAGTGCTGGGCGAAAAACGCAAAGTCAAGATGAGAAACGGCAGACTCGAGGACCATTACAACCCCAACGAACCCCCATATCTACAAAATAGACATGCGACCACCTCCCTCTTCAAAATAAAAAGGCAGGGCCAGTGAGTGGCCCTGCCTCAGCTTTTCCTGAATATCGGGAAAGGGAATTATTTTTTCTTCTTCCGCGCTACTCCAATGAGACCGGCCAACCCTGTACCAAAAAGAAGCATGGTTGCCGGCTCTGGAGCAGGGACTGGATTATTGGTACGGAAAATCTGGAAGGAGTCTGAGCCGTCGGCTGATGTTCCCCAGATAAATTTTGCGCTGTCATCCACCCCGTCAATATTACCCCATGGACCAGAATTATATGCAAGAGAAGCACCAATGGGTGCCCAACCGGCACTGCCGGCATAAGTTTGCATGGCGCCTATCGCCACAGGTATCGAGGAGGCTCCAGGGAGAGTGGTGCCTCCCTGAATGAACTGCCAATTAGAAGCATCTGTAACCAATTCAGGGGCCGTGTCAGCATCCCAGGAAAAATCTACTGTCAACATTTGTGGCCGGCCATCATCCCAGACCGCCACATACAGATAATCGCCTGCAGAGGTGTTGACGGTATAAGTCTCGGGAAGAGTCCAGTTGTACTCACCAGCTGAACCACCATCTCCTGTCTCATTACGACCAACAAACTGCAGATTGCTGCCAGTGGCATCTCCATAATAAAGGCCATAATGGTTATCTGCTGTAATATGAGCAGTTACCGCCGTTGCTTGAGCTGTTCCTGTCAGACCTGCGAACAGCAGACCAGACAAAATACCAGCCATGTAGAGCTTTTTCATGTTTTTCCTTGAGTTGAAGTATCCGGCGAAACCTTACCGGTAAAAACCTTACAGCCAATAATGATGGTTTCGTAATATGCTATTTTTAAGAAAACAGCGCCTAATAAATTCAAGATGTTACGATAGGTAAGATGACGATTTTAGGACTTTTTACACGTGATCATCAAGTTTGTGGGGGGATAAATATGTGATGACGCTTAAGTACAACTCATTGACGTCGGCTTGAGAGCGAGCTGTGGTACGTTCATAGCGACTCAAACCATATCACGAAATTCAAGATGTTACGATAGGTGAAATGACCATTTTGGGACTTTTTACGTGATCATCAAGTTTGTGGGGGACAAACATGTAATGACGCTGTAAAGGCAACTCATGACGTCGGTTTGAGCAGCAAGCTGTGGTACGCTCATAGCGACTCAAACCATATCACGAATGAGGAGCCCCGTCCCGCGAGGATCTCTTTACCTCTTGGAACGGGGCTTCTTTTGCTCGACCACTTTGCTCGATTATCAGCAGTTTGGCCCTTACGTCTGTTTCCGCTTGCAACTGTCTGAAAGCAGATTACTTTTTGCCGCCACCATTGCCATTGCCACCGCTGTTGCCGCCACCGTTGTCGTTGCCACCGCTGTTGCCGCCAGCGTTGCCATTGCCACCGCTGTTGCTGCCACCGTTGTCGTTGCCGTTACCGGCACCTTTATCGCTATTGTCTCCGCTATTGGAATTCCCGCTAGAGTCGGAGTTACCGGCATCATTGCCATTAGCATTTCCGCCGCCAGCGTTACCTTTTTCACCACTATTGACACCAGTATCCTGCCCTGCCATGGATTTGCTGGATGGAGTCGCATCGGTTGGGGTAAGCCCGGTACCGGGCTCATGAATCCCTGAATAGGCGTTCAGTCCCCGTCCTTTAGACAAGCCGTTTCTGGTGTCCCTGGCTGTGGCCTCGGCCAGCTCATCCGGTTCGATCCCTGTGATACCCGTTGCCGTCGCTGTCTCGTTGAATTGTGATTTGGTAGCCTTGTCGTGACCAAGACCAAGGGCCGAGGGATGGACGCCAAGTTCATGGGCGATTTCGCCCCAGCCCATTCCGGAAGTACGCATGGCCAAAATGTCCGACGCGACCACTCCGGTGCCCTCGGCCACGGCATCGGTATAGACTTTTTCCATGGAGGCAAGGTTGAGCTCTTCAGCGGCAAGCTTCTGCTCAGTAGCTGCGATCTCCTCTACTGTAGGCGTGCCCGTTTGCAGGGTATCAAGCTCCGCCTGCGCAGCATCAACGTCTGTCTGAGCGGCAGCAACCGCCTGGAAAGCATCCTGTACCGGCTGATCGCTCATGGCAGATTGCTCGGCAAGTTGGGCTGCATGCGCTGCCTGGGCCGGATTTGCATAATAGCTTTCGCTGGGCTGAGGATCATCAGCTGTGGTAACGTCGACAACTGTTACCGTGGTGGAATCGTCCGTTACTGTAACGGCGTCAGCCGACCACACCTTAGCAGGTCCTCCGCCGGTAAGGCCGAGCAGGGCAATTGCCAGAATAAAAATCTTCAATGTCGATATTCTGCTTTTTTCATCATTTTTCATACGTTGCCCCTTTGGGTTGGCAATGGTTGAGTGAAAATGAGCAGTCCCTGTGCGAGTTTCCGCTCGGCACCATCTGCGGTCCGTATCAACGCCGGTTGGTCGAACCAGCTGACTTGGATCGGTATCGTGGCATTCCTGCCCATGATGGCCTGCAGTTGTTGCCTGAGTTCACCGGCAATCGCCTTTCCTTGGTTCTTGTCATTGTGATAATACACAACCAGATGCAGTTCACCGGCAGGCACTTTTCCCAGCCATCTGGCGAGTCGCTCGAGTTCGAGCTGGCGGGCCGGAAGTGCCGGGCTAAGCAGGATCTGTTGATTGACAACAACTTTCCTGTTTCCTATCTGGCAGATCCGGTAATCAAACACCCCGAGCCGCTGCAGATGTTCGACTGCCCGATATGCCCATTTGTCGGATCGATACTGGTCCAGGTATTGGATAAATGCCCCCTGTTCCCCGACCTGGTCTTTCAGTTGGTGATAACTGAGGGCCCGGTTGTACAAGGCCGTTTGTTCATGGGGATTGATTTGCAGCACCTTTTCATATTGGTGCAGGGATTCCCTATAGGTGCCGCTTTCCAGGAGATTGTGACCGAGGTTGAGCAGGGCGGGAAGGTAATCGGATTGCCGGGCTATTGATTGCTGATAACTCTGCCGCTCTTTCTCCCGATCGCCGAGCTGCCAATATGCCACGCCTTGCCAGTTTCCGTATTCCGCTGATCGCGGTTCCTGAAGCAGTGCCTGATGAATGAATTCAAGGGCAAGACGTTTTTTTCCACCCTCCAGCAAGCCCCTGCCGACCAGATAGTTGGCCCGGGGGCTGTTGGCAAAGGGTGCAAGTGTAACACCCTCTGGCCGGGTCGTTGTAATCCGTGCCTGGTTTCCCCCGTCGACAACAGTCCCGAGCCAGAAGGCGGCGACAACCATCCCGAGCGCAGCGCCTATTTGCAAGGGATAAAAACTGAGGAGCGGAATGCGCTGCCACCATCGTTTTACCCTCTCAGACAGGCTCTGGGACGGCCGCGCAGCGAGAATTTCATTCATGATCTGTTCACGGAGACCGGCCGGGACCTCACGTTCCGGGGCCTGACGAAGCAGTTGTTCTAGCTCCTCTAACTCAAAATTTTTCCGTTCCATTGCCATGCCTCTCCAACAAAATTCCCTGCAACTGTTCCAACCCCCGTTTGACTCGCATCTTGATCGCGCTCTCCGTCATTCCGAATACCACCGCCACCTCGCGTACAGGCTGTTCATGCCGGTAGCGCAAGAGGAGGATTTCCCGGGTTTTAGGCGATAACAGATTCAGGGCCTTATGCAGTATCTGCCCCTCTTCGCGACTTTCAACACCGGCCATCGGATTGCTGCCGTCCAAAAGAGTTATATCCTCCTGGGTATAGGCCTGCATCCCATCCTGCCGCCGCGTGCGTGAACGGCTCCAATCGTTGGCCCTGTTGATCGCCAGGGCGTACAGCCAGGAAAAAAGACTGCGGTCGGTTCGGTAGGTCGACAACCTCTCGAAGGCCCGCAGAAACACTTCCTGGCTGAGATCTGCGGCATCCTGCTCGTGACGGGTATAGCGATACATGAGGTTGAAAACCGGTCGCTCATACCTGGTTACAATCTCGGCGTAGCGCTGTTTTCTCCCGGCCAGGACCTCCTGGATAATCTCTTCGTCTGTAAGGTGCATCCTGCCTGGATTGACTGCGTTGGGTTAGAGGTTGAGGTGTTTAATATTTACATATACGATCAACGGGGAAGGATGGTCACATGTTTGAGGATAAAAAGTGGGAAGAGGTTATTTTAGCTCACCTCTCTTTTTGCTGTGGTTTATTTTTTTTCCTGGTAAATCAGCAAGAAAGAAGATAACCGACTCGTCAATCCGGGCGGTATGATCGGCAAGTTTTCTTTTCTCGGAGATATCAAACCAGCTGAGACGAATCCGTTTCTCGGCTTTCAATACCTGAAACCGGTTTTCAAGATACTTCTTGATGCTGAGAGCCTGTCTGTAGGCAAGTTCCCGGTTGTTCTTCCGGTAAACAAGGATATCAAGCTTGCCCTTTTTCAGATGGCTGACCGTGGAGCCGATCTGAGCGAGGGCCGCCTGGGCCGTGGGAGTCAACTCGGCAGTAAAGGGCGTGAAGGCAATGGCCGGGAGGGTCACGGTTCGGGTACCGAGGTGGTGGTTACGGTAGGAAAAATCGTCGAGGAGGTTAAGATGGTCGGCAGCCCTGCGGGCCCTCTCTCCTGAGGGATAGGACTCGAGATAGAGCCGCCAGGCCAGTTTCTCCTCCGGTGTCCGGTGCAGATGTCTGTAGATTATGGCCCGGTTGTAGAGCGCTTGGGCGTTGGTCGGAGCAATCGCCAGGGCCCGCTGGTAACAATTGAGCGCCGGTTCAAACGCTTTGGCGTTGAGATAGTTGTTGCCAAGATAGATCAATGCCTGCACATAACTCCTGTCGTGTTGCAGGGCCCGTTCGTAGCTTGTTCGCTCCTGAGCCGTCTTTTTGTTCTCGCCATAGGCCACACCCAGCCAGAACAGATAAACGGCATTATCAGGATCAAGGACGACGGCCTTCTCCAGATAGGGCAAGGCCTGTCGGGGCTGATGTGTGGCAAGGAGAATACGACCGTAGGAGAAATTGATGGTGGCACTCGCCGGATCCATTTTCACCGCCTTCTGCAAGGTTGCCGCTTTCTGTCTAAGTTCGCCCCTCGTCAGGTTCTCTTGTCCCTCGGTCCGGCCCTGCAGGGCACTCCCAAACTTGCCCTGGGCACAACCGCCAAGCAGAATTGCCACCACCAAAAAATACAACGCATATCTGTTCATCTATTCTTTTCTCCTCTAAGTCGTCGTAAAAAATAACTGTCGGTAATGTGCACAATGCCACCGTCTCCAGAGTGCTCCAACTGGAAGAGACATCCCAGCCCTATTCAGCTAGAGGTTATTACTCCTGCCACAGTATAATTTCAAAAAGCAGACCAACTGTCCGGTTCAGCGGCGTTCTGGGCGGTTCGCTGAGCCGCCGGCTATCCTGGTCCAGGAACTGAAGCAGTTCTTCATCGCGGCCACTGGTCAGGATACGGCTGCCGTTGCCAGCCTCGGAGCCTTCTACAACGTACTGATCAATATCAAGCAGATTGCTGATACCCAGTTCTGTGTCGATTTGCAACAACGAGCGATTGCAGTCAATGATCAGGTCGAGGCAGTGGTTGAGCAGGTGAAGGCCAAGACGAAAAACGAATTATGGAGGTAGGAAGTAGGAAAAGTGCCCAAATTTACACTGAAATAATTATGAAACAAGCAATTTAAGTTGCTAGATTTTGGATATTTGGAAGACGATTATTTTGGAGAGATGAATAGATCCAATAAGGTACATATAGCCATAACCACTGTGGCAATGACTAAGATCCAATTTAGACAATAGATTTTTCCAGCAAGTTTATCATTGCTTTCAGAGCTAATTCTAATTTGGCTTGCCAATTCGCCAATTCGCCAATTCGCCAATTGATTTTTCCAAATCTTCAGCGCATTTTGTTGCAATGACCATTTTTCCAAAATCATGCTTTTCAATTTCCCCCACTGTTGTCTGCTTTTTGGACTATCCCGTTGTCAGAAATATCGCGAAGAATCTGTTTTTTATCTTTATTCTCAAACTCCATTATACTTGTCCCCTTTAGAACATAACAAATTATCCTTATATCGAAAGTGATCGAATCTGCCTTTGAATTTATCCAGTTTTACATACTCCAGTCCGCTTACAGCTTCCAGAGGAGTCAACAGTATCCAATTATTTCTGCTGCCACGTGCCATCCGCCTTCAGAAACCACTGTCCCGCCTTGCCGATCTCCTGGATCTGCTGGGCGCGGCGCTGGCCGACTAGACCGGCCTGTGCCCCTTCTTTCTTGGCGATGGCCTCATAGACCGCCCGGCGGTCCTGATTCTCGGCGGTCAGCAGAGCTTTCTGCGACTGGTCGTCGCCCCGGAACTGCAGGTAGCCCTGGCTGTCCTCGCCGATGATGCCCTGATCTTTCAGGGCGTTGATAGCCGGCAGACGTCCGAGCATCTGTTCTTTTATGTCGGCGGCACCGGCGGTCCAGGCATTGAGGGTCAGGAGGGAGAAGACGAAAAGGAGGAGGGAAACGACAGTTTTGTGCGTACGCATAGTGAGCCTCTTGCGGGGTAAGTAGGTATCTATTTGGCCTGGGCTTTATCCAGGTCACCAAAAAAATTGTCCAGGGCCCGGTCGACCTTCACATTGATATCGATGGTAATGTGGATCGGTTTGATCTCGACCGGTTTGAGTTCCACCTCATGGCGCGTGCAGGCCGTGAGTAAACTGAAGAGCAGGAGCGGCAGCACGGAGCAGGCCGTTTTTCTGAAGGTTGTCATCTTACATTTTCTCCCTGATAGTCTGAATATTTTTGCCGAAGCGGAACATCTCTGCGCTGGGCAGATGAAAATTGACATCGAGTTGGATCGGGTGTTGCAACCCTGGGCCAGTCGTGGCCTTGACGATCTGGCCGTTTTTGTAGCCGTAGGGCAGGGGGGCTGTCGGTTTGCCGTCAATCTGCATGGCGATGAGCAGATCGTTACCGGTGGTGTTGAAGTTGAGTCTCAGCCCGTTGTAGGAGAAATCCTGCAGCGCATCCAGGGCATAGTCGAGAGAGGCCGCTCTGTCGAGGGCGGGCATGCCCTGGCGCAGTGTTTCCGTGTCGCTGAGCCGTAGTCTACCATGTTCTCCCGGGGTGGAAAACAGAAAACCGTTGTCAAACTCAATGCCTGCGCTACTGATTGAAAGGGGCAGCCGGCCGTTGAGAAAACCTTGGCCGTAGCTGTCGTTGAGACCGAGCTGACTGAGCAGTTGCGCGAGGTCGAGATGGTCGCAGGAGAGGACGGTCTTCAGCACTCGGCTCTGGGTGGAGAGAGTCAGGCTGTCCGTTTCCACATGGCCACCACACCAGGCTAGGCGGGCCTTTTCGATGAAGATCGTTCGGAGATCCTGGAGACGGAAATGCACTCTGGTTTCCGCAAAACGGAGATCGCCGATATCCATGGTCTCGATGGAGAGAAGCTGACCGGGGCTGCTGTGGAGAAGCGGCAGATCGGGCAGAGCCAGGGCGAGATTGATACCTTTGAGGGCGATCTTCTGCTCCGGCATTTCAATCAGGCCCTGCTGTACCTGCAGGCTGGCAGTGCCCTGCGGTCGATCCGGGCCAAGACTGTAGCTTGCCTTGCCGTGCAATCTGCCACCCAGATGCAGACCGGGTGGCAGGGCGACGAGAGGCGCCAGGGTGGAGATGATAAACGGCCCTTCAGGGATCTCTGCCTTGAGGCTGAAAGTTGAATTTCCATCAGAGACAGCGGTGAAGAGCAGACGAAGATCGGGGGCGAGCGGGCTGGTGGCCGCACCCTTTACGGTCAGGTCCTTGTCCGTCACCTTGAGCTCGGCCTTGAGTGAGACGAGGTGTTTTCCTTTATAGAGAAACTTGGCAATTTCCAGGCTGCCGGGCCTGCCGTTTTTCCGTGGGTCGGAGGGAGCCAGCGGCAGGCTGATCCGGGCATCAAACATCAGCTGCCGGACTGCCGTCTTGCTATCGTGCAGGACGACTGCACAGTCCCTCAGGGCAATTTCCTCTAAGAATATCGGGAGATGGAAGGGACTTGGAGTGGAATTTTGCGCGGTTTTGCCGGCCGCTGGCATGCCGTTGATTCCGATCCCGTCCGCCTTTTTTTGCAGGTGTAGCAAGGCACCCTCCAAGAAGAGCCCGTTAATTTTGCCCTTGAGAAGACCAAGGGGGGAGTAGCGCAACTCAAAGCGCGGGACTGTCAGCACGGACTGATCTCCATTTTCGAAACGGATACTGCCCTGCAGGGCCCGGGGAGAAATGCCGGTGATATGGATCTCTTTGCCCGTCAGAGGCAGGTCCCGGGTGAGCCGTGGCAACAAGAAGGTCTCCAGCAAAGTCGGCAGGAAAAAAAGTCCGAACAAGGTGACGAGGGTCAGGAAGAAGAGGAGGATTCTGCCGTGGAAAAGGTGTTTTTTCAGCAAAAGCGTTTCACCTGAAGGTCCGCACTGTCCTCTTCGGGCAGAGGCGGAAGTGAAGGGGGAAGAGTCGATAAGTCCAGCAATACAGGGCGATGCAGGTTTTTTCGGCATTGGCCGACGAGAAAGAATTTCTTGCCATGTAGCAATTATCTCAGTATAAACGTATTGCCTTGTCGATGCATACGAAAAGATGAACTCTTTTACTGCAAGGTGTTTGTGGGCGGGCACAATCCCGGGGGGCAGGCTGACAACCGGACCGCCTGGATTGGCTGATGGTGTGATTGGCTGGAAGGAGTCGCTGGCTCCTCTTTTTTTTTTGCTGGTGGAGACAGTCTTCGTATATGTCGAATGAACTAGATTTTGATGAAATATTGAGCAAATACCGCTCAGATCCCTTTGATTATATCGATGTCTGCGCAACCCATACCGGGGTTGTGCGCTTCAAAATCGCCGAAGGGGATGAGGTAGCAGCGTCAGGCGGCGAGTGGCTGCAAATCCCCGGCACAGCGCTCTATGAGATAACCAGAGAGCGCAATCCGAAGATGATTGCGGCCCAGACGAACGGGGTCGTTTCAGCAATCCGCAGCGAACTTGAGGGCAAGTTTGTCGAAGCGGGCGAAAAACTGATCACGATCAAGCATCCCCTGAAAAAGAAAGAGATCATCGAAAATATCCTCAAAGAGGTGCTCTATCTGTTCCGGGCCCCGGAAAGGGCCAAATATTTCTTTGCCCTTGATGTGCAGTCGCGCATAGAAAAAAAAGGGGCACGGGCAGTCACTGTCGAGCAGGGTGAAGAGGTCCTCACCATGTCGCTGATGAAACGAGATACCCCGATTTATTACACTGGCGAGCGGGGAGTCATTCACTCCGTCTATTTCAAACCCGGCGTCTCCGTCAGTCAGGGCGAGCCCCTTCTCGGGGTCTGCGCCCCGGAGAAATTGCCGCTCATCCAGAAAATCATCACCCGGGTCAAGGCCGACTGGGACAGTGAATAAGAACTGCACGACTGTCCCTGAAGGCATTCTTGCCAGAAGATCTCTCCGGTCTGGAATCTCATCGTACAACAATGGCTAAGCCGGGTATCTCGCTGACAGTTGAGGATGTCCGGCGTCAGCGCCAGCTCGAACTGGAGCTGCGCCGGTGTACAGAGTCGGCTGTCGAGGCCCAAAAGATCCTGCGTTACGGTGCGTTTGTCGGTTCGGTCATCGAGTGTCACTCTTCTCTTGTCCGGGCCATGGATTATTGCCGGGCCCTCATCACCGCAACAGAACAGGCCGGGAAATCCGTGCACAGCGGCACCGTCGTTTTCGCCGACAGCCTGGATCGTTCAAAGGGCCGGTTTGACCGAGTCTGGCATGCCCCCGTGGGTGGAGTCTGGGGCTGCCTGATCCATGCCAATACGCTTGTTGAGGGTTCACGTCGGTTTGTGCCGTTGGCGGTCGGAGTGGCCTGCTGTGAGGCGGTGCGGGAGCTTGGGGGAGAGCGGGCCGTGCTGCGCTGGGTCAACGATGTCCTGGTCGACGGTAAAAAACTTGCCGGCTTTCTGGTCGAGGGGTATACCGGCCCCTGCTACCGGGAAGAGTATAATCTCATCGGTTTTGGCATCAATATCAACAATTCCTGTTTTCCTCCCGAACTGGACAATCTTGCGATCTCTTTGGCGGAGGTCCTCGGTCGCCCGGTCGATCTCAATCTCTTTTCCCGAATTTTTCTGGCCAAGCTTTCCTATGCCCTTGGGCTGCTCTATTTTGAAGAAGAACGGCAACTGCGGGAGGAGGATCCCGTCGGTGCCGGTGGGCATCTGCTGCTCTCGAGATGGAAACAGCTCTCGGACAGTCTCGACCGCCGGGTCGTCTATGGTCTGGATGTGATGACAAGACCCCAGTATCAGGCCTTTGTAACCGGGATATGTGATGATGGCGGTCTTGTCATGCGCTTTGCTGACGGTTATGAAAAGATCGAACACTGTGGCGAGATACGTTATCTCTGAGCCAATCTCGCTGAGCGTTTTCCTTGCTGCCCGCAGCTGTTGAGCATGGCCCACGAAGAGATGTCCCGCTGGAACAAGTACCTGCCATAATGATGGAGCGTGTTAAGGCATTCATCGAGGACCTGACCCGAGAATTTGAGGCGGTGCAGGCGGTCGAGGGGGAGATCCTGGGCGGATTGCAGGATTTTAACAGTTCCACGGGAAAGACGGATGGTCGTCTGGTGGCTGGTTGATGAGCAGGCCGAACAGACAATCCCGCCACCGAGGTAGTTGAAACTGTACTCCCGCCCCGATGATACGGGTAAGCCGCAATTCAGGCAGGCATGCATCTGCGGTTGGTAACCGATACTGGCGTAAAATTTTACCAGAAACAGAGCGAGCGTACTGAGGTGGGGTTGTTTCAGATCAAGGTTATGCAGGGCCCAGAGTGTCAGCCGGAAAAGATTGTCGTCTCGTTCGCCATCGCGCATGGCCATCAGGATGAATTCCCTGATAGCAGTGGCGCTGGTATAGAGGGCGATGTCGTGGCGGAGATTGAGGAAACTGGTGTGGAGTTCGGCCTCGTGCACAAAGAGCAGGGAACTGTTTGCCAGATCCGAGTAGGTGATATGTAAAAAACTGAAGAGTTCCAGTTTGTTGACAAATCTTCTCTGGCTCCGCTTGGCGCCCTTGGCGATACCTGATACCCGCCCGATGTCCTGGCAGAAAAAGGTGACGATCAGGTCGGCCTCGCCGTGATCCTGGCAATCAAGAACTATGGCCTCCGCCTCACGAGAGCGCGGCGACATGGGGTTTAGTCAAGGAGGTGTTCCGGGATGGAGACCGTGATTTTTTGACCGGCAGGTTTTTTTGGCAGGTTGAGGGGGGTATCGTTGAGGGTAAAGGTTGTGCCTGTTCCTGCCGGCAGGGTAATAACTATTGATTTGCCGGCATTCCAGCTCCGGCTCTCACCGGCGGCCAGGGCTATTCGTTCGGCAGGTTTATCATCAACATGTACAGTAATGCGTGTTGCCTTTTTGGAAAATGCCTTAAGGAGATAGGTGCTGGTCCCCGTGGCCTGGTCCGGTTTTGCCGGCAGGGCTGGCTGAGCAGATTGTCCGGATGGAACGGATGCCGCTGGAAAGGTTTTTTCTTTTATTCCCTGCGTGACTGAGGGAGTGGCTATGGGCTCGATGGGTGACACCACGACCGGTTTGTCCTGGACCAGTTCCTCGGTCACGGAATTTTCCGTAACCGGTGTCACGGTGACGGGTGCTGCAGTGACCGATACTCCATTTGTCATAGCCTGATCAGCAGCTTTGTCTGTTGTGTCTTTCGGTTCGGTTGAAACAGTGGCCAGCTCAGAGGCACCTCGCAGTTTCTGGCTGAGGAAGGTGGCCGGGTTCCAGGACAGGTACCAACTGATGGCTGCCGCGACAATGAAGATGGCCAGGAGTGAAAGTCCAATAACCGAGTGTGAGGTAATCGCGGGGCGTTCCGCCATGTTGCTGGTCTCAAGCGCAAGCTGGGAGGGAGTGGGCGCCCTTCTGGTGCTCCTACTGGGCATATTCAGCTTCTGTTCATTGAAGTGCTTCCGGATTGCTTCCGGATCGAGTGAGAGGTGTACGGCGTAGATTCCACAGAATCCTCGGACAAAGACCTCTGCCGGCAGGTTGGCGTAATCGTCCTCTTCTATGGCTTTCAGGTTGTAGAGGGAAATCTTGGTAGCCTCGGCCACCTCTTCAAGGCTCAGTCCTTGTTCCTCCCTGGTTCTGCGAAGGAATTCGCCAAGCGATTCCCTCTCGTTTTCGGCAATATTTTTGATCATTTTTTTGGTTCCTGTCAGAGAATGGTGAGACTTTCGGTCCGGGTCTCGTGTACGGTGTGGAATGCGTGTTGTTCCGTATGGAATCTTGGAGCTTGCTGGAGCGCAGTCAGGGACTAGAGTTTTTGAATATAGGCCTGATTCTTCAGTGCGGTCACCCACTCACCATAGGCCTTTTTCATACGCTGCTCATAGAGTTTAATCCTGATTTCCTCTTTCACCTGCTCAAGAGGGGTTTTAACCACGATAGTGCCGTCCTGATTGTTAAGAAGTTTGAAAAACTGGTATCCCTCAGGGGTCTCTATGACCTCGCTGATCTCACCAGGTTTCAGGTTCTTGACCGCATCCTGCATATACGCGGCCATTTCATCGAGCTGAAAGACACCGATATCACCTCCATCCGATGCTGAAGGGAGTTCGGAGTATTTTTTTGCAAGTTCCTTGAAATCTTCACCGTCTTTGGCGAGGCCGTGCACCTTCTCAGCCTTTTTTCCGGCTTCGAGTTTATTTACTCGCAAGACCTCTGGCGGTGCCTGGGGGGGGTGCGGATCACTCCACGAAAAACCCATCTGCAGCAGATAATAGCCGCCTTTACTGGCCTGGGAAGTATAGTGGGTATCGTAATAATCGAGAATTTCATCATCGGTGATGACGACTTTTGAGCGGATGTCGGCACTCACCAGCTTGTTCTGAAGAACCTGGGATTTGAGTTGTTCCTTGTAGATAGGTTCCGGCATGCCAGAATCTTTCATCTTGGCAAGAAAGTCTTCAGTGCTCAGCCCTGATTTGCTGACCATGTGCTGAAAGGCGTTTTCCAACTCTTCAGGAGAGACTGAAATATGGTTCTCTTTGGCCTTCTGGGAGATAAGGCGGTTTTCAATGAGGGCGTTGAGGACATCCTCTCTGGCCCCTTTCAATTCTTCAGCAAGGGATGCCGCAGGGGTTTTCGCCGAGATGCCTCGAAACAGTTCCCGTCCTTCATTTTCCAGATCGGAAAGGGTGATGACTTCATTATTAACTACCGCCACCACACGGTCGAAAAGTTCAGCCGAACCGATAGCGGGGAGCAACAGGAAGATAAAAAAGAGTAAAGGCAGGAGAAGTGCTGCCGCTCTGGAGCTGTGTGCAACGTGTTTCATGGTGATTCCTTGATTGAACTGTTACGCTGGCATCACCGCTACTGTGTGAGGCGCAACCAGCCTTGCTCTGGAGGAAGGGGAGCACTCAATGGCCTGGTGCGATCAATGGGAAGCTCCTTTTTTCTCCTTCGTTACAGGACAGGCAGTGTAGCATGTTTTTGCTTTTTACACACGATATCTGAAGTGTTTCTCAGAGAATATCGGAGCGGAAGGGGCACAAAAGAACCGGAGCGTACTTTTCCTTATGGTTGACATTGCTTAAATGTGGAATAAATTATCAATTGAATATATCATAGTGCAATGCATATTGAAATCTCCCCGGGAGCACACTGATGAAAAAACTGCGAACCCTTTGTTGTAGAGTGTTTCTTTGTCTGGTCATAACGGCGACAGGCGTTGTGGGCGGGGTCTCCCAGGCCAGCTCGAAGATGCCGGCCTTTATCCTTGCAAATGCAGTTGACGGCAAAAATGTGAATAGCGATGCCTTTCAAGGCAAGGCCCTGCTGATCACCTTTTTCGCGACCTGGTGCCCGCCCTGTATGCAGGAGATACCAACCCTCGTCGAATTGCAGCAAGAATTCGCCCAGAAAGGCTTTTCGGTGGTCGGCCTCTCTGTCGATCAGGGTGGAACTGCTGAAGTGGCACGGCTCGTTGAACAGCAGGAGATTAATTATCCGGTTCTGATGGCTGATGCCGAGACAGCCGAAAATTTCGGTGGGGTTTTTGGTATTCCAATCTCCTTTCTCGTTAACAAGTCGGGAAATGTGGTGAAAAGCTATACAGGATTGGTGCCCCATACGGTCCTGGCGAAGGATATCCGGAGCATCATCGAATGAGCAGGAAAACGTTGACAGTTTAGAGTGGAAAAGGTATAAAGGTATTTAGTTGAATGGTTAATTTGCGCCAGAGAAAGATTGAGTGTGGAGCAGGCTCCGGCTCTTCCGATCTGGTGGGTATGTGGCTTGTGGTGAGTGTGTCGTCCGGGGGATGGCCCCGGAAAAAATAACCAGTGATAGAGGAGAATAACAATGAAAAAAAGGATTGTTTCTGTGGCATTGGCTCTGGTTTTTGCTTTGGGTGCAGTGGGTGTCAGTTTTGCCGCCAAAGTTGCCTGTACTGTTGATTCGGTTGAGGGAAACAAGGTTACCATGACCTGCGAAGGCGCTGACAAAATGAAAGCCGGTGATAAAGTGAAAGTTATGCCTCCCAAGGCTGGCGGCGTGGAAGGTTGCTGATTGACATAATTTCTGATCTTCTGTATTTTGCAGGGCCGGTTGATGCATTGTCAACCGGCCTTTTTTTTATTCATGGCTAGGCTCTCCGGGATATCTGTCTAGCTCTTGTTTCCTATGACATTGCTTGCTTCTCCCTTGTATATATAAAATTTTTAACCTGTGGTATTTCGGGATTGTCAGAAAGGATTGTGATGGATATCAGAACTCTCCCCGATCGGGAACGGCAAATATATAACCGAATCAAAGGCAAATACACCCTGACCTTTGATAAATTAAAGATTGGCGAACATACCCTGCGTCTTCTCAAGATCGCCGATCTGGAGGAAATTCTGGGCGATAAGGATCCCTTTGCCGATGTCTCGCAGTTTCCCTTCTGGATTAAGCTCTGGGATGCCGGGCTGCTGCTGTCCTATGTCCTGACCACGATTCCGGAGAGAAAGGGTAAAACCCTCCTTGAACTCGGAGCCGGACTCGGCGCACCGGGCCTGGCCGCCGCCGCCTCGGGATTTGCGGTGACTATCAGTGATTATGAGGGAATCATCATGGATTTCCAGAGGATCAGCGCCGCCGCCTCGGGTCTGAAAGATATCAATTTCACCCTGCTTGACTGGTTGGATCCCCCGACACTTCCTCCCTTTGATGTCCTGGCCGGCGCTGAGATCCTCTTCCGCGAAGAGTTCTTTGCGCCCTTACTGCGGGTGTTCGATACCTATCTCAAGCCGGACGGAGTCATCTATCTGGCCCATGATGCCAGCAGAAAGAGCCTACCGAAGTTTCTAAAACTGGCGGAGCGGGACTATGCCATAGCCATCAACCAGCAGATCATCAAAAAAAACGGGGATGAGCGTACCATCCTCATTAATCGCCTGGTCAGAAAACAGAAATGAAAGGTTTGACCTGCTTCGAGGATTAAACCATGCCCTTATACCCAGTCAATCTGAAGATCACCGATCGCCTCTGTCTCGTGATAGGAGGAGGGGCGGTTGCTGCTCGCAAGGCCGGTTCCCTGCTGTTTTGTGGAGCCCGGGTGCGGGTTATCAGTCCCGAGGTCGTGGATGATATCCGGCAGCTTGCCCAGGCTGGCAAGATTGAATGGTGGCAGCGAAACTACACTCAGGGTGATCTGCAGGGAATATTCCTGGCCATAGCGGCAACCGACCGGCCTGAGATCCAGCGCCAGATCGCCGATGAGGCCGCCTGTCTCTCCGTGCTGCTCAACAGCGCCGATGACCCTGCGGCCTGCGATTTTCAGGTCCCCTCAAAGCTGAGGCGCGGTGAGTTGCTGATTACCATCTCAACGGGCGGTGCCAGCCCGGCCCTGTCCAAACAGATCCGCCAGAGACTGGAGGAGGAGTTCGGCTGGGAATACGGGGCGGTTGTCACCCTGCTGGCACGGTTGAGGGAGCTGGTGGTGCAAGGCTGCGAGGATACTGAGAGCCATGCCAAGGTCTTTTATGATGTACTGGGTCTCGATCTTGTGGAATCTGTCCGGAAGGCGGAATGGGCCAACCTGCAACGGGCCCTGGTGGAAATCCTGCCGGCCGATGTGGATGCCACAGAGATTATCCGGGAGTGTGTCGCTGTCGCCGACCAGAGAGATGTTTGAAGAACACTTCTTCGCCGGATACAGATCGGGATAGTGCTGCCAATACTACATTCTGGGATAAAAAATGAGTGATATCAGTTATCTTCTATTTCAATCCGTGTTGGGAGTGACCTTCCTGGCCTGTGCCGCCTACTCTGTCTTTTTTATCAATCAAAAGAAAAAAATTCGTGATATCGCGAGAATACTCCTTGCATTGTCGGGAGTTCTGCAGACCCTGTATATCCTATCGCGCTATCAGCTTGCAGGACATACGCCGATCACTTCGCAGCATGAAGCCGTGGTCTTCTTTGCCTGGGCCACGACCTGGGCGTATCTCTCCTTTCGCTGGCGGTATACCGTTAAAAATTTCGGCACCTTCGTTTCCTGGCTCATCTTTCTCCTCCTTGTCGTATCGGCCCTGTCCTCAAGGGAGGTGAGCCAGCTCCTGCCGGCCCTGCAAAGCTGGTGGCTGCCGGTGCATGCCGGGGTCTCGCTGCTGGCCTACGGCTTTCTCTCTCTGGCCTTCTGTGGTGGTCTCATGTATCTCCTGCAGGAAAGAGAGCTCAAAAGCAAGCGTTTCGGCTATTTTTTCACCCGCCTGCCATCTCTCGACGCCCTGGATCAGCTCAACAGCCACTGTCTTACCGCGGGCTTTGTCTTTCTGACTCTGGGGATCATCTCCGGCTCGATCTGGGCGCGACAAGCCTGGGGGACATACTGGCAATGGGATCCCAAAGAAACGTGGTCACTGATCACCTGGTTTATCTATCTGATCCAGATCCACCAGAGATTTACCGTCGGCTGGCGCGGCAAACGGGCGGCGGCCATGGCCATCTGTGGATTTGCCGCCGTAATTTTTACGCTCTGGGGCGTAACCTTTCTGCTGGGAGGGGTGCACAGCTATGCCCGGTGAGAGCATCATCCTTCTCGGGGTGAACCATAAGACCACTCCCGTCGAGATTCGCGAAATGATGGCCCTGTCGGACGGTTATGAACAACCTTTAACCACCCTGAAGAAGATCGAGGCCTGCAAGGAATATTATCTGCTCTCCACCTGCAACAGGGTTGAGCTGTTACTTATAGCCGAACCGAGCAGCCAGCTTATCGACGAGGTGGTGGCCTTTCTCTTCGGAGACCGGATATCCATAGAAAAGTGCCGGGAATATCTCTATATTTACTATGACAGGGACGCGGTTCATCACCTCTTTATGGTGGCCGCAAGTCTTGACTCCATGATTGTCGGAGAGGCCCAGATCCTCGGGCAACTCAAGGAGGCCTACCGCTATGCCGCCCAGTTTGGCTGTACGGGGCCCTTGCTCAATCGTCTCCTGCATAAGGCCTTTTCTGTGGCCAAGCGGGTCAGAACCGAGACGGGGATCGGGTCCTCGGCTGTGTCCATCAGCTATGCCGCAGTGCAGCTGGCCAAAAAGATTTTCGGCAATCTCCGGGATAAGAAGGTTCTCCTGATCGGCGCCGGTGAAATGGCCGAGTTGGCCGCAGAACACCTGGTTGGCCAGGGGGTTTCAGGGGTAACCGTTGCCAATCGCACCCTCGGGCGAGCCATTGACCTGGCCAAGCGCTTTCAAGGCCATGCCGTCTCCTTTGACGAATTGCTGAGCCAGCTCGAACTGGTGGATATTATCATCAGCTCAACAGGGGCTCCTACAACGATTCTGCACCGGGAGGAGGTGCGTTCCGTGATGCGCTCCCGTCGCAACAAGCCTTTGTTTTTTATCGATATTGCCGTCCCCCGTGATCTTGATCCGCAACTCAATGAACTGGACAACGTCTATCTGTATGATATTGATGATCTCAGTAGCGTGGTCGAGATGAACCGTTCCGAACGCGATCGGGAGGCGGTCAAGGCCGGCCGGATTGTCGACGAGATGACCTTGACCTTCCAGGGATGGGTTGAGGGCATGTCGGTGACCCCGACTATTCAGGCCCTGCGTCAGAAGGTGAGCAGCATCTGTCGGATGGAACTAGAGCGGACCCTGCCACGACTGCAGTCCCTTACCGAACAGGAGAAAAAAGGTCTTGAGATGATGACCGCTTCCATCACCGCAAGAATCCTGCACGATCCGCTCAGCTATCTGAAGGGCGAGTCCTGCGGTGGGCGCGACACCAGTGAAGTGAAAATCAATATGGTGCGAACCCTCTTTGGCCTGGGCGATGACAAGAAATGAACAGCAGTTCTGAGGAGCATCTCGACAATGAATGGTTCCTGGTCAGACATTCGGGTGAAACCCCTGAGATTGCCCTGTATTCAGCCATCCATTATCTGACCGAGGCTGAGGATGGACCGAAGCTCAGCCTCACTGAGGAACAGTATGGCCTGTTGAAAGAGGCGGCGGCTGAACGCTATCGGGAGATTGTTCTTCGCGATCTGCAGCCGGAAAACCGGGACAAGGCGATATATCGGGGGCTTAATCGCGCGATTATCAACTTTCAGAGATTTGAGTGCTTTTGCCGTCGCCAGCGCTTGGACGGGCAGAATTTCAAAAAGGAAGTGGCGGCTTCGCTCCTTTTTTTTCTGGCGACGGAGTGTGTCGAGGTGGCCAAGGGCAGCAGGGTCTCATCGATCAACTGTTCGTTCCAGGAGCTGAATGCCTTTGGTCGCAAGATCGGACTTGTTGAGGATCGCCTGCCCCGGCATATTGAGACCATCTGTCCTGAATAGCCATTCGGCTTCTTCTGTTTTCTTGCCACAACGGACGAGTTTGTAGCCATATCTCATTAAAAAGAGTATGTTGTCCGGGTCTTTGTCGTGGTATTTGTGCCGTGCTTCTGGTATGTCTTTTGTGAATTATTGAGTCAGCTCATCAGCGCCTTGCCATCATCTCTCTTTCGCCGGTCTGTCATGAATATATTGAGAAAACTAACGCTTACCATTCTAATCCTGCTGCTTTTTCCTTTTCTGTCGACGGCAAAAACTTCCGAACAGGACAGTTCTTCCTCCTTCCTGAAAAGAAACCGACTCATCGGCTATATGCTGGCCAAACAACTGCCGACCATTCATTTCAGTGACAAAGAGATGAATGATGAGCAGGCCAGGGCCGTCTTTACCCTTTATGTTAAGCAACTGGATTTTCAAAAACGGTTTCTGCTGCAAAAGGATGTTAAACAGCTGTCCTCCTTTGCGCCCTATATTGACGACAACTTAGAGCAGGGCACAAATTCTCTTCCCGATGCTGGTTTTGATATCCTCGGAGAGAGAATTGATCAGGTCGAGAAGATGGCCGGAGAGATCCTCGCCGGATCGGTTGACTTCAATGCCGCAGATTCTCTGGAGACCGATCCTGAAAAGCTCATGTTTGCCAAAGATCTCCAAGAATTGCGAGAGAGGTGGCGAAAGATCCTTAAATCCGAGGTGATTTCTAGATACCTCGAACTCGAAGATGAGGCGAAAAAAGCAAAAGAGAAGAAGGAGTCGGCGGCTCTCATCCAGGAGGCAAAAACCAAGGTCGCCAAGCGATACAAGGAGATCTTTCACCGACTGAGGCAGGAAACCCGTCAGGATCACTATGATCGCTTCTTCAATGCAGTGACCCGGGCCTTTGATCCACACACCAACTATGTCCCGCCGGCAAATAAGGAGCAGTTTGATATCAGCATGCGCGGCAGCCTTGAAGGAATCGGGGCCTTACTGCGGGAGGATGACGGATATATCAAAGTGGACCGGATAATTCCTGGCAGCGCATCCGCCAAGCAGGGCAGACTGCAACCAAAAGATATCATACTACAGGTTGCTCAGGGCAAAGATGAGCCAGTTGATATCACTGATATGCGATTGCGCGATGCGGTCCGGCTTATCCGCGGACCCAAGGGCAGCGAGGTTCGGCTTACGGTGAAGAAGGCTGATGGCTCCAAAGATATCATTCCCATTATTCGCGATGTCGTGCAGATCGAAGAAACCTTTGTCAAGAGTACTGTCTTGACAAACCCGGATGGCAAGAAGATCGGCCTGATCAATATTCCAGGCTTTTATCGAGACTTCGAGAAGACCAATAATGGTGAGGCGGCCAGGAATTCTACCGATGACACCCGTAAGGAGATTCTGAACCTGAAGGCCAAGGGAGTTGACGCGATAATCCTCGACCTGCGCAATAACGGTGGCGGTGCCCTCGTCGATTCCGTTGATATTGCCGGACTGTTCCTTCCCTCAGGTCCGGTAGTACAGGTGAAAAACAGCAATGGTGCCGTACGGGTGTTGAATGATGAGGATCCCGAGATCGTCTATGATGGTCCTCTGGCGGTGCTTGTGAATGTGTTTTCAGCATCGGCTTCCGAAATTGTGGCAGCTGCCCTCCAGGATTATCAGCGCGCTGTCATAGTCGGCGGTCCCACGACCCATGGCAAAGGAACAGTTCAGACAGTCATAAACCTCAATGACAATATTCCACTCCTGCACGCCAACAAGTATGAAGACCTTGGCGCCTTAAAGGCCACAATCCAGAAATTTTATCGGATAACCGGCGGTTCCACTCAGTATAAGGGCGTCGAACCGGATATTCCCCTCCCCAGTATCCTCCAGAGCCTCAAGTCGGGTGAACGCTATCTTGAGTATTCACTGCCGTGGGACAGCATCGAACCTGTGGCGTTCACCACTTCCAGCGAACATCCTCTGCATTTGGCTGTTTTGCGGAGTAACAGTGCCGCACGTGTTAAAAAAGATCCTGGCTTTACGGTCATCGAAAAGGAAATCTCGCGAGTCGAAGAGATGGTCAACAATACCGTTGTTTCCCTGAAGATTGATGATATGCGCAAGAAGCAGGAAGAGTCGAGGATTGCCAAAGAGACTGTGGGTAAACAGTTTCAGCTGTATCAGGGTGAAGAGGGTGGCGAAGAGAATCCTGACGCCCAAGATAGGGGCCAGGAGGTAGGTGAAAAGGCCTGGTTGGAAGAGGTCCGGGATGATCCCTATATTCGTGAGGCGAATCATATCGTCGTCGACCTGCAAGGCTCAAAATAGTCTTCATTACTGACCTGGGTTTTTCCTTGCCAACCCCTATGTTGTCAGGGATGTCGGCAAAAAAAATCTTCTTGAAAAAGAAATGGAAAGATGCTAGAAATTCGCCCTTGTGAATGGTCATTCATTCAACAGTGGCTTGGTTTACGCTGGTGTTGATATTGATTTTTAATAATTTAAGGCGGTTAATTGATGGATCTGGCTGAGGCTTTCAGAAATTACAGAGAAAAAATCGTTGAAAGATGGGTTGAGTATACACTCTCGACGTATCAGGCTTCTGGGTTCTTCATAAAAGAGCGTGATATTTTTGCCAATCCTGTTGGAGGCAATATCCGAGAGGCCTTGAAGAAGCTTTTCCCTCTCCTTATCAGAGGGGCCGATGTAAAGGAAATGACCCTTTCACTTGAGCAGATATTTAAAATCCGCTCAATCCAAGAGTTCTCCCCATCCCAGGCAGTAGCCCCCCTGAACGCTGTAAAACATATTACGCGAGAGATACTGACAGCAGACAAAGAACGTTGTCATCTGGTGCCTGAGCTCTATGATTTTGAATTTGCGGTAGATTTAGCTGTCCTGGCGGCTTTTGATATCTATATGCAATGCAGGGAGCGTCTGTATCAGACCCGGATACAAGAAATCAAGTCGGGTTCTCACATTCTTACAGACAGTAAATGCCCGTCGGCATTACTGAAAGATACTGAGCAAAAAACTATTCCAACGGTCGAGAGTATTTAACTGGTCGCCACGCCGCACGATTGGCCTTCGTCCGACGTGGTTGCCCAAATAACAGTTCAATTTGAAGCGAGGTAAGAAATGAAGTACGCCTTCTCATTCCTAGCAGTCATAGCGCTTATTCTGATTGCTTGGGCAGGATCCCATATACCGGGGATGCCATATTTTTTTGG
>JANOIV010000158.1:0-9638 GCA_031407875.1 Desulfobulbaceae bacterium | reverse complement strand
TGGCATAGAGCGGGGCGACAAGGTTGCCATCTGGGCCAATAATCTGCCCGAATGGGTCTATACCCAGTTCGGCAGTGCGCGGATGGGGGCGATCCTGGTGACGGTCAATACCAATTATCGCAGCACTGAGCTTGAATATCTGCTGCAACAATCCGATACCACCACCCTTATTTTTACAGGTGGGGTGCGCGAGCCCGACGAGTACATCAAGGTCCTGAACAAGGTCTGTCCGATCATTATGGATAGCGAGCCTGGCAAGCTGGACTGCGAAAAACTTCCCTTCCTGAAAAATATTATCTATCTGGGCAAAGAGAAGATCGCCGGGATGTACAACTGGGATGATATCCTGGAGATGGGCACGTCGGTATCGGCCCAGGCGCTGCAGTCTCGCCTCGAATCGCTTAACCCCGACGATGTCATCAACATGCAGTACACCTCCGGGACTACAGGTTTTCCCAAGGGTGTCATGCTCTCCCATACCAACCTGATCGGCAATGCCCTGAGCATGGCCGGATGCATGAAGCTGACCCCCGACGATGCGATGTGCATACCTGTCCCATTTTTCCACTGCTTCGGCTGTGTTATCGGTACCTTGTGCTGCATGGTTTCCGGCACCACCATGGCCCCGGTGGTGTCGTTCACCCCTGCTAATGTGCTGAAGACCGTCGAGGCCTCACACTGCAATGCCCTGCTCGGGGTGCCGACCATGTTCATCGCCGAATTTGAAGAGATGGATAAAAACAGCTACGACACATCGAGTCTGCGCACCGGTGTCATGGCCGGCTCGACCTGTCCTGTCGAGGTCATGAAGCGGGTGATCAAGGATATGGGGGCAAACGAGATGACCATTGTCTATGGCCAGACCGAGGCCTCGCCGGGCATCACCCAGACCCGGGACCAAGATTCCCTGGAGCTGAAGACATCCACGGTCGGCAGGGCTTTGCCCAACGTCGAGGTGAAGATTGTCGATCCCATGACCGGCCGGGAGATGCCCATCGGTGAGCAGGGTGAACTCTGCACCCGAGGCTATCATGTTATGAAGGGCTACTACAAGTTGCCCGAAGCAACAGCCAGGGCGGTGGATAAAGACCACTGGCTGCACACCGGGGACTTGGCAATCATGGATGAAAACGGCTATTGCAAAATCACCGGCCGGATGAAGGATATGATCATCCGCGGCGGCGAAAACATCTACCCGCGGGAGATCGAGGAATTCCTCTACACCCACCCGAAGGTCAAAGATGTGCAGGTCGTGGGGGTTCCGAGTGAAAAATATGGCGAAGAGGTTGCCGCCTTTATCCAGCTCAAGACTCGGGAAGAGGCGACGGACACTGAAATAGCCGCCTTCTGTAAGGATCAGATATCCTATCACAAGATTCCCAAATACATCTACTTTGTCAGCGAGTACCCGACCACCGCCAGCGGCAAGATCCAAAAATACAAACTGAGGGCAATGGCGGCGGAGCAATTAGGCAGAAGTTGATTGAAAAGAGGGGATTTCATTGAAGAGGCAGGCCATGTCACAACCTTTATGGGAACCGTCTGAGCAACGAATCAAGGATGCCAATATGTACAGGTTCATGCAGGAGGTGAACCAGACCCACGGGACGCACTTTGCCGATTACGACGCCCTCTACCAGTGGTCCGTCGAAAATATTGCCAGCTTCTGGTCCGAGATGTGGCGTTTTGCCGGGATCAAGGCCTCAAAAGGCTATGATGAGGTGATTGATGATCCTGGTAAAATGCCGGGAGCCCGCTGGTTCTCCGGCAGTCGGCTGAACTTTGCCGAAAACCTGCTGCGCTATCGGGATGAAAGGACGGCCCTGATCTTCCGGGGCGAGGATATCGTCCGCAGGACCTTGACCTACGCCGAACTCTATACGGCCACAGCCAAGGTGGCTGCGGCGCTGAAAGCGGCGGGGATCGTGCCGGGGGATAGGGTGGTTGGTTTCATGCCGAACATGCCCGAATCGATCATCGCCATGCTGGCGGCCGTAAGCCTCGGGGCAACCTGGTCCTCCTGTTCGCCCGATTTCGGCATCAAGGGTGTGCTCGACAGATTCGGTCAGACCCGGCCGAAGATCCTCTTTACCGCCGACGGCTATTTTTTTAAGGGCAAGGCCCTTGACAGCCTGACGAAGATTGCCGGCATTATCAGGGAGATCCCTTCCCTCGAAAAGGTTGTGGTCGTGCCCTATACGCAGGAAAAAGCCGATCTTGGCGATCTGGTCAATGGCGTGCATTACAGCGATTTCTGCCGGAATGACGCAGAGGAGATCGAGTTTGCCCAGTTGCCGTTCGAGCATCCCCTGTACATCATGTATTCATCCGGCACTACAGGGTTGCCCAAATGCATGGTCCAGAGTGCCGGCGGTGTTCTGCTCCATCAACTCAAAGAACTGATTCTCCATACCGACCTGAAACGCGAAGACCGGATCTTCTATTTCACAACCTGCGGCTGGATGATGTGGAACTGGCTGACCACCTCGCTTGCCGTCGGCGCTACCCTGATTCTCTATGACGGCAATCCCTTCCATCCCGGCCCGGAGGCCCTGTGGCGGATGGCCGAGGAGGAGAGAATCACCGTGTTCGGCACCAGTGCCGGCTATATCGCGGCCTTAAAGAATGCCGGGGTGAAACCGGGCAGACAGTTTGATCTGAGTCCCCTGAAGGCCCTGCTCTCCACCGGTTCGCCGCTTTCCAAGGAGGATTTCCACTTTATCTATGACGAGGTGAAGGCCGATCTGCAACTGGCCTCCATCTCGGGAGGGTCCGACCTGAACGGCTGCTTTGCGCTGGGCAACCCGATGGGACCGGTCTACGAGGGCGAACTCCAGTGCCGGGGGCTTGGTATGAAGGTCTTCGCCTATGACGAGAATGGTCAGCCGGTTACAGGCCGACAGGGCGAGCTGGTCTGTACCGCGCCTTTTCCTTCCATGCCGATCTCTTTCTGGGATGATGCGGACGGCAAAAAATATCAGGCAGCCTATTTTGCCGATTATCCCGGTATCTGGACCCATGGCGATTTCATCGAGATTACCGAACGGGGCGGCGTTATCATGTACGGCAGGTCCGATGCCACCCTGAACCCCGGTGGGGTCAGGATAGGTACGGCCGAGATCTATCGGCTCATGGAACAGCTGGAGGAGATTGACGACAGCGTGGTCGTCGGCCAGGAATGGCTGGGCGATGTCCGGATAATCCTCTTTGTCAAGATGAAAGCCGGATATGAACTGACCGATGCCCTGCAGGACAAGATCAAAACGAATATCCGGACCAACGCTTCACCGCGGCATGTCCCGGCCAAGATCATCAGAACACCGGATATTCCCTATACCCTGAACATGAAAAAGGTCGAACTTGCCGTCAAAAAGATGATCCATGGCCGTGAGGTCAAGAACAAGGATGCCCTGAAGAATCCGGAAGTCCTGGATTTTTTCGCCCATCTCGACGAACTGCAAACCTAATCAGGAGAAGCCATGAAGACATATCCCGTTTTGAATTTTGGTCTGGGAGAAACCGCCAACCTGCTGCGGGAGACGGTGCAGGATTTTGTCACGCAAGAAATTTCCCCACTGGCCGCTGAAATTGACCGTAATGACCATTTTCCGCCCGAACTCTGGCAGAAGATGGGAGCCCTGGGGCTTTTGGGTGTCACTGTGCCGGAACAGTACGGCGGGGCGGCCATGGGCTACCTCGAACATGTCATTGCCATGGAAGAGATCAGCCGGGGATCGGCCTCGGTAGGCCTGGCCTACGGGGCCCATTCCAATCTCTGCGTCAACCAGCTCAAACTCAACGGCAGCGAGGCCCAGAAACAGCGCTATCTCCCGGATCTGGTGGCCGGTAGGCAGATCGGTGCGCTGGCCATGAGTGAGGCCGGATCGGGTTCCGATGTGGTCAGTATGCGTCTTGCGGCGATTGAGGCGGGCGACGGTTATATCCTGAATGGTACCAAGATGTGGATTACCAATGGCCCGAATGCCGATGTCCTGGTCGTCTATGCCAAGACCTCGCCTGAGAAGAAGCAGCAGGGCATCACCGCCTTTCTGGTGGAGAAGACCTTTGCCGGCTTTACCACCAGCCCTAAACTCGACAAGTTCGGCATGCGCGGTTCGCCCACCTGTGAGCTGGTCTTTACGGACTGCCGAGTGCCGAAAGGAAATATCCTGGGCCAAGTCGATAAAGGGGTCGATATCCTGATGAGCGGGCTCAATTACGAACGCCTGGTCCTGGCCGGTGGCCCCTTGGGCATCATGGCGGCCTGCATGGACATCGTGCTGCCCTATGTCCATGAGCGGCGCCAGTTCGGCAGGTCTATTGGCGAATTTCAGTTGATGCAGGGCAAACTGGCCGATATGTATGCGACCTGGAACGCCTGCAGATCCTATGTCTACACGGTGGCCAGAGCAGCAGATAGCGGCTCGAATATCCGTAAAGACGCCGCCGCCGTCATCCTTTATGCCGCCGAAAAGGCCACCTGGATGGCCCTGGAGGCAATCCAGTGCCTCGGCGGCAACGGCTATATCAACGACTTTCCAACCGGCCGCCTGCTGCGGGACGCCAAACTCTACGAGATCGGTGCCGGCACCAGCGAAATCCGCCGCATGCTGATCGGCCGCGAGCTCTTTAGGGAGACTGAATAAAACGACCTTGTATCTGCGCTGCAGAGGAAGGGTGAGTTGGCCTTACCTTTCCATGCAGTGCATATGAATTCCCTTAATGGCCTTTTCGGGGAGCGACTTCATTATTCTGCTACAGTGAGGTCGAAGGTGATAGCGCCGGCATCAGCGTCATTCGTATCGATAAGAGAAAGATTGATTTGCTGCTGGGCTAAATCGGGTGACAGAGTGATCTCTTTCTTGCCGATTTCCACACCACCCTTTCCACTATTGCACGATTTCTTCTATTTCGGCTCACCACCCCTGTCAGTAATCACTGTATCGTTGTTTCTGAAAACCATGCTCAGAATATCAGTAGTCTACAGGCAGACCAAATTTTCATTTCTTTTTGGCATGCTCCGGATGTCCCGGATAATTCTTGTCAGGACAAGAGATATCTGATAAACAACTGGAAATCACACAGATATTTTTTCGTCCGAATAGACCAGCTTTTGTCGTTCAGAAATCGAGAAAACTGATCGGATAGCATTGCATTGTGCGTCGCTGCAAGGAGAAATGAACATATGGATAACCGGTTTTTCGATCAACCCATTCTCAATTCTCCTTACGCATATCCAGTACGACACTGGGAGTTGGATACTGAAGGGCAGCCAACTCTGCAAATCATCGAAAACCGTCGCAGTGCCCGATTCATCACGCCGATCCCGAAGCCGAGAAAGCGCAAGGACAAGGGAGTCCAACAGAGTCTCTTCGACGTTCAAGACCTCAGAACGCAAAACCAGCAGTATGACCAGACCTCAATTATCAGCGGGCTGCGCCTCCAGGTTGACCAATGGCGGAGCCGGCCAAATCCTGCCGACTGGCAGGTGAGTCCTGAAACCACCCGTCTGCTTCAACACTGGCGGCATCATCCGTTTAATGGTATCCGGCCCTTTTTCTGCCAGATCGAAGCGGTCGAGACGGCCATCTGGCTGACTGAAGTAGCTCCCAAATCAGGAAAAACAGGGGCTCGTTTCCTTGAGCATATTGCCAACGCCAATCATGATGCCAATCCCGAACTCATGCGCCTGGCCTTGAAGCTGGCCACCGGTGCAGGAAAAACCACGGTTATGGCCATGCTCATCGCTTGGCAGACTATCAATGCGGTCCGCCATCCCGCCAGCAAAAAATTCACCCGTGGCTTCCTGATCGTTACACCCGGCATCACTATCCGTGACCGCCTGCGCGTTCTCCTGCCGAACGATCCGGACAGTTATTACCGGAGCCGAGAGATAGTCCCCACCGATATGCTCCCCGACCTTGAACGGGCGAAGATTGTCATCACCAATTATCATGCCTTTAAGCTGCGCGAACGCTTGGAGATCTCGAAAGGTGGACGGGCTCTGCTACAAGGTAGGGGCGGAGAGGCGCTGCAGACCCTGGAGACCGAGGGACAGATGCTCCAGCGGGTCATGCCCGACTTGATGGGTTTAAAAAGTATCATGGCGCTGAACGATGAGGCCCATCACTGCTACCGGGCAAAACCGGATACTGATACCGGGATAGACCTGAAAGGAGACGACCGGAAAGAGGCCGAGAAGAACAACGAAGCCGCCCGCTTGTGGATCACCGGCCTTGAGATCGTAGGCCGCAAGCTTGGACTCACCAATGTTGTCGATCTCTCGGCAACCCCCTTCTTCCTCAGTGGTTCTGGTTATATCGAGGGGACGCTCTTTCCCTGGACCATGAGCGACTTCTCCCTTATGGACGCCATTGAATGCGGCATTGTCAAGCTGCCCCGTGTCCCGGTGGCCGACAACATCCCCGGGGCGGAAATGCCGATGTTCAGGAATCTTTGGGAACATATCCGAACAAAGATGCCGAAAAAGGGCCGCGGCAAGGCGGAATCCCTCAATCCTCTCGACCTGCCGCCGCAACTGCAGACCGCCCTCGACGCCCTCTATGGCCATTACGAAAAGACCTTCGAGCTCTGGCAGGCAAGCGGCATCAAGGCCCCGCCCTGTTTTATCGTGGTCTGCAACAACACCTCGACCTCGAAGCTGGTTTACGACTATATTTCCGGTTTCCTGCAACCCAATAAGGACGGATCCAGCCAGCCGGTAGCCGGCCGTCTGCCCCTGTTTCGCAACTTCGATGAATACGGAAATCAACTCGGCCGACCGCGCACCCTGCTGATCGACAGCGAACAACTTGAATCGGGGGAAGCCCTCGACGCCAGTTTCCACAAGATGGCCGAGGACGAGATCAACCGCTTCCGGCGGGAGATCGTCGAACGTACCGGCGATCTCCGGGCGGGCGACAACCTTACCGACCAGGAGCTGCTGCGGGAGGTCATGAACACCGTCGGCAAGGAAGGCCGTCTCGGTGAATCCATCCGCTGTGTGGTCTCGGTGTCGATGCTTACTGAGGGTTGGGATGCCAACACCGTCACCCATGTCTTAGGCGTTCGCGCCTTCGGCACCCAGTTGCTCTGTGAACAGGTGATCGGTCGCGCTTTGCGCCGTCAGTCCTATGACCTGAACGAGGAAGGCCTGTTCAATGTTGAATATGCCGATGTCCTCGGCATCCCCTTTGATTTCACCGCCAAGCCGGTTGTCGCCCCACCGCAGCCGCCTCGTGAAACCATCCAGGTCAAGGCGGTCCGTCCGGATCGTGATCACTTGGAAATCCGCTTTCCACGGGTGGCCGGTTACCGGGTCGAACTCCCCGAGGAACGCCTCACAGCTGATTTCAACGAAGATTCCACCCTGGAACTCACTCCTGACCTGGTGGGTGCCACGGAAACCAGGAATTCAGGCATCATTGGTGCCCCTGTCGATCTCAATCTGATCCACACCGGCGACATCCGTCCCTCCCAGGTAGTCTATGAATTGACCTCGCATCTGGTGCTGAACAAATGGCGCGACGCCAATGGGGATCCTCAGCTTAATCTCTTCGGGCAGCTCAAACGGGTAGCCCGCCAGTGGCTCGACAGTCATCTGCACTGCACCGGCGGAACCTTCCCGGCCCAGCTGAAATACAAGATGCTGGCCGACATGGCCTGCGAGAGGATCTCGGCCGGCATCACCCGTGCCCATATCGGCACCCATCCGATCAAGGCGGTTCTTGATCCGTATAACCCCGTCGGTTCCACCAGCCATGTCAGCTTCAATACCTCGAAAAGAGATCGTTGGGAGACCGATGCCCGCCGCTGCCATATCAACTGGGTCATCCTCGACAGTGACTGGGAGGCTGAGTTCTGTCGAATTGTCGAGGCCCACCCCCAAGTCCTTGCCTATGCCAAGAACCACAGCCTCGGTCTTGAAGTGCCTTATCGTTTCGGCTCCGAAACCCGCAGATATATCCCGGATTTTATTGTTCTGGTAGATGACGGACAGGGACGTCCTAAATCCGCGGGAGCCAGGGACGAAGACCAGGGAAGGTCAAGTGTCGCGGGCACCATGGATGGTGCAAGAGCGACGAGCGGTAGCGGTGACGGGCAAGAAGAGCCCTTACACCTTATCGTCGAGATCAAAGGCTATCGGGGAGAGGACGCCAAGGAAAAGAAATCCACCATGGAGACCTACTGGGTTCCGGGGGTGAATAACCTTGACGGCCATGGCCGTTGGGCCTTTGCGGAATTCACCAGTATTTTCGGAATGGAAGCGGATTTCAAAGCGAAGCTTGAAAAAGAGGTGAACAGAATGATTGAGGATTGTACATACTCGCCACCCGCTTGAAAATCTTCATCAGCAACATGGGGACGGCATTATATCCTCAACCGCCAAGGGCTCTCGAAGGGCTCATAAACGGCTCAAACGATCCATGAGTACCATGAGAAGAACCTGAATAATCTGAAAAAAAAGGGGTCACAAAGGGGCCAAGTGAGACACGTGTTCGGTGTCTCCCGAGTTCCTGGAACGACCCATGGAGAGATATTGATGGCAAAAGTAGCACCCAAACTGACGGTCGAGACCCTCAAGCATGAGGAAGCGACCCGCACGAATATCCCCACCGCCGAGCATCAGTCGGTGCTGAATGAGCGGGAAAAAACCCCGATCCGCATGGCCTACGAGCGCCGCAACCGCGACCTCGATCCGCAACTGGTCTGGCGTGGCAAGGATGAGCAGGACTGGTCCGATCTGGTGGTCTATGCCCCGCCTCTCTATATCCAGGAAAAGGTTCACCCGAAGGTGCTGATCGATGACCTGCTGAAAGAAAGCCAGAGCGGGCAACCACGACAGATGGATCTCTTTGCCGACTTCAACGGCATTCCCCAGGGTGTGGACAAGACCGAGTTTTACCGGCATGAGCAGAACTGGACCAATCGCATGATCCTCGGCGACTCGCTGCAGGTCATGGCCTCGCTTGCCGAGCGTGAAGGCCTGCGCGGTAAGGTCCAGTGTATCTACTTCGATCCGCCCTATGGCATCAAGTTCAACTCCAACTTTCAGTGGTCAACCACCAGCCGTGACGTTAGGGACGGCAGGGCTGATCATATCACCCGTGAGCCGGAGCAGGTCAAGGCATTCCGAGACACCTGGCGGGATGGAATTCATTCGTACCTGACTTACTTGCGTGACCGGTTGACTGTGGCAAGGGATTTGTTGACGGATTCCGGCTCGATTTTCGTGCAGATTGGTGATGAGAATGTGCATCGAGTGCGGGCGCTGATGGATGAGGTGTTTGGGGATGAGAATTTTGTTTCTTTGGTCTTCGTTCAGAAGACATCATCCTTTCCTTCTGATACCTTAGCAAACGTCTGTGACTACCTCTGCTGGTATGCTAAGAAACGAGAATCCATTAAGGTGCGACAGCTATATGATGAGCAACCATTCAAACTTGGGGAGGGCAACGCACGCTGGCTGGAAATGGAAGATTTTTCCTACCGAGGGGTCTCTGCACGTGAAGCTAACGGCGGAGTCGATATTCCGCCGAGCTCGAAACCGTATAAGCCTGGCGATTTAACCGCGCAAGGAAGCGCGAAGAGTCCTCAGCCCTTCGAGTATTGCGGCATCACAGTTGATCCATCGTCCA
>JANOIV010000148.1:0-3680 GCA_031407875.1 Desulfobulbaceae bacterium | reverse complement strand
TGCGATTTCGCTGGTTTCCCATGCAACAAGCGCAAAAATAATTGTCGAGGCCTATCCCGATGAGAGTTTTATTGGCAAACTTGTCTCAATCGGTACGGCCATCGACCCGCAAACACGGACCCTCAGAGTTCTTTTTTCCGTCCCCAATCCTGCCCAAAAACTTGTAGCTGAAATGTTTGCGGATGTCTTTATCGAAACTGGAAACTCTTTTGAAGGTCTGTTAATCCCCAAAACAGCCGTTATAAATCAGGACGGACAGTTGGTGGTCTATGTAAAAACAGCAGGGGAACAGTTCATTGCCCGCCCGGTTGTTACCGCCGAACGGTTTAAGGACCGGGTGAAGCTTGCCCCGGAGTCGGAGACATCCTTTAAAGAAGGCGATCGGATTGTCGTGCAGGGCATGTATCAGATTCGAACCTCTGCCGCAAAACCCGGTATCGCGGCCTTGAAAAACAATTAACAACAGGAGAATCATGATGAAAACGAAAACAAAAGAAATGCTGAATTTCTTTGCCCTTGGCCTGCTGCTTGTTGTGTGTCCTTCGGTCTTTGCCCAACAAGGTCAGGAGTCAACCGAGCGTTCGCGAGTGCCAATTTCGGCACCGGTCAGTGAAAACCTGGCGGCGGTGGATTTGCAGGTAGCTGTCCTTGAGAAGACGATTACAGCCAATGAGCTCGACAAGGTCCATGTGACGGCATTTTTAATCCGCGACCTGCTTCTGGACTTGCCTCAAAAAACCAATACCCTGTCAGCCCAAGGGAAAACCGCCCTCAAAGCCAGCTTGGGTAAAATCACGCAGCAGGCCGGTCTTCTCGATAAATTCGGCGACTCGGGAGATCTTGCCCAGACAAAGGCGGTATTTCTGAAATTTAAAGATGAAATTGAAAAAATAAAACAGATTCCGGGCCTCAAACCCTGATACGGCACGATCATGCTCAAACGGATCATTTCGTTTTCGATCAACTATCGTGTCCTGGTTATCGCCATCGCCTTGGTGCTGATGCTGATTGGAGGATATGAAATCAGCAAGCTTCCGGTGGATGTTCTCCCGGATTTGAACCGTCCCCAGATCACCATCATGACGGAATCGCCGGGGCTTGCACCCGAGGAAGTGGAAACCATTATAACGTTTCCCATCGAGACCGCGATCAACGGTTCAACCGGGGTGACGCGGGTTCGATCGGTATCGGGCGTTGGGCTGAGCATTGTTTTTGTGGAGTTCGACTGGGGAACCAACATCTACCTGGCCCGGCAGTTGGTGGCCGAGAAACTCACCACGGTCCGTGAATCCCTGCCGCAGGGAACTGAGCCCCAAATGGGCCCTCTTTCCTCAATTATGGGCGAGATCATGCTGGTCGGCTTGAAAAGCAAGACCGTTGAGCCGGTTGTATTGCGGACGATTGCCGATTGGACCATCCGGCCAAGGATTCTGTCAATCCCGGGCGTTTCAAATGTGATTCCCATCGGTGGCGGTCGTCTGCAGTATCAGGTTCAGGTGGACGCCGTAAAGCTGAGGACCTACAACCTGACACTCAAAGAGGTCGAAGAGGCTGTCGCAAATGCCAATCAGAATACCACCGGAGGTTTTCTTGAAAAACAAAGCGAGGAATACCTGGTCCGAAACATCGGCCGGGTAAAAGATTTTTCGGAATTTGCCAGCGCCGTTATCACCACACGGAACGGTGTTCCTCTTGTGGTCGGAAATGTGGCCAAACTGATGAGCGGGATCCAGGTAAAACGCGGGGATGCCTCGATCAGTGGCGAACCCGGCGTCATTTTGATGGTGCAAAAGCAGCCCGGCCAGGACACGATTAGCCTTACCAGGCGAATCGAAGAGGCCATGGTCGACATCCGAAAAGCCCTGCCGGAAGGGGTTGAGCTGGATGACAAACTTTTCCGTCAGGAGCGCTTTATCCATGCCAGTATCGATAACGTTGTAGTGGCCATTCGGGATGCCGGGATCCTGGTCTTTATAGTCCTTGCGCTGTTTCTCATGAATACCCGCACCACCTTCATCTCCCTGACGGCAATCCCACTATCCTTCATCATCACAGGCTTTGTCTTCAAGTACGCCGGCATCGGCATCGATACCATGACCCTGGGAGGCCTGGCGATCGCCATTGGCGAGCTGGTTGATGATTCAGTCATTGATATCGAAAATGTATTCCGCAGACTGCGTGAGAATGCGGTCCGCCTTCCCGAGGAGCGCCAAAATCCACTCCGGGTGGTCTACGACGCCTCCAACGAAGTCCGCTCTACGCTCATATATGCAACGACTCTGATGGTCATCGTCTTTATCCCCCTTTTTCAGTTGAGTGGGATCGAAGGACGCATTTTCACGCCCATGGGTATTGCCTATGTCGTCTCTATTATAGCGTCTTTTGTGGTTTCTCTTACCGTAACGCCGGCCTTAGCGGCTGTGCTTTTGATTCCCTATTTTGATAAAATCCGCTTAAAACTTGAGGCAAAACAGCGAGGCGGTGAAGAACAGGATTCTTGGCTTGCCAAACGGTTAAAGGCGATCAACCGATACCAGCTTAACTTTACCCTCGACCACAGCCGGATGATCATGGGTTGTTTCTACGGAGCCGCGCTTCTGGCAGGCTATGCGGCCACTCACCTGGGCCGGGAGTTCCTGCCCCCGTTTAATGAAGGAACCTTCACCATCAATTTGATCGCCTCTCCCGGCACATCTCTGTCCGAGAGCAACCGTATCGGAGGCATCGTCGAAAATGAACTGCTTAAAATCCCGGAGGTTGCCTCTGTGGCAAGACGGACCGGCAGGGCGGAGCTTGATGAACATGCCGAAGGTGTCCATAACTCCGAAATAGAAGTTGATTTTAAGCAAGGCGGCCGATCTCAGTCCGTGGTTCTTGCTGAAATCAGGCAGCTTATGGCAAGATTCCCCGGCATGGTGGTCAATGTTGGCCAACCTATTTCCCACCGGCTTGATCACCTGCTGTCCGGCGTCAATGCCCAGGTGGCAGTTAAAATATTCGGGGATGATCTGGAAACCCTGCGCGCAAAAGCAGAGGAAGTTCGACTAGCAATGGCGGCTGTTCCGGGTGTTGTCGATCTTTCCGTTGAGAAACAAGTCCTGATTCCACAGCTGCGCATCCAAATCCACCGGGAAGCAGCAAAAAAATACGGTATTCAGGTGGGCGACCTGGCGCGTACCCTGGAAAGTGCCCTCTATGGTTCAAAAGTCACCGAAGTACTGGATGGGCAGCGACGGCACGATGTCGTTGTCAAGTTTAATGATGAATACCGCCTGGATGAGGATGCCATGGCCACCGTACTTGTCGATACGCAGGCAGGCGCCAAGGTGCCGCTCGGAGCTGTTGCTGATATCTTTTCCTCCAAAGGGCCCAACCAGGTGCTTCGAGAAAATGCCAGGAGACGGATTGTTATCCAGTGCAACGTCGCCGGCAGGGATCTTGGCGGTGTTATTTCTGAAATCGAGAACAACATCACAACCAGGGTAAGTCTTCCTATCGGCTATTTTGTCACCTATGGAGGTCAGTTTGAAGCCCAACAGCAGGCTACCCGCATCATCGGTCTTCTCTCGATCGTTTCTTTTGTGCTCATGTATCTGATCCTTTTCAACCTGTTCCATGTTCACAGGGTTGTACTGTGCATCCTGATGAACATCCCGTTGGCCATGATCGGGGCCGTAGCT
>JANOIV010000118.1:0-1738 GCA_031407875.1 Desulfobulbaceae bacterium | reverse complement strand
TCGTTCACAGTTGACGTCATCTCTTCGGTCGCTGAGGCGACCATTGATACATTGCTGGAAGACTGCTCCATTGCTGCCGAAACTGACTGAATATTGGTACTCATCTCCTCTGCGGCAGCCGACACAGAACCGGATTTTGCCGACATGTTTTCAGCCCCTGCGGACATGCCGTCGGAAAGGCGGGTCAGCTCAGTTGCCGCCGTGCCCAGGGCCTGGGACTTGGCGCCGATCTCTCTGATCAAGGCCTGGAGCTTGTCCAAAAAGGTATTGAACCATACTGCCAGTTGTCCTACTTCATCTCCACTGACCACTTCAAGTCGCTTGGTAAGATCCCCATCCCCCTGGGCAATGTCTTTAAGGCCGGCCACGGCGGCATTGACAGGTGTGACGATGCTGCGGCTGTTCAGCCAGGCCATGATTAGGCCGGCCAGGGTACCGACAGCCAGGACGCCGATCAATACTGCGATAGTGTGCCGGATGGTCTGCGCTGCTTCCAGACGAGCCGTGGCGGCATTCTTCTGGTTGATCTCGGTGAGCTTGTCCAGAAAATCGCGCATCTTTTCAAATTTCTCTTTGGCCTGGCCAAGGGATAGATCCAGGGCCTCGCGTCGACCTTCACGGGTGTCGGCGATGCGGCCATCCACCACGCGCTTGGAGACGGCCTCCCATTCGTCTCTGGCCTTTTCATAGGCGGGCAACAACTCAGTTTCAGCAGGGGACGTGGCCAAGGCCTTGTATTGCTCCCAGCGCTGGTGGGACTGCTCGAGATTCTGCTTGTACTCGTCAACCAGTTGTTTGAACACCTTCGATTCAACATTGGCAAATATCATCGAGCGCTCGGCCACGAGAAGCTGCTGCAGGTCGCGGTCGGTCTGCAGAAGATTATCTATACCGGGCAGGCGAATACTGAAGATCTCCTCGAGGTTTTGGCCAATAGCCCTGATACCGGTATAGCCAGCAAGGCCGATAGCACCGGCAAAAACGATCATTACGCCAAAGCCCAGAGTGAGCTTAGCCCGAATCTTCATATGTTTGAACATGGCGAACACCTTCATTTTCAAAAATTCCTCGAGTTGATCGGATCCTGAAAGGCAGGGGACGTTCAGGGACCGATGAATTGCCGTTGCGTGTTTATTTAACCTTTTCCACATCGATACCGAAGGTTATGACGCCGATCGCCGTAGCGCCGTCCTTAACCGGAACAGACACCTGCACCAAGTAGGTCTGGGAGCTGTCGTCGAATTTGACTTCATCGGTGAATACCGTACCGGAGCCGCCGGCAAAGGATTTGATGAACTTTGGTTCGTCTCCCTGCCAGTAATCGGATGTCTTGTCGGTCATGGCCACATTAGCCCCCTGGTTGTCCGTTACGAAGATCTCGGAATAGTAGGGGGCGGATTTCTGGATATCACCCAGATGTTTCCCGCACTCGGAATCGATGATGGCCTTCATGTAATCGGCCACACCGGCATCGGCCTGCCATTTGACATCCTGGGCCTTGATCTGGTCCAGGGTCTTTGCCTTGGCGTTTTCAGCCTTGACGGCACTGACGATGAGCGGGTCCGCGCCGATCGCGGCCAGGGTGGTATTGGCCAGGTCCACGACCTTTTGCGGCGCTTTTTCGGCGTAGGCGATGTTAAAGCCCAGCATGACAAACAGGGCGATGCCGATAACTGCTGTATTCTTCATTGTTTGGCTCCTTGTATAATTGTGGTGCAAAGAAATAGCTTTTTCAGGG
>JANOIV010000082.1:0-16717 GCA_031407875.1 Desulfobulbaceae bacterium | reverse complement strand
TCCTTCGTTGTAGGTTTTTGTCAGGCCCTCGACATACTATGTGTATTGTCGAGAACCTGACAAAAACTCTACGCCTTGTATATCGAACTTTTTATCTAGCCATCTGTGATCTTTGTGGCGACTTTTTACGAGTTTATCAATTATTACAAAGAGAAATCGTCAAGCCTTGTCCTTCTGTTGGCTTTTTTGGTGAAAGTAAAATAGCACGATATCGGCAGGAGAGGGGTTTCCTCTGTCGGCAAAGCTCGTTTCATGACAACCTGGAGAAATACAATGAAGAAGATAGTGATTTCAACCGGCGGAGGAGATGCACCTGGCCTGAACGCAGTGATATACGCGGTGGTGCATTCCTGTTATCGTCGGGGGTGGGAGGTGTATGGCAGCCGGAGCGGTTATGGTGGGTTGATGAATATCGACGAAATGGTCCAACTGACCTTGAAGGATGTGGAAGGGATCTATGCGACCGGAGGAACTATTCTGGGTTCGACGAATAAAGGGAACCCTTTCTCCAAACCGGTTGTAAACCTGGCCGGAGAGATACAAATTGTCGATATTTCAGATAAGATTCTTCGAAATTTCAACAGGATGAAGTTTGATTGCCATATAGCGATAGGAGGAGACGGGAGCCTTGATATCGCTCACCGTTTTGCCCTAAAAGGGATGCCGGTCATAGGTGTCCCCAAGACAATTGACAATGATCTCCAGGCGACCAGTCGAACCTTTGGCTTCGATACCGCGGTTGCTACCGCAACCGATGCCCTGGATAAATTGCATTCAACGGCTAAATCCCATGATAGGGTGATGGTGGTCGAGGTGATGGGCCGGGATTCCGGCTGGATTGCGCTGTATTCTGGTATTTCCGGAGGAGCGGATGTAATTCTCCTGCCGGAGATACCCTTTGATATGGAGCAGGTCTGTGAAAAAATCGCCGATAACGAACTGCACGACAAGCATTACTCGATTGTCGTGGTTGCAGAAGGTGCAGTGACCGCCGACGGCAGGTCCTTCAACAAGGGCGCAGGGGAAATGGGCCGAGAGGAAGTGGTCCTCGGTGGGGTCGGTGAATGGGTGGCGAGTGAAATACGTAAGCGAACGGACAAGGATACCCGCTCACTGGTCCTCGGCCATCTTCAGCGGGGAGGAAGTCCAACGACCTTCGACCGCCTGCTGGCCCTGCGATTCGGAGCTGCGGCAGTACGCCTAGTCCAGGAAAAAACCTTTGATCATATGGTGGCTTTGAATAATTCCCGCATGGTCGCCGTGCCGATCGCTGAGGCGATCAAGGCTAGGAAAAAGGTCAGTCTGGATGATGACAAGGTGTTGACTGCCAGGGAAATCGGTATTTGTCTTGGCGATAGTCTTGGTGAATTGAATATTTCATAAAAAGGGAGATCGGGGATTTTGGCTGGGAAAAAGAAATTTGAGGAGGTGTATGCCCTGCTGTTTGCTCATTTCGGGCCTCAGGACTGGTGGCCTGGTGAAACAGCAATCGAGATTGTTGTAGGTGCGGTCCTTACGCAGAACACCAATTGGACGAATGTCACCAAGGCTATAGCCAATTTGCAGAATGCAGGTGCTCTGTCATATTCGGCACTCCTTGATCTGTCCATGGAAGAGTTGGCATCCTACATCAGGCCTTCCGGTTATTATAATGTCAAATCAAAAAGATTGAAAAATCTCCTTCTCATGATTCGGGATCGCTATGAAGGAGATCTTGAGAAAATGCTCCGAGATGAAACGCCAATTGCGCGAGAGAATCTTCTCTCCGTGCAGGGAATAGGCCCAGAGACGGCTGATTCCATCCTGCTTTACGCTGGCGAACATCCGGTCTTCGTGGTGGACGCCTATACCCACAGGGTCTTTTCCAGGCATGGCCTGATCGCCGAAGAAAATGATTACCATTCCATCCAGGAAGAATTTTTGAGCCGGTTACCGGTGGATATCTCCTTGTACAATGAATACCATGCACTTCTGGTGATGGTGGGCAAACATTTCTGCAAAAAGACAAAACCCCTGTGCGGGCAGTGCCCTCTCAGGGGTTTTAATGGGATGGACGGAACAGAATTTTAGGCTTTTATCTGTAGGAGACTGCCAAGCATCTCATCTTCGACCTGAACCGTTTTAAGATTCGCCTTATAATAGGAACTGTTCAGGCTCATTTCAAGGAGTTCATTTCCCAGATCCACATTGGACAACTCAACCGGTTCGATGGCCGATTCTCCTTCCCGGTATACGGTCGGTCCGGCCATGCTGCTTTTTTCCACCTGGGCCTGAACCCCATGAAGGGCTGTGCTGGCCAGAGTCACCCTTGTCGTTTTGTAGCCGTCCGTATTGGCATTGGCAATATTGTTGGCGTTAGATTGCAATTTTGTGCCGAAAGCCTGGAGAGCGGAAAGTGCTGGAGGATATGCTGAGATCATATTTTTTGTTCCACGGGCAGATAGAAATAAAACGCTTCATGTTTGTCTGTCGAGGGTACTGGTTAAGCATGTCTTTGCAAAATGTATTCCAATTGCGCTGAGACGACAGGAGCCTACAAGGTGCGGTGAGATTTGCAAATATATCTTAAATTCCATATCTTATATGATATAGATTGCCAGTCTCAGCACTATTAAAATCGCTTGTCCTTGAGGCCAAATTCAAGTTGGTAACTCCGATTACGTTCTGGCTCACCAATGAGCGGCTGGGTGCGTGTTTTTCAAAGAGAAGGCCACGATCTCTGCAAGCAATTCCTCCACCTCTTCGAGTGCGTAGTCCAATTTTTCGAGAGCTTTCCTGTAGCGATCAAGTGTCTCTCTGGCCTTGAGGTGATTATGGTTTTTGAGGTACAGAGAATACATGAGACCTATCAGTCGCTCGTCCTGGAAATCGGTCCGTAAAGTCCGCTCGAGAAGGGAGATAGCCTCAACGGATTGGTCCATTTTTGCCAGATTTTCTGCCCAGACAAGCGTGATTTCAATGAGACTGTTGTTGAGCTGATCAGTGAAGGCAAGGGTCTGCTCGTTGCCAAAAGACTCTTCCGGCCACAAACCTTTCCAGTAAGAAAGGGCAGTGCGAAAGGCGTTGCCCGCCTGCCACCATTCGCCATTTCTGCAGTGATCCAGTCCGATTGATGCTATCCTGGCAAATTTAAAGGCGTCAATACGGGAGTGGCTTATTTCAAGTATACCTTTTTGCAGGGAAATATAGTTCTTTACAGGTATTGTAATGCTGGTGGAAAGAACTTTGCGGAGCCTGGTCAACAATGTGTCAAAGCTCGTTCTGGCATTTTCCGGAGGTCTGTCAGGCCAAAGTGCGAGTTGAGCATGTTCCTGGCTGATACGTTGTCCTTTTGTGGTGAGCAGGAGTCCCAGAAGTTCTCTCTGTGAAGGGCTGAAATTACTGGCCCGGAACAGCACCTGCTGGCCGATGCTGATCTGGAAATTGTCCAGCAGGGAAAAATGCAGGAGCGGAATGATGTTGCCTGCATCGCTAAATGCAACGTCGAGTCTTTCCCTGGCGAGTTGCCGGGCAAAAGGCTTTTCGATGTCGTGCTGCACTGCAAGGGACAGGAGTCGGATCATCATCGTTGGGTTCCACGTCCAGAAGTGACTGAAACCATGACGTTTCATGAGATTCAGCCCCGTCCTGAGATCGCTCAGGGCAGCAGTAGGGCCTGCGGTAACCAGTTTGTGGAAGCTCAGGTTCAGATAGGCGCAGATCTGGAGAAACGATGAAGGAATCGACTCAACTATTTTCAGACCACGGTCAAGAGAAAATTCGGCAAATTCCGACATGCCGAGACGGGAATAGACTGCTCCGGCAATGATGGCGTTGAATGCCTCGTGAAAAGGGCCACCCGCTTGAGAACGGAGTCGGATAGATTGAGTGATGCAGGTCAAAGCATCCTGATTCTCTCCGAGAAGCGCATGACCAAAGGCCTGCCATTGTAGGAGCTGGCTGTGCATATGGTCGGTTGTCGCGCTTGAAGTGCTGCCCAGTCCTCTGTTGAGGAGTGCCATCGCCTTTTCAGTTTTGCCTAAGGAAAAGAGACTGCTGCTACCCCACACATACAGATAGGGGGCGGCAACAGTCTGGTCTAAAACCTTTTGATCAATGGATGTGTCAATTGCCTGCTTTTCTGCCGAGAAATTGAGATGATCTCCTGCCATGGAAAGATAGCAGAGATACATGATGCGAATGGTCAGCTTGTTGGCCATGCCGACGAGCCGGTCGTTAAGCAGTGAGAAACAGATCTCTGCCTCTTTCAGAAACTTCGAGGTGTTGCCGCTCAGTAGTTCAATGTATCCCTGTATGAATCTGCTTGAGGCGGTGAAATTGTGCAGGTCATGCTTACCCGCGAGAGTTGCGGCCATGGCGATATAGGTTCTGGCTTTATTCACTTCGGCACTAAAAAAGCACAGTCCAAAAGCCAGATTGCTTGCCGCCATGATCTTGACATGCACGGGGAGGTTCGCCTCGTTTTTCCGCAGGAGTTCCTCTGTGCGTGGCAGAAGCTTTGCCCCGAGATTAAAGCAACCTGAAACGACATAGTGATAATAGATGGTCTGGGAGAGTGAGATGATTTCACCGATCTCTTCCCCTGTTTCTCTAAAGCCTGCCCGTGCGGTATCAAAAAACGGCAATGTGTCTTGCGGGATGTAATCAATCCGCAAAAGACCGGTGTAGAGGGTAAGCCAGCTATATCGGAAAAGCGTGGTCTCCGGGATGGTTTGTAGAAGAGCGAGGATGGCGAGCGTCTTGTTGCGGGCTATGAGATCCATGCCCTTTTCTTTCAGTATTTTCTCCATCGTTTTGTAATCGCCAGCTTCTTTGTAGCATAGCATAGCCTTGTCGATCACTTCTCTCTGCAAATAGTACTCCGCTTCACAGGTATGGATATGATCGATATCCATCGGGGATAGCTGGTGTTTTGCCCGCAGTTGTAAAAATTCCTGAAAAAAATGGTGGAAACGGAAGGTGGGCTGATGGTTGTCTAGCTGGTAGACAAAAAAATTACTCCGGGCCATTTTGCACAAGATGGTCTCGACATCTTGAATATTGGTGATTGTTTGAGCGAGATCGACAGGTACCTCGCTGAGTATTGCAAGTTTCAGGAAGGGGATGTGCAGTGCATCCGGGATCTGATCAAAGATTTCATCCTGAAAATATTCAAGCATATGGCTTTGATCAGGAGAGGAATATTGGGCAGGTTTGCCGGCGGTCTGCCAGAATTTGCCTCTTCCGAAGATGGGATGGCTTGCCAGGATGATCCCCATTATCCAGCCGCTGGTGATCCGGTGTATTTCCTCGGCTTCCTTTCTGCTGATTTCTTGATTCAGGATGGTGTTGAACAGGGTCTCAATTTCCAGATGGGTCAGGGCCAGATCCTCTGTTTTGAGGTAGCAAATGGCCTGACTGTTGCGTAAAACCTTGCATTTGAATTTGAGAGGATGGCGACTGGTAAGGAGAAAATGGAGCTTTGGAGGAGAGGTTTCGAGAAGATATTCCAGGAGACTGTTGGTCAAGGCGCTGTTGGAAATCAGATGGATGTCGTCAAAAACAATACAGATATCATGGGAAAAGCAGGCATCAATATCGTGGAGGAGGATGTTTGCACATCTCTGGATGTCAAGGGGCCCAACCTGGCCTTCACTGAGAATTGAGCCGAGTTGTAATGAGCTGAATTCAGGAAATTTGCAGCTCAGATTGAGCAGCAGTGAAGAGAGAACGAAGAAGGGGTCTGAATCCTCAAGGCCAATTTGGTACCAGATATAATCAAACTGATTGAAGCTCAGAAACTGTGAGGCCAGTGTCGTTTTTCCCTGCCCCGCCTGGGCCTCAATGACGATAAGCTTTTTTGTTGATATCTTTTTTGGCAGGAGTGTGGTGATGAGGTGGGTGCGGAATAAGGATTGCGATTCATCGATACGAGGTGGGTAAAATTTGTTTGAGGGGGCGTTCACCATGGCTGGTGGGCGATTAATCATGTGGTGTCGCCTTCTTTTGAGGTCTTAGCGGTAACAGAGGATTGATACCAGAGGAATTGCCTGCATATCCCTCTTATGATATTTGTGTCCTTTGAAGACAGGCGGATTCTACAGAGGAACTGGCGGATATTGTTCATCCAGTAGGTGTGGCTCTTTTCCTGGAGGAAATTGATCTGCAATAGCGCATCTTCAATATGGGAGTACATCCCTTCGAGTTCGAATGAAGAGGCATACTGAGGGACGGGCTTCATGTCCTTCTGGGCGTGGATGAGGCCGTAATGCAGTTCATAACAGTGAATAGCCACGGCCTGAGCCAGATTAAGTGAAGAAAAATCAGCAGTCGGAATGGCGGAGGTCATCTGGCAGTACTTCAGCTCGTCATTGGTCAGGCCGCAGTTCTCCGGACCGAAGATAAAAGCTATCTGGTTGCCGGCGATCTGCGGCACGAGCTCTTCCACCACATTACGAGGAGTTTTTTCGAGAATTCGCTGCCGTCCCCGGCGGGCTGTTGTGCCAACGACGATACTGAATGGAGCCAAGGCATCCTTGAGATGGGGGTGTATCTCCAGATTGTCAATGAGATGAGCAGCCTTATGGGTGGCCATCTTGGCCATTGTTTCATGATCCGGCATGGTGTCGCGGACAACAATGAGACGAGTGAGCCCCATATTCCAGGCAATCCGGGCCGCTGCTCCGATATTTTCAGGGAATTTGGGATGGACCAGGACAATGGCAACATGATCGAGCAGTGAGGTATCTAGAGGCATAATTATTCAATATCGGTGAGCTTCTGGGGCAGAAAAGCATCTTTTCATCACAAGTGCACCTCTATATGAAAGCCTATCGCCACGAACGCAACGGGCAATCCCATGGGAAAATTTTTAAAAAGCTGTTATTTCAATCGAACGAGTATGTCCCGTGTAAGATTATCTGGCTGTTTCGGCTATTGAGATCCTGCTGATTTTTTCGTACTCTTCAGCCTGTTTGTCCGGTGTTGTCGGCATAAGACGTTTGAGCAGAGGGACCACTCCTCTTTCCGATTTCTCAAAGAGACTTTCGGCCTCCTTGACGGTGATCTGCCAGGCTGGAGCAAAGCCGGGCGCCTTTTCGAACATTATATCGAGGGCTGTCTGGTAGATAAAATATTGCCGTATTTCCTTACGCCCGGGTTTCTGATTGAGGGATTGGACAGTAATTCTCAGATTGTCACGTTCTTGTCTGAGGTTGTTGAGCTCGGTCTTCCTTCTCTCGTTATCTGCGGAATCAATTTCGAGTTTGGTGTGCAGGTGACCTCTGAGGCGTCCCACCTCTTTGGTCAGTTCCCGTCTTCGCAAAAAACCGCGAATATATATGATGAGGCAAAAGACCAGACCGAGGGTCAAACCTTTTGCAAAGGGACTGTCGAAGAATAATACGATCCAGTTGGTATCTTCCATGAGACTTCTCCTTCTCAATAACTGCGAGTTGTCTAATATGCCAGAGTTTTTGCTATTGATTGTATCTGTAATTTCTATGCGAAATGTCAACTATCGTCAAGTAGCAAAAAGATGCAGCAGTGTCATCGCCTGTTTTTTTTGTTACGGAATTCCATTCCATGCCACTCATTTTCCCTTTTCTGTAAAAGGCTTGAAGGAGATACGATTTCTCCCTCTGTCGACACTGATTGCGATGACGCGCAGGGTGTCTCCCAATTGAAAAACCTTTCTGCTTATTTCACCTGTGAGGCGATGGTGTCGCGCGTCGTAAAAATAATGATCCCCCGACAGATCCTCCAGGGCAACGGAGCCGCTGATGAATAAATCGAGAAGCTCAATGAAAAAAACAGAATCGTTGACTCCGGAGATGACGGCGTCAAAGACTTCACCAAGGTGTTTTTCCATATACAGGAGCTTGAGTCTGTCGTTCATTTCCCGTTCGGCGTTGACTGCCGTGCGCTCACGGCCGGAGAGGAAATCACCGGCGTCTTTGAGAAGAATCTGTTTTTCCCTATCTCGAGGTTTTTGCGGGTCCAGTTTGAACATTCGGCATAATTCACGGTGGACCATGAGATCAGGGTAACGCCTGATGGGAGAGGTGAAATGGGTGTAGTCGGTGGCGGCCAGTCCGAAGTGGCCGACATTGTCAGGAGAGTAACGGGCCTGCTGCATTGTCCGGAGGAGCAGGTTGTTGACGATATACTCTTTCGGGCTGCCCTTGCAGAGATCCAGGACCCTGGCGAACCAGTGGGGGCTGTTCTCAACTTCAGGCAGATGCAGGTCAAGGCTTTTAGCAAAGATGCTGAATTCTCTTACTTTTTCAGGGGCAGGCCGTTCGTGGATGCGGTACAGGCTTTTTCTGTCCTGCTCTGTGAAGGCCGTTGCCACAGCCTCGTTGGCCGCCAGCATGAATTCCTCGATCATCTGGTGGGCAAAGTTCCGTTCTGCCCGTTTGATCGATTGGATCCGTCCGTCCTCATCAAGGCTTATTTCCGCTTCCGGCAGGGTGAAACCCAGGGCTCCTCGGGTTCGCCGCATCTTTTGCAGGGCCTCAGCCAGTTCTCCGGCCCATTTGAGGGGCGTGAGAAAAGATTTATAGGTGTTGCGCGTTTCGGTGTCTTTGTCGATCAGAATTTGCCGGACAGTTGTATAGGTGAAGCGCTGGCGACTGCGGATAATGGAGCGGGTGAAGCGTTTATGCAAAAGCGTACCGGTACGGTCAAAGTCCAGGATAGCTGTCAGGGTCAGGCGATCACGGTCGGGGACCAGGCTGCAGAGATTATTGGAGAGTTTTTCCGGCAGCATGGGGATAACCCGTCCGGGAAAGTAAATCGAGGTTCCGCGTTCGCAGGCATCACGATCTAGCGCCGATCCGAGAGAGACAAAATGGCTTACATCGGCGATGGAGACATATAGCCGAAACCCCTTTTTCGTCTTGATGACCGCCACTGCGTCATCAAAGTCCTTAGCGGTCTCACCGTCAATCGTGACATGGAGCACCTCCCGCAGATCCTCTCGACCTTCTTCTGCAACGATGTCTTCCGGGAGCGCTGCAACCTCCTGTTCGGCTTGTGGGCTGAAGATATGGGGAAGGCTGAATTTTTCGATGACCATGCGCATCTGCACGTCTATGTTGTCAGAAGAGCCGAGGACCTCGAGGATCTCACCATTAACGGTTCGAGCTGACTGCTCGGTGTCGTCGATTTTGACAATGACTGCATCACCGTTGCGGATTTCAGGATGGGACCTCGCATCGACAAGAACGGTGAAAGAATAGCGAAGATCCTCGGGAATTACCCTGCCTCCCCGCGTATCCTGCGAGAAAAACCCAGCCAATCGCTCGGTTCCGCGAGCGAGAATCTTGATGACCGAGGCCTCTGGACGATCATCACTGCGGACCCGCTGTACCCGTATCAGAACTTTGTCGCCCTGATGGGCTGATTTCAAACGGGAGGCTGGGATGAAGGGATCTCTGCTCAGTTGCGGGGCATCGACCGCGCTGGTGCGGATTGAGACAAAGCCGAATCCACGTGGGTTCTGTTCCAGAAGTCCTTCATAGATGAGCGCATCTTTGTTGAGGACAAATTGCCTCTTGCCGGATTTCCTAATGAGGCCTTCCTGCATCAATGTATCAATACTTCGTTCAATGACCTTTTTCTCCGAGTTTCTTGCCGCGAGTTCGTCAACTATGTCGTTGATGTTGACGGAGTTCTTGTTCTGATAAAGAAAAGCGAGAATATCATTTTCGCAGGATTCAACCGACTGCGTATCCTTATTCTTGCCACCATGTCTGGGACTGTGGAAATGGGCCTTTCGGGGGGGGCTTTTCTTTGGCATGGGTGTTTTTTATTTCCCCTCTATTGGAATTTTGTTAGACTATTGTAAAAATGGGAGAGAAAAGCTCTCCAAGGCCCTTTCAGTGTAGCATAGGGTGGACGACTGGCAAAGTAGAAAGATAGACAAGGGAAGGAAATACCCCTTGTCAATCTTATTGCTTATCCATCTTGAAAAACAGGAGAATATGCAACGCATCCCCTTTGATCTTGAAGCCTACCGCAATCAGATGCGGACACTCCTTGCTGTTTCTCCCGGGGAGTCGGTTTTCTGGGAGGCTCTGGATTTCGCGGCCAAGGCACATTTCGACCAGTGGCGAAAATCCGGAGATGCCTATATCCTGCACCCGTGTTCGGTAGCAAAGATACTCGCCGAGGAGATGGATATCACCAATCCCGAGATACTTGCCGCGGCCCTCCTGCATGATACAGTTGAGGACGTGGAAGAGGTTACAGCCGAAGTGGTGGGTAAAAAATTCGGCGGTTATGTGCAGGCAATAGTCGAGGGCTGCACCAAAGTCACCCACGTTTCCGGCGACAATCAATTGGACCACAAACGCACGCATCGCAAGATCTTTTCAGGTGCGGCACTCAGGCCCGAGGTTATGCTGGTAAAGTTGGCTGACCGTCTGCACAATCTGCGGACCCTGAGGGCACTGCCGGAAAGAAAACGGCAGAGGATCGCCGACGAGACAGTCGACATCTATGCCCCGTTGGCCACTGTCTTCGGTTTGTTCAACATGAAGCGCGAGATGTACAATCTGGCCTTGTCATACAAATTTCCGAAACAGGGTGCCAAACTCAAGGGGCATATACGGCAACTCACCCAGGATCCGATTGGAGAGGAGATCGCCCAGCAATTACAGCGGGAAGCCCAGGGACATCATGTCGTCTGTGAAGTGGCGGTCCGGATCAAGGAACTCTGGGCCTATTACGACACCAGCAACCGGCTTCTCCTGAAACGGATTGACACTCCCATGGAAATCCTGATTGTGGTGGACGATGTCCAGTCATGTTATCAGGCGCTGGGCGTCGTCAGTCAGACCTTCAGGCCTATTCCAAGGACCATCCGTGACTTCATCTCCAATCCCAAACCCACCGGATATCAGGGTCTGCATGCCCGGGCGATCATCAAAGGACAGAGAATTCTCTTTAAGATCCGTACCCGTGAAATGGCCCGCAGAGCTCAGCGAGGCCTGTTCAGAAATTGGAGTTCTAAGACGGGAAAACAGGGGAAGTTCATCCAGGAAATCCAGGAGATGTTTGATGTCATCAGTTCAGATGATTCAGTTTCCTACCGGGATGTCATTGCCGCAAGCGGCAAAAAGGAAATCTACACCTATACGCCCCAGGGCGACCTCGTCTGTCTGCCCTTCCGCTCAACTGTGCTTGACTTTGCCTTCCGGGTTCATACCCAGATCGGCAACAGTTGCCTTGGCGCAATGATCAGAAATAAACGGGTGCCGCCTGACCATATTCTGAAGGATGGAGATATGGTCAGGGTTATTCGGGCCGACAAACCTGTTCATTTTGATCCTCAGGTTCTCAACTCTTGCAAGACCCCCCGTACCCGGGCTGAATTGGCGAAAGGATTTCGGATTCGCCGCAGAAAAGTATCTCAGGAGGTGGGGCATTCTCTCCTGCGTCAAGAGATGCTGCGCTATGGCGTTCCCTTTGACATCCTCAGCGGTGAGGGGCTGCAGAGGCTGCTGGCCCGTTTTTCCCTGGAAAATGTCGAAGAACTGTATATCCGGATCGGCGAAGGTCGCTCAAAACTTCGAGAGGTCATCGAGCGAATCATCGCCGATCTCTTCGGTGGGGTGTCGCCACTGGTCACACCGACCGGGGCTTTCAATAGAATTGAGATGACTACCCTTGATCCTGTCTCGGTCAAGCTTTCCTCCTGCTGCAAACCAAACCCCACAGCAAAGGATAATTGTGCTCTGCTCACCGAGAAAGGGCTTTCAGTGCATCATAAGAAATGCTCCCGGCTTCATGAGATCAAGTTCCAGCGCGAAGATGCGGTAAATGTTATCTGGAAAACGAGAGAGACCCAGGTCCTGAAACAGCAGATCCTGCAAATCCTCAAAGCTTCAAGATCCCAGGTAATGCAGGCCCTGCAAAGTGCGACGGACGAGTTGGAAATGGTCGACCTTAAAGTGCTTTCCAGCTATTCATCCCTACAGCCTTCCTGGCAGTTGACCTTCACCGTCCCCGATCTTCATGTCCTTTCCCGAGTCCTGCGACATTTTGACAAGTCCCTCATCCCGTACGAATTCTTTCTGGAGTGTTGAGATGTCGGCTGAAGAGGTCACTTTCAGGGGGCATCGGCCTCCTTGTCATAGGCTGGGTGCTGTTTACTTATGTAATTGCTCAGCACCTGGGTGAGCATATCGGGGAGATCGTTCTTCTGTCGTGAGCTCCTGTGGAGTTGCGTCAGGGTCTTTTCAAGGGTGAGGACTTCTCCCAGAAAGACATGACGGAGGATGAGGGAGATCAACCGGGTGATAGTCGTTAGATTGGAGATCCGGGATTGCAGGTGATGATCCCGGTCAAATGCTGTCGAGGCGAATATCTCGACCGGGTGGCCTTCGAGTTCGCTTACTGAGACATACCAGGTGTTTCGGTCTCTATCCGTTGTCCTGTAGCGCACTGCATCGAGAACATCTGGCAATTCCTGACTTTTTTCAGGCGTGGCCCCGGAGGGGTTGGCGGCTGTTTCTGCCTGATTGAGACCGGCTATTGCCAGGATTTCTGCAAGGGAATCGGGATGAGTCTGCACAGTTTTTATGATTGCATGGCAATCAGTGCAGACAAAAAGGTCTCCCAGTTTGCTGAGTTTTTTCTTTAGGCCGCAGCCTGCGCATGTTTCAGTCGTTGTTTTGCGTATCATTTTTCCATGTCCCGTCGGGATGTGTTGTTTGAATATATTGCTGCAGAAGAGCGGAAAATTGTCGTCCGGGGATTTCCTTCGCACCTAAGCGTAAAAGGTGCTGGGTGGTCATCTGACAGTCAATGAGCTGGAAATCTCTTTCTCCGAGATGAGCGACTAGGTGGATAAGAGCCAATTTTGAGCTGTTACTCACTCTTGAAAACATCGATTCCCCGAAGAAAACCTTATCGAGTGCAACCCCGTAGAGTCCACCGGCGAGGGCCCCATCTCTCCAGCATTCAACAGAATGGGCATAGCCAAGTTTGTGCAACTGAATATACGCATCCTGCATCTCTTTGGAAATCCAGGTCTCCCGGCGTGAGCCTGTACGAATATCTGCGCAGATGCGGATAACCTGAGCGAATGCCCGATCCAGTGTGACGGTAACATCCGAGTTTCTCAGGTATCGTGCGAGTCTTTTTGAGACTTTCAGCTCGGAAGGAAAAAGAACCAAGCGAGGAGAGGTGAACCACCAAAGAAGCGGATCTTTCTGGGCAAACCAAGGGAAGATGCCTTGCCTGTATGCTGCTATGAGCCTTTCAGTGCTTAAATCCCCTCCCATTGCGAGAAGACCATTGTCCTCGGCCAGCTCCGGATGAGGGAAATGGATATGTTTTGTTAAGCGAAACACCGGCATTCCGAAGTATTACCTTCCTTGCCTGGCAAAGTCAATAAAGGAGCCACGCGAAGAAGGACGTTCCGGGAAAAGGATTTGAAAATCTTGAACATGCAGGGCAGGATGCGAGTGATTTTGCCTGGTTGGATGATCGATTGCCGGAAAAAGAGCGCCCAGTATGAAATTCATGGGTATAATATGATATATATTGAGAGATAATATGGTATATTATATTCTTTTTTCAAGCTTAAATGCCCTTGGCGAGAAGGTCTGAAAAAAATGATGAGCAGAGGGTGCATACAGACCTTTCGTTGATCATCAGAGATTCTTGATAATTGGCAGCACAGCATTTCCTTCGAGAGAAGCAAAGCAGAATTGAAGACAACATGTCTTTTTGATAACGGGCGTTTCCATGAATACACAAAAACCACGTGAGACTGCACAATCCCTTGTGGACTGCTTCCCCTTTGATGAGACGGTGGATGCTCAGTGTTTTTATCCTGGCGGGAATCGACAAGAAATTCTCGATGAACTGTTGAGGACAATAGCCAGTAAGGTCTCTGTCGTAACCCTGACAGGCGATGAGGGGAGTGGTAAGACCATGATGTGCCGGATGGTCGAACAAAAAATATCTGCAAATTACGTGGCGGTATTTTTCTCTCAGGCTGTCGATTCTTTTGAGGATGTTGTCCGGTTAGTTGCTCGCCGACTCGAGGTGGAACCGGTGATCGCTAGCGGGGATATTCCGAGACTGTTACAGGCGATTGCCGCAATCCTGAGAGAACGGGAGGCTCGGTTGCTCATCATCTTTGACGAAGCGGAACGCGTCTACCTGGCAACCTTGGAACGGATTCGCAAGATGCTTGATCAGATCAATGCCTCTGGCCCACTCCTGCAGATTGTCCTATCTGGAAGAAGTGGTCTGCACAATAATTTTAAAAATCTTGCCTTATGCAACTTTCAGGTAGTAGAAGAGAAACATTTTACCCTTGGGTCTCTCAGTCGTGAGGAGACCATCGCGTATCTGAATCATGCCACAAAACACATTAGGCAGGCGGATAAACAGGGTACCTTTACCCGTGAAACTGCAGAAAAAATCTTTGCTGTAAGCTCTGGTAACTTCAGACTAATCAAGGCCCTGGCCAAAGATTCATTGCTGGCGCTGGGGCCTGACACTTCTTTTCTCGTGTTGCTCGATAATGTTCAGGAGGTGGAGGAAAAAACCAAACCGCGAAGAAGGTTGAAGCCTGCAGCAACAAAGAAAGTCCGGTTGAACAGACGCAACCTCGTGTGGGGTGGTGGTGTCTTTTGTGCCGTCCTTGTCATCTTTCTGCTCATGCAGCCAGGGCAGAAGTCTGACTTAACTTCTGTTGAGAGTTCTCCGGAGGCACAAAACAAGATTGCCATATCGCAACCGGAGTCGATTGGTCGCTTAGCTGAAAATTCTGTTGAAACGCCTTCCGCAGATCAGATTGTAAAAGAGCCTGAAAAGGAAAAAACCAGTCTCCCGATAGAAATGGCCAAGCCCGCAAAGCCTGAAAATGAAAAAGCTGCTGCGCCTCCTCCCCCCATGGAAACGGTGCAGTTTGTTGAACCAAAGAAAGAAAAACAAGCTACACAGTTAGAAACAGCACAGCCAGCAGTTTCTGAAAATGAAAAAAACGCGGCATTGTCTGAAACGGTAAAGCCGAACAAGCCGGAAAACGAAAAACCGGCAGTATTAGAGAAAACAGCTCGACCTGTGACAGCGGAGAAAGGAAAAGTCGTTGCATCGGCAGTAAAGGCACAACTCACAGTACCGAAAAAAGAGAAACCCGATGCACCCGTTAAGGTGACACTGCCTGCGGAGCCGGGCAAAAAAGAGGTTGCCCCGGCGGTGACCATCAAGGCCAAGGAGGCTGTGAAGCACGGCGATAGGATGGTAGCAAATGCGGTGAAAGAATCTCCCCAAAAGCCCATCCACGGCATACAACAAGAAAAGAATAAAATTGCCGAGATCAAGTTGATGAAACCTGCAAAAATCAAGTCTGACACAATAAAAGAGCAGTCAATGCAGAAACAAACGGTCGCGCCGGTTATTCGGAGGATGGAAGTGCCAAAGGTTGTCAAGGCGAAACCCGCCCCCGTTAAGGAGCCCACCACGGTCAAAAAGAGCGCGGGTGGAGACCGGCTGTATTCCCACAGAATATCTGCCGGGACACCCTGGCTTCTGGGCTTAAAGGATGACCGCTATACTGTGCAGCTCATGGTAATATCGAACAGCGATGACGAAGAAAAGCTGAAAAAATTGCTGGCTCAGGAGAGTTTTCAGGGCCAAGCCGATAAAGTTTATATTCTGAGAAAAGAATCAGCCCCCGATGTAAAGTATGTATTTTATGGCGAATATCCAACGATGACTGATGCCAGAAATGCCCGAAATACCATTCCGAAATTTCTTCGGGGTAATAAACCCTATGCCATGTCGGTCAAGGGGGCTGTGAGAAAGGTTCAACAGGAGGAATAGAAAAAGAGGTTCATCCGACTAAAGCGTACTTTGTTTCATGAAGGGCATAAATTTTCAGTTTGAAGAACTCCATGTCCCGAAAACCATATGCCTGTTTCTGCAATGTTTTGATTTTGTTATTGGTCCCCTCCAAGGGGCCTGCTGATATCGGATAATCGTAATAGGCCAGAATACCGATGCGGTGGCGATCCAGGGTATCTGCAAACTTGTCGAGCATCTTGATGCCTGAACCTCTGGCTCGGAGAATCCAGTCGTCCAAGAAAGAACCGGCGGCAGCCTTATCCTTCTGCAACCAGAGCTGACGCATGTCCTCTTTCAGATAGTAGGCCGTGGCGAGTGGTTTGTTGAGTTGCAAGGCAGCCTCAAGACGTTGCTGTTCATTGTTTTTCTCTTTGAGGTTTTGAGGATTTTTTAAGAGAAGCCAGCGGGTCCCCTTGAGGATCTCCTGATCGGCCGCCTTGGCTTTTCTCTGGAGATCTCGACGCAGATCGGAGAGCTTGTCGTTGAACATTTTGACGAGATGGAAGTGATCGAAAACAATGACGGCCTTTGGAAGGTTTGCTGAAACTGCCGAGATATATGAGGGGGGGGACATATCCATAGCAACCGCTTCTATCGTTGCTTTCGCGATTTTTAGTCTTTTCCAGAAAGGAACCAAAACATCGGCTTCTTTGCCGTCGCCGACAAAAACCACGGCCCCGGAGAGAAGATTGCGTATTCCGGGCGAAAGCGGCCAGCGTTCCGGTGGGAAAGCGGCCAGCATTCCGAATCGAAAAAGGCCACCATTCCGGAGCAATCCGGCCAGTGTAAAATGAGAGTGTAGTCGTGGGGTAACTTCAACAGGTATCCTGTCCTTCTTGAGTCACTATAAGGAGAACAGAATGCCAAG